>CAWLAJ010000113.1:0-12662 GCA_963854795.1 Deltaproteobacteria bacterium UBA4427 | reverse complement strand
TCGGAAGATGGAAGTCGATCGGCCTGCCCAGGAACCCGCGGATGTCCTTTGTACTCAGGCTCGTATCCGGGTCGGAATTGTTCGCGACGACGTGGGTCGACTGGCGCGGTACGCCCGATTGATCCAGACGGCGAAGCTGCAACTTGCAGTGTGCCAGCGACGGAACATCGAGCGAAGTAACAACGAGAACCCGATCCGTGAGTTCGATGGCGGCGATCCCCAGATCCCCGCAATCTCGGGGAAGGTCGATCAGGACGAAATCGCTGAAATCCTGAATCAGGCCGAGCGCCTGCTGCAATCGAGCTGGCCGAACCAAAGGCTCCGCATGGACGTGAAGCGGCGATGCCATCAGGCCGACACCCGATGAGTGGATTTCGATGAGCGACTGCAGGTAGGTCCGATCGATTTCACCGCTTTCACGTTCGAGATCGGCGACTCCGAAAGTCGGAGACAGATCGTGATAGAGGGCGACATCACCCGACAGCAGGTTCAGATCGATGATCGTGGTCTGCGCGCCCAGCAGCTGTAGAGCGGAACCAATTTGACAGGTGACCGTGGTGGCGCCTACGCCGCCCTTGGCCCCCATGATCGAAAGGATTCGGCCCCGGTTGATCGGATCGCGGGTCGCGCGTGCCAGCGACAAACGCTCCATGACGCGTAGCAGGTCGTCTGGCTCGATCGGCAGCGGGATATACTCGCGAACGCCGATTCGCATCGACCGAATGATGAGATCGCTTCGCTCAGCAGGTCCGCAGAGGATGACTTCTGGGCATCGCTGGCCGAGAGCGGCGAGTGCTTCAAACATCATCTCGGGATCGTCACCGAGTGTTGCGACGATCAGATCGGGTACCAGCTTCCAGGCCGCGTCTTCGAGGTCCCCGGCGCTTCCAATCGCCTCCCGAAGTTCCAGATGCTCGGCAGCTTCGAGCGCCGTGATGATCGCCCTGCGGAGAACCGGATCGTCCGAAACCAGGAGCACTGCCAAGTTCTCCATACTGCCCACCTCTCACCCCCTAATCGCGCCAGCCCGAAAGCTCGGGCGACTCAGTTAAGCCCCGTATCGATCACGAAGGTCTCCCGCTCTTCGGCCGGAGTACGCTTCACATCGGTTTGATAGTTCTCCAGGATCAGATCGGAAGTCAGCGCATCGACTTCGCCAAGCTCGGTCGAATACGACGTCTTCTCCGCCGGGTCTGGCGCGGCGTTTTCGATCTGTGCCCGCATTGTCTTCGCATAGGCCTCGCCCCAGTGTTTCTCGACCTCCCCGAGCGGAATTCCCAAACATCCACTCAGGAGTCCGGTCGAGATGCACAGCAGCAGCACGCAGCCGTGGAGGTTGATTCTCGGGCTTGTTCTCGATTTCATTGGAGTTCTCCCTCGGCGCCCTGGACGCTGAGCTCGTGACCTATTTCCCCCGCAAACAAATCGGCAATCCGGGGGCGGGTAGTGCCGGGCTCCAAGAGGTCGGAGGGAGAGATCGCCCCCCCTCCCGCGTCGAATTCGGTCGCGTCCTTCTCGAGGCTCCAGACCGAGTCCGTGTCGGGCTTCGGCGCCTTTTCTGTTTCGGTTTCTTTCGTGGACTCCATGGAACCGTGCAGGAAGAATTCCAGGGCGGTCGGGATCACGAAATGATCTGTCGGCAAAGCCGGACGTCCGGGCGGACCCGGCGAAACCAGCCGGGGCGTTACGATGATAACGAGCTCGGTCTGCTTGCGTTCGAACTGAGTGCTCCGAAACAGCGCGCCGAGAATCGGGATATCGCCGAGCCCCGGAAGTTTGCTGATACTTTCGGAAACGTCGTCTCGCAGCAGACCGGCGATCGCGAAGCTTTCGCCGTTGCCGAGCTCCACGGCGGTTGCGACTCGTCGCGTATTGAAACCGGGGACCGTGATTCCGGAGCTTTGGAGGCCAAGGGTAGGGTTCGGTTCACTCACCTCCGTACTGACATCAATGTAGATTCGCTTGGACGTCAGCACAGTGGGCTTGAACTTGACTCCCACGCCGAATGGCTTGAACTCGACGCCCACTGCGCCGAAGGTCCCCGCTTGGGGGACGGGGATGGGCACTTCCCCACCCACGAGAAATTCCGCGCTCCCTCCGCTGCGAGCGACAAGATTGGGCTCGGCGAGAATCTTGATCAGGCCGTCCGCTTGAATCGCTTCGATGAAGATATCGAGGCTATCGCTGCCCCTCGAGATGGTCGAAATGAAGTTGACTCGGCTCGACAGATCGAGCACCTGGGGAGCAGCAGTGTTTTCGAGGCGGGACAATCCCTGGAGGAGGCTGAACAGATTGACATCCGTGCCGCCTGACCCATATACGCCAGCGAGATTGGTGCCCAGATTCCGGGTCAACCGGCGGTCCATTTCTGCAACGATCACCTCGAGCATGACCTGTTGATTGCCGCCGACTTTGAGAAGGTTGACCAAGCGAGGACCCGAAGCCGGGTTCTGGGCCCCACCTTCCCCGGTCTGAACCAGCCCCAGCAGGGCCTTCGTGACGTTCAGGGCGTGCTCCATTTGAATCGGGCTTTCGACCGTTCCTTTGAGCACGACTGCGCCTCGACTGCCGTCGAGTACGATGCTGTCGTTTTCGAGAATGCGGCGAAGTTCGGCTTGCAGGAGTGTATGGCTATTCCCCACCTCGAGGTCGATGGCCGCAGCCACCCTTCCACCTTCCCCCCAGACGATGAGATTGGTGTCGCCCACTTCCAAAGGCACGATGTTGATCTGGTGAGGGTCCAGGACGACGACATCTGCGATCTTCGGATCACCCAACGCAACACGACTCACTGCGAAAGGCGTCTCGAGCAACATGGCCCGGCCGCGTATCAATTCGAATCTTCTACGGCGCCCTTCTACGCCCGGCCCCATCTTCAGCATTACGGTCGATGGAGTGCACTCGAAGTCGCCTTGCGCCAGGCATCGTGTCCTCGAGGCGGAAGCGTTGCCCTCCGCGTGAAGATCTCCGGCGAAAAGAAAAAAGAAAGCGATCCAAGCCGGCAGGAGCCAATGAACTGGCCCGGACACCCAGCACCCGGGGCTCGATCCGAAGCAGGCGGGAAGCGAGATCATCACTGAGTCCCCTTTCCGGACACGGCCGCGGCGCTCACGAAACTTCCCCTCTGCCCATACCTTGCAGGGCGGTCGGCCTCGGTCGGCCTCGCGTCGCCGGTCGATTCAGGCGGAAAGCTTTCGAATGATCGCTCGAGGCCGCGAAGAACCACGACCTGCCGAGAACTCCCGTTGAGCTTCGCAACCTCTCCCTTGAGATGGGGCGCCCCGACGCTCGAGCTCGAAGCCTTCTCTGCGTCTGCGGAGTTTCGCAGGGCGAGTTGGATGCTCCCCTGGGACGACGCGAAGGCAAGCTTTTTCGCTTGGGTCGGAGTGACCTCGAGGGTCACGACGCTGACGCGCTCGTCCGAATCTGCTCTGCGGGGATCCAGGGTTCGATCCACCGCGAGTACGCGCACGTTTTCCAATATGACCTGGGAGAATGCTTCGCTCTCGATCGTTCGGCGCAGAGTTGCCAGCACGTCCACCGTTGAGCCGACCGTGACGAAGCCCGCAATGCCTATGATTTCGTCCACCTGAACCGACATGGCGCGGAGCCCGATCTGAATCAGGGGCGAGAGACCACCGAGTGCGCCCTCGGCAAAGAGCCCCGCTTCGAGGATTGGCTCTCCCGGGGTAAAGCGTCTCCTCGGAATCCGCTTCACGACATCTTCGACGTGCTCGAAAGAACCTTTTGGAGCCAACTCCTCGGGCCATTGCACAACCGTGAGCATGAGAGAATTCATCCGCTCGGAAACAGCGAGATCGGTCCTCGCAACGACTACATCCCGCAGCGCGGCCGGGGCACTGGTGGCGGCTCCGGGCTCGTTTGCAGCGACCAGGTAGCGCCAGTTCGAGTATCCAGCGGCCGCAGCGAGGGTCAACGACAAGAACAGGAGGCCGAGAGTTCGAGGGGTCATTTTATTTCAATCCGCCTATCTATCGATCTGCTTGCGTTTCTCTGGTTCCCGGCGAAGAGGCTTCTCTCGGCCCGAGTATTGATAATGGGGTGCCAGCTCATCAGATACCCGCCGCACAACTGGCCATGCCACCAGAGACACCAACAGCGGCTTCGGGACGCATCACCGCGGTCGATGCAAGAATCACGTTCGGTTTCCCGGATACGATCTCGACGATGCTTTGAAGAACGCCCAGATCCGTATGCAAGCGGACAGTCACGCAGCAGAGCTGACTGGCCTGGGTCGAACAGGGGTTCGATACCTCGACCTCCAGTGTCCGCGCCTTGGTGAGTGGATTCGCGGACAGGACGGCATTGACCGTGGCGGTCACTTCGTTCCTTACGGCATCGGGCAGGCATTGGGCTCGATAGAGACTGGCGGAGCGCGCGCCGGAGCGGGCGGAGGACTGCACGATCTGCCACTCCACGAAGAGTCGACCAAATTCCATCACGCCGAAGAGCATGACGACCAACAATGGGAGCGCGAACGTCAACTCGACCATCGCGGTTCCGCGTTCGTTTCGCCGGCCGACCGTGAGGACTTTCGATGCCATCAAGGCGACCCCCAAAACCACTGGGCAAAACTTCCAAAAGCCATGCACAAGGCAAAGGGAATCCCTCCGGCAGCCGCGCTCCCGGCCTCGGGCCGGGCATGGACGAAGCGGCGCGATCGAAGAAGTACTTTCAACGTGCGGCCCCAGCGGCGGAAGAAGGCTCCGAGTTCTCCCCGCACGCCAAGCATGCCCATGGAGAGCAGCGCGCCCGCGAGGAGCATCCAGAGATAGAGGCCGGGCACCGCGAGCGGGCCGTGAAGAGAGCCGAGAACAGCGATTCCCTTGGCATCGCCGGCCCCCAGGAGCCCCACGCGATAGAGCAGCAGTGCGGGCAGCAGGGCGATCACCGCTCCAAGGCCCGCGCCGCCCACCGCCGCGCCCCCGCCAAGAGCGAAAGCCAATACCAGCGCCCCGAGGAGCCCGCTGGCATTGAGCCAGTTCGGAATCCGCGAAGTTCGCAGGTCGTACTCGACGGCGAAAAACAGGTAGAAGGCTGCCCCCGCAAGTGGGGGCAGCCTCATCCAGTAGGCCGCTACCAGTAGACTGGCCGACACCAGGAGTGCGATCAGAACCGAACTCGATCTCGAGACCCGTGGCGTACGACACGTCGTCGACGAGAAATCGGCGACGGCCGCGTAGGGATTTCGGGATACGGGGTTTTGAATGACTGCTGGCATCATAATAACTGGCGTCCTAATTCAGCCCTACGGAATTACGGCACTCCCGTGATCGAGGTCGCGACGTTACCCAGTGCGGTCGCCACAGCAGTTCCGACTCCTGTAAAAGCCACACCTGCGACAAGGGCGAAGAGAATGGCTACAAGCGACCACTCCACCATCTCCATCCCGCTTTCTTCGCGAAGGAATTTCATGAGCATTTTGGTTCTCCTTGTTATTGGAAACTGGCTTTCACCAGGTCTCCAGCTTGGTTTCGGCAGCACCCTCTCCAAGATCGATCGGGCCTCCGCCGCACATTCGAGACCGCTCTGACGCGCTTTCCGATCCCGTGTGTGCATGGACTTCGAATCTGCGAGACGAGGCGGATGCGAGCGAAACGACGCGGGAGCAGGCCTTGCCTACTCGAGCGAGCGACCCGTAGAATTTTCTTGGTCATGGATTCGCTTTCTCTCATCATGCCTATCGCACCAATCGAAGCGTGAGCTTGTTGGCAACTTCAAGAAGTTTTCTTTCGAGTTCCGCTGGATTGTCGGTGGTCGTACCGAACCCGTGACTCGCGAGATCGACATTGAAACCACTTCCGTGAGCCAGGCAGGAGTTATCGGGGCCAAACGGCGGAAACGACAGATCTACGACGAAGACGCGGATGCCCTTTTCTTTGGCCGCGATGGCGGCCTCGATCGCTTCCCGCTTTCCGTTCTCGACCCACTGGCTCGAGGTCTGCCACCAGACGTAGTGACAGGGAACGCCATCGGTCAGCAAGACGATGACGGGATCGGATCCGCGGGCGACGGCATGGTCGAGCATGGTGGTCGCGTGGACGAGGGCCGGCCCGGTACCGGTTCCCTGGCAATTGACCCTGCGCAGACGCCGTCCGGAGGTATCGGTCGGATCCGTCGGGTCGTATCGTCGATGATCATCACGATTCGCAAAGCGATGGCGGGTACTGCTGGTGGTGCAAACCTCCATCGTCAAGCCGAGGAACTCCTTGAGGAGTTCGATCCCCTCCGCCACCGGGGTAAGCGGGAACTCGGTGTAGGCCTCGCGGCCGAACGTGATGACTCCGATCTGATCTCCCAGCCCGCCGTAAGACGTGGCAATGATGTCGACCAGGGCCAGGTCGGCTTGACGCGCGAACTCGAACTCATCCTGGAAAGAGCCAGTAATATCCTGGACGATCACGATATCTCGAGGTCGAACCACCGCGATGGCCTCTGCGTGCATGGATATGCGTTCGATCCCCAGTTGATCCCTCAAGAAGGACGACATGAGGAAAGCCGGCGGGCGGGCGGCATCGCCTCCGACCGCGACGGAGAGCGGCAACGAAACACGCACCGCGGGCACGCCGTCGTTTCCGGCGGACAGCGGATGGAAGACTCCCTGGATGAAGTCGTACCGGCCCACCTCGATTGCATCGATCGGGAGAATCATGTCGGGGAAGGGCGCCCCGTCGGGCTGGCCCATCAGGGCCGCCGCGCTGGCCACGGCCAGGAGGGCATCCTCCCCGTCCCGAAGCGCCGCAGCACCGGCCAGAGCGGTGGCATCCGCGAAATCCTGCAGCTGCTGCTGCTTCACGAGGATCTCTCCGGTGCTCACCGTAAAGCTGAGCAGCGTGGCGAAGACCGCCACCATGGCGACCACCACCAGCGACACGTTCGCCCGGATCGAGCGCCGCGGGGGCCCGCCGCCTGGCCCGCTGCGGGGGTTTCGTTCAATGCTCATACGCTGACTTGGAGCCAGAACGCAGGCTCTGCGCCGGAGGAGACCGCGAAAACCAGAACGGCTGCGGTCAGCAACGGCGTCCGCGCTCCGAGAAGATGATCCCAACGATCGCGGATATTGAAAAAAACACATCGGATTCTTGAATCTCTCATATCGGTTTCCTCTGCCGACAGCACGGTCCAGAACCAGTCGCGACGAAGCCCTTTCAGGCCTGCTGCAGGGATTCCAGAGACCAACCACTTCAAAATGAAGCGTCTCTTAACAAAGTGAAGGTGTCCTGAACAAAAGGTTTTCTTCATATTGTCTTAGTGTGTTTCAGTGAAGGCTTTCTGAAGTTCGTGGAGGAGCCTTCCGCTTATTGGGAAAAATTTTGGGAACAAATCTGTAACCCGTCAGCAGGATTCGCTCTCGAAGGCCCTCTAGGCTTAGAGACACATTCCGGGCTCCGTGACCCCTAAGGGGAGCGTGTCGAGATGCCGATTCTTAAGAAACAATCCAGTGGAAACCGCAGTGCGAGAGACCCGTCGGCGAACCCCGTAGGAAGTTCTCTCCAGAAGAAAAGATCCGGATCGTGCTTGAAGGGCTACGAGGCGAGCAGAGCGTTTCCGAGCTCAGCCGCAGGGAAGGCATTGCTTCCAACCTCGACTACCGATTAGCGATGGAGCCAGGACTTTCTCGAGGCGGGTAAGAAGCAGCTGGCGGGCGATACAGTCCAAGAAGCCGCCAGCGACGAAGTCAAGGTTCTGCGAAGCGAGAACCGAGAACTCAAAGAAGTTGTCGCTGAGATCACGGCTCAAGAACCGTGTGCTCAAAAAAGCCTGATGGGTCATTTCATGGCGAGCAGGACGCTTCGTGAGGCGCATAGCATCCGAGAAGCTGGAGATCATCCGGCCTCTGGTCGAGGGAACACCTAACCTACCGGTGCTTCGAGGCTCTGCCCGTTAGGCGTGCCTCGAAGCACATTCTACGGCGGGTACCACAGGGATCTCGACGATGGCTTCGATGGTCTCCATGACAGGAAGCCGGCTCCTTGCTCTCGCTGAAACGCGATCCCAAAGAAGATCCAAAAGCAGCTGATCGACTCTTGGTTGAACTCAGGTTCTAGACGCGTGTTTGCCGACGGACCCGTGTGAACCCCGCGGCGACCATCAGAGGCATCACAAGCAACAGGCCAGGTCCGTACACCGCCGACGGCGGACTCGCGACGGAGACCTGTCCGCGAATCTCGCCACCCCCAAATGTGGTGGTATGAAGATTCAAGTACCAGAGACCGGCCAGGATGTCCGCTTCTTGTGCGACAGTCAGAACTGCGCTGCCGACGACGGGCGGACCCGCGATGCCTGTGCCGACCTGTACGCCTGCGTTCACGCCCGGCCCGGCAGGACCATGAAAATGCATCGCCGAAGGAGTCCCGATCAATCCGCTCCAGGTAATGCTCCAGCTCAGCTGTTTAGTGACGTCGTCGAAGGTACCGGTCAGTGTTCCGACGCCGGGCGAACCGGTTCCGGCTCCGGCATTGGCCGTCGGTCCATCCATCGACGCGCTCACGGCGAGAACAGCCGCTCCCGCGGGTGCAGAGAGCCCGACCATTAAAGTGAGTATCAGAGTAATTCGCACTAGGGCTGCGCAGGCGGGGGTGTTAGGGCTCATTTCCTTGTGTCCTCCACGAAACAAATCTGAGCCGCATTGAGCAGAATCAGACAGAGTGGGCTCGATACCGTCTCGTCGTTTCGCATCATGAAGTTGAACATCCGGTTACCACTCTATATTCAACCGCCTCAAGAGTTCGAAAAAATTTCCGGGCGGCTTCAGATTGCCTCCATGTTGCCCGCGTAATCTCTAGGTTTTTGCGCCTTGCAATTAGTTCAGCGCGGATTTTGAGTGCCGGCTGGGTGCCGTATGCCGTCGCCATTTCATCGCATTGCCGCTTGTTGCCGCTCCTCTCCGCTGGCTGAGGCGTAACTCATTGATCTTCCTCGGGTTCGGTTTCTCTTGCTAACGGAAGGGGGAGCCGCGAGCGAGTGGCGAGTGGCGAGTATGAACGGATGACCATTCCTCGAATGGTCAGTAGTGAGTCGCTAGTTCGAACCGGGTCTCGTATCCGTTCCTCACGCGTTCGTATTCCTCACCATGCCCCAGCCGTCGGTGGGGGTCTTAGGCGGAGACCTCGTCGGGGTTGGCGATTCGATAGCTGGTACTTCGCCCTCCGCCTGAGTTCTGTGCGACGATGCCTCGCGCTAGCAACTCACGGATGTCCCGGAGCGCGGTGTCATTCGAGCATTTCGCGAGCTTGGCGTACTTCGATGTGGTCAGGTGACCCTTGAAGTCGTCGAGCATCCGGTTGATGACCTTTCGTTGTCGAGCATTGACCGGGCTCACGTTGATTCGCTCCCACACCCTCGCCTTGTGAAGGACGGACGTGAGCTTTTCATTCGCACCGTCAAGGGTGCGATCGAGACAATCCAGGAACCACACGAGCCAATTGATGATGTCGAGGTTGCCACGCTGCGCCGATTCCAACTGGATGTAGTACTCCCTTCGCTCTGCCTCGATTCCCGAAGACATGCTGTAGAAGCGTTCCTTCGTCTTGTCGGCTCGAGCGAGTGCCATGTCAGCGATCGCGCGGGCGATTCGTCCATTGCCATCCTCGAATGGATGGATCGTCACGAACCAGAAGTGCGCGATGGCCGCTTTTAGAACGGGGTCGACATCTGGATCTGCGTTGAACCACTGTAGATAGGATTCCATCTCGGCTTCAAGGCGCTCGGCCGCCGGTGCTTCGTAGTGGACTCTTTCACGACCGATGGGTCCCGAGACGACCTGCATCGGACCTGACTCGGCAGTGCGCCATGCACCGACAGTGATTCGGCTCATGCCGCTTCTACCGGTTGGAAAGAGCGCGGCGTGCCAGCCTGCTAGACGTTCCGCTGTGAGCGGGGCTTCGAAATTTCGCGACGCATCCAGCATCATTTCGACGATGCCTTCGACCTCTCGTCCAGGCTCTGGGTGGCCCGCGACATCGAGCCCAAGTTTTCGAGCAATCGACGAGCGGACCTCCGCGGGGTCGAGGTGCTCGCCTTCGATTGCGGAGGATTTCACGACTTCGTCCGTGAGCGTAGTGAGGCCGGCCTCTGCGCGGAGCTCGAAACCGAGGCTCTCCATCTTGCCCAGATGTCTGCCCTGCTTGTGCCGGACGGCGGCGAGAACGCCGGCCAAGGCCCCGTCATCCCAAGAGAAATGGGGCCAATCCGTCAGATCGTGAATGAATGTCAATTCACCGCACCTCTTGCGGTGTTTATAGGAGCCAATTGGTGTGCTCGCAAGTATTCACGGTAAAATATGCGGTGATTAAGAGTTCTCATCACCGCACCGACCGATCTTGCCACGCCGAAATGGCGGCATGCCTTTTTGACATTCGCGATCCGCTCTGCGTACTCAAGAACTCTCTTCTTACGATGAATTTCTCGTTGATCGTTGGTCCTTTGGACCTCCTTGGCGGAGCGCCATCCATAGCCCGGAGGCCAGCATCGCAGCCACACAGGCGATCAGCGCTCCGTGCGAAAGTGTCGGCACTGCGGAGACCGATTTGAATAACTCCTGGCCGGTATTGACCGCTCCCCGGGTATGGGGCCCGGGAGCCGCCCAGCTGAAATCTGCGGCCTGGCTGCCCTGTCCCTGGAGTTGCAAGGAATCGCCCAGCATGGTCGAGGAACTCTCGCTGACCCCGATATCTGTCGACGTCATCCCATTGGCCGCGCCCCCCACCGCCACCACGGCACCTTCGTAGCTGAGAAACTCCACGACGACTCCTCCCGGAGCCACCAGGGCCAGACCATCGGCCGTTCCGTTCTGCAAGGATGCCAGCGGGAAGAAGAGAAAGCCGAAGCCGCTGCCGTCATCGGCGAGCCCTCCGCTGAGCGCAAGCGTGGTCGTGACCCCGCCTCCGTTTCCGTTGTAGGTCACGAGCTGCCAACCCGTCAGATCGATCCCTGCCAGGCCGGCGATCTCCACGCCTTCGTCGGCGTCGGCACCGGAATTGTCGTAGTGAATTTCATTGATCCAGGGCGAGACACCCACCGGCACTGCCATTTCGGCGCTCAGGACCGACTCGTCGCCATCCACATCCACCGCCGTGACCACATAGTAGTAGAACGAACCACTGTTCACGGAGACATCCGTGAACTGGCTCGATGTCAACAGCCCCAGTTGCAATGGCACATAAGGTCCCCCCGGAGCCAGAGCCCGCATCACGCGGTAGCCCGCGAGATCCGGCTCGAAGTTGTCGTTCCAATCGAGTTCGACCGACTCGGCCGTCGACAGGGCCTGAAGCCCGCTTGGGGCGGCGGGCACGCCACCGCCCCCGCAGACGTCCGCAAACAGGCAGGCCACCCAATCCGGGTGGTCGATGAAGGGATTGCGATTGCCCTGATAGCCGTCGATGACATCGTTGCGCCATTGTTCTCGGGCATCCACCGGGTCGGCGGCATGCCAGGTGAGCAAAGTCGAGAGGAACCCCATGTAGGCCACGGACGCGTTCGTCCCCGTGGTGGCGACCAGAGTCTCCTCGTCGGTCAGAATCAGATCGGGTTCGGAGGCACCCGTGCCGCCGTGGGTCCCGCCCGCATAGCGAACATCCATATAGAAGAGCGCCCTCGCGACATCCCCCTGGCGTTCGGCCCAGGTTTCCCAGATTCCCGTGGTGGTCCAATTGGACTGCCCGGGATAGAACCCGCCCCCGCCCCCGACGCCGCCATTGGCGACGGTGACGCGCTCGGCGCAGCTCCCGTCGCATTGTCCGTAAAGCTTGTTGCTCCGGGAACTGTTGTAACTCTCGTCCGAGAGAAAGAGATGGTGGCAGTCCGAGTAGGGATAGTTCTGGCTCCCATCGGTGGGGAAGCCGTAGGAACTGGGCCAGGTGTGCTCCCGGTTGTAGCCGCCGCCACCCCCACCGAATTTGGGAAAGCTCGCGTTCAAATAGACATCGAGGATCTCGGCGGTATTCCACGAATTCTCGTCGGCCTGCTCGAGGATGTCCCAGGTGTCCGTCGCGGTGGACGTGTAGGGGAAGCGCTGGTGATCGTCGATGACTGCGTGCAGGGAAGCCCGAAGTACCTCAGCGTTTGAGGCGTTCACCGGATCGTAATAGCCCGGCACCGGACCGGCGCGAACCGCCCCCGCAGACGCAAGGCCAAGGAGCAGGCCTCCGGCCAAGCGCATCGCGGGCCCGATTGCTCGGAAAGCGCGCGGGTGGAACTCAAATTCCGACGAAAATCGAGTGAAGCCCATCGACAAGGGTGCGGGGGACCGCTTCTCCCGCGCCCATTCTACGCGCGTCCATCCTGAAAATATGAGAATTCTTCTCTGAAGGGTTGCGCGGTGGGTGGGATGCTCTGCTCGGCAAGCCAGCGAATGAGTGCAACCTTGGGGGAGCCCCTGAGAAGGTTTTCAGAGGCGTCCGATTCAGGGCAACTCAGGCTCGACGTCGGCGACGCTGGCGAACTCATGCACTCAGGCGCGCAGGGACCCGTTCATCGTGCGAGCTGCGCCGGCGGATAGTTCGCGGATAGGAAATTCTCTGCCTATCCGGTTCGCTCCGCCTGAACCACTGAACCAGGGGCTACCGGCCTGTAGCGGGCTCTCGCGAGGGCCGTGCTCGTGGCGAGCTCTCTAGGGGTTCCGCACACCGGTAGCGGAGCCA
>CAWLAJ010000112.1:0-12731 GCA_963854795.1 Deltaproteobacteria bacterium UBA4427 | reverse complement strand
CGATCACGTCGTCGAAGGTCTCGTCACGAATGAACGACGCGCGTCGGTCGACGCTGAGCGGATGATGTACGGTCGTGACGACTGGAAGTCCGAGAGCGCGCATTCCGAGCAATCCGTAGCCGAGGCATTGAACGTCGTGGACCAGGTCGAAGCGACCGCGACTGCGAATCTGATTCGTCACGCGGGACAACGCCCGCAGGCTGAAGGCGAAGGGTTCCGGTAGGAAACCAAGTCGGCTGGCCGCGAGTTCGTAGAAATGGAGCGGCTGAAGAACTTCGAATGGCCGGTCGCGTGAGACGATCCGGTCCGTTTGGCCGAGCACCCATTTCGCCCAGAATTGTCGATTGGGTAGATGCTCGACGACGGCTGCGAAGGGCATTGGGTCGGGGTAGGGCGGGCCGACGAAGACACTGACTTCGTGACCGAGGCGGGCCATCTCGCGAGCCAGGAACCAGAGATAGATGCCCTGGCCACCCGAGTTCATGTTGCCTCGGTACGCGACATAGGCGATGCGCAAGGGCCGCGCCATCTCAGGCTGCCGCCGCCGCAGTCGCTTCGCTCGGGCGATTCGAGTCCAGCCTCGGGGTAGACGTTCGCTCGCGCATGGAGGGCCTCACGCGCTTTTCTCCGTAGACGATGATGCTCTTCGGGCAGATGAAATTGAGGACGCCTTCGAGGCGATCCATCCATTTCGAGGCGGTCGCTCGAATGAGGAATTCTCGGTATCCGCGAACCATTCGGCTTTCGTCCGCATCGGGTAGATGCATCGCGGAACGCAACACCCAGTAGGGGGTATGAAAGCCATGCGCGAATCCGCATCCGCGCGTGTCGAAGCCGGCGGCCGCCATGCCTTCTGCCAAGTCTCGGGGTCGAAAGATTCGAATATGACCACCCGGGCTCTCGAAATATTCGTCGCCGAGCCTCAAATAGAGGTGTTCGCTCGTTGCGGTCGGGATCGTGATGGCAATCCGGGCGCCCGGTTTTGCCACGCGCGCGAGTTCTCGAATGGCGGCGCGATAGTCGTGAACGTGTTCCATGACTTCCGAGCAGATGATCCGGTCGAAACTTTCATCGGCATAGGGCAGATGAAACGCGTCGCCCTGTAGCATCGCGCCCAGCAGATTCTGCTCTTCTCCACGCTTGCGTAGAATCTTCGAAGGGATGCGAATCGAATCGAGGTCGAGATCGAGTCCGACCACCCTGGCGCCTCGAGCGATCGCACCAAAGCAATGTCGCCCTTCACCGCAGCCGGCATCGAGGAGACGATGCCCGGGTTGGATATCAAGCCGCTCGAGATCGACGGTCAGAAGCATGGATCACCTCCTCGAAAACTTCGACCAGCTGTGCGGCAGCCTGGTCCCACTGGAAGATCCGCTGGACGCGTTCGCGGGCAGCCTTTCCCATGCGCTCCGTTTCGGCCGGGTCGCGCAGGATTGCCCACATCGCGTCGGCCAGCGCGCGCGCGTTTCGCTGCGGAACGAGTCGGCCGCTTCGACCATCGGTTCCCACGACTTCGGGCAGGGCGCCGGCGGCGTTGGCGATGACGGAGAGACCGCAGGCCATCGCTTCACTCGCCGGGAAGCCGAAGCCTTCGAAGAAGCTTGGAACAAGGGCCACGCGGGCAGTCGAATATTGCTCGACGAGTTCGGGCACGGTCAGCATGCGATCGATGATCTGGATGCGACCCTCGAGTCCGAACTTGCGGATCAATTTGGGAACCAGGCCGTGGCTGGGAATCCGACCATCCACGATCTTCAGCGTCACGTGGTCGGGCAGCATCGAAAGCGCCTCGAACATCGTTCCGATCCCTTTCTTGCGGTCCTCGGTCCGGCCCACGAAGAGCAGATCCGTGTCCTTCTCGACCTCGGGGAGCGGGCGAAAGATCTCGGTGTCCGTACCGTTGTAGACGACCGATACGTCCTTCTCGCGGATCTTGAAATACTTTTCGATGGCCACTCGCGATGCCTCCGAAACCGTCACGATCTTGGCGAGTCGCGGAGCGACCGTCTGCTGCATCATCAGCGGGAAATAGAGCGTTCGTTTGATACGTTTGATCAACGCGTGGTCGATTGCGAAATCGGCTTCTCGGTCGATATGCAGCGGGTGATGAATCACCGAAACGACGGGAACGCCCATGGCCTGAATGCCGAGCAGTCCCCACGACAGTGTCTGATTGTCGAAGACGATGTCGAAGCGATAGCGGCGCTGGAACTCACCCCATCGTCGCATGAGCCGAAGCCCGAAGGTCTGCATTTCCGGGAAGACGCCGAAGCGCGAAACGCCCAATTCCCAGAGCGAGAGCGGGTTCAACATGGAGAAGGGCGAAGTCGGGTCGAAGGCTTCCCGGGGCGTCTGCCCGAAAACATTGTCGTTCGGAATTTCGTGCAGTGGGATGCCGTCTTCGAGTTCCGGAAATGGCGGCCCGGCGAAAACGTGCACATCGTGGCCGGCGCGCTTCCACTCGCGCGCGAGATAGGCTGCGTAGATGCCCTGGCCGCCACAGAACATGTTGCCGCGGTAAGTGAGCAATGCGATTCGCAAGATTGCAGATTTCCTAGACTCGGCCCCGAAAGGCCAGAAGATGAAGAAGGCGCGGCTGGTTTTGCTGATGTGCGCGACCGAAGCCTCGTCGACGAGACAGACGAAGTACTAGGCCACATCCTTGGCGGTCGTGTTCGAGTCGGCGATTTCCGGTTCATCCGTCGAAAGAATTTCAGGGCCGGTATCCGTCTCGACCTGAATGGTCGCGATTGTATATCCGACCCAGGCGACGAGTCCGAGAGCAAAGAGCGTCACGATGGCAACCGGAATGGCGATGGCCCAATAGCTGCCATTCAGGATTCCAATGACGAAGAGGAAGGCGGCGAGTCCTGCGCCTGCGCAGATCGCCCAACCCTGGGCGCGGGAGGTTTCGTTCATGATTGCCTCGTGGATTCTTGTTCAGGTGGATGGATCGGGTCGATTCCGGCAACGAAATCGACATACCCAGTGGCCGTTCGGGGGCTGGGCTCGGGTCTTCGGACCGGCCGCAGTATCGTGAATTCCTTTTGTCTGTCAATGTGTTGGCGAGCCTCTCCCCAGGCGTAGAGCGGCCATGGGGATCTCTACTGTGCTCTGCTTCCGTGTATCTTTTCCCTTTTCGGGAGGCGAACCGCATCGCTTCTCAGACCGGCGGAGGCCGCCAATGAAGTTTCAGCCGAGTTGGGCGAAGGCGGTCGTTTGGATGGCCGTTCTCACGCAGCTCTCCTGTGCACATCGCGATCGGACAGAATTCGCCGACACGATCTATCTCGGCGGCGACATTCTCACGATGGCAGGCCGGGAACCCGAATACGTCGAGGCCCTGGCTGTCAAGGACAGCCGAATCGTTCACGTAGGTTCGAGGGCGCTCGCATCGAAGCTGGAGAGCGACACGACCGAGGTCGTCGATCTGAAGGGTCGGTTGTTGCTGCCGGGATTCATCGATTCCCACAGCCACTTCGTTCAGACCGCGATCAAGTTGTCGACGGTCAATCTCGATCCGCCACCCGCCGGGTCCGTCACGTCGATTGATGAAATCGTCGCGGTTCTGGCAGCGGAACTCGAAGAGAACCCGCGCATGGCTGGCGAGTGGCTCTACGGCTGGGGTTACGACAACGCTTCCTTGAAGGAGCGACGACATCCGACGCGGACCGACCTCGATCGGGTCAGCCGCAAGATTCCGATCGCCCTCTATCATTTTTCGGGTCACGTCGTCGCCTTGAATTCGAAAGCCCTGGAGGTCATGGGCTTCGATTCGAGATCGGTCGCGCCCGAGGGCGGAGTCATCGCGAGAATGCGCGGGAGTGACGAGCCCAATGGCGTCCTGGAAGAACAGGCCATGTTGCCCGTCGTCATGAAACTGCTTCGAAGTGCCAGCGGTAGCGAACTTCTCACGCTGCTCGATCGATCGCGTGAGGTCTACAAGGCGAACGGATTCACGACCGTCGTCGAAGCCGCAGCAACCCCCGATCAGGTGAGAACCCTGAAGGCCTATTCTGCAGCCGGCCGGCTCGACATCGATGTGATCGCCTTCGTGCTCGCAGTGACCCAGGGTGCTGAGGCGACGGCAGCGCAATTTTCTCGTCGCTACGCCAATCGATTTCGGGTCGGCCGCGGAAACGTGAACCTCGATGGAGGCAGTCCGGGGCGGACCGCCTACCTACCTACGCGAGCCCTATTACCGTCAAGCGGAAGGCGCTGCCCTCGACTACCGAGGCTATTCGTCGATCCGCAAGCAAGAGCCTATCGACCAACTCGTCGCGGGCTTCTATGAACTCGGCGTTCCGATCTACATTCACGCCCTAGGAGATGCCGCGGTTGATCAGGCGATCCACTCCGTCGGGAGCGCCGAGGCGAAATTTCCTCGCGACGACATCCGGACCCAACTCATCCATTTGCAGCTCCTTCACGAAGACCAGATGGAGGCGCTCAAGCGTTTGGATGCAACGCTGACCTTCCAGATTACTCATAATTTCTACTTCGCCGACTTTCATCATGAGCAGACGTTCGGACCCGAACGAACGGCGAAGCTGAACCCGATGAAGAGTGCTCTCGATCGGGGTCTGTCGGTGACCTTCCACCACGATTCGCCCGTGCATCCTGTGAATCAGATGGATTTGATCTGGATCGCGACCAATCGGAGCAGCCGAGCGGCAGGGTATATGGACCCGAAGAAAGACTGACGCCGTACCAGGCCTTGCGCGCGTCGACGCTCGAGTCGGCCTGGCAATTCTTCGAGGAGGATCGCAAGGGCAGTCTTGTGATTGGGAAACTCGCCGATCTCGTCATTCTCTCCGCGAATCCACTGAAGGTGGATCTCGAGAAGATCAAGGACATCCAGATTCTGGAAACGATCAAAGAGGGACGGAGCATTTTTCGGCGTGTAAGTTCGGCTGCGTCGCTCTAACCTCCTCGCATGTGGATTGTCGGCCTGATGTCGGGCACGTCGGCGGATGCAATCGATGTCGCCCTGGTCGAATGGCCAGAGAGCGTGAGCGCCAAACCCTTTCGATTGATTGCGTTCGGCGAAGTCCCTCATCCTCCATCGCTGCAGCAGGAGATCCATCGACTGGCCGCCGGTGAACTCGATGCGGATCGCATGCTCGAGGAGTTGGTCCGTCTCGATCGGGTCCTTGCCGACCGATTCGCCGATGCCGTTCTTTCCGTGCTCGATGAGGCGGACGTCGCGCTGGACCGGGTCGACGGGATCGCCTCGCATGGACAAACCGTTGCCCATCATCCTGAAGTCGGCGGTAGCCTTCAGATCGGCTGTCCTGCGCGACTCGCGGAGCGTCTTCGGCGACCGGTGATTGCGGACTTTCGGCGGCGAGACCTGGCGATGGGCGGAGAGGGGGCGCCCTTGGCCCCCTTCTTTCATCATGCGGTCTTTGCAGACGAGAAGCAGACGCGCGGAGTGCTCAATCTGGGTGGCATCGCGAATCTGACCTGGCTGCCGGCGGGTGGGGCAGCCGATTCGGTGATTGCCTTCGACGTCGGACCGGCGAACACGTTGCTCGACGGGGTTGTTTCTGTCGCCACGGAAGGGCGGGAGCGTTTCGATCGCGATGGCCGGCTCGCTCGCTCCGGAACGCCAGTTTCGGGCTGGCTCGATGAGCTGCTGTCCGACCCCTATCTCGAGAGACCCCCTCCAAAGTCGACGGGGCGTGAGCGCTATGGCCTGGCGCAAGCAAGAGAATGGGTCGCGCGAGCAGAGCGCGAGAAGGTCGGTCTCGAAGACCTGCTCGCGACTCTCATCGAGGCGGCCACCTCGGCGGTGGGGACGGCATGGCGAAATCTGGCCGAGGGCGAGACGACTGGCACGAAGGCAAGGCTCTATGTTGGCGGTGGCGGAGTTCGTAACGGGTTCATGATGGAATTGCTCGCGTCTGCGCTCGATGATGTGGTCGTCGAGAGCATGGATGCGGCTGGGGTTCCCGCGGACGCCGCGGAGGCGATGGCATTCTCGCTGATGGGACGAAACACGTTATGCGGGATTCCGAATCAGCTTCCACAATGTACGGGAGTATCTGACGCGCGCGTGCTCGGCGTGATTCATGGACGCGAATTCGCCGATCGCGACTGAGGTCCCGGAACGCGCCGACGTACGACGAAGCGGGCTTTCGACCGGCCCGCTAGAGCTTGATCGCAAGTCCGTCGTCGGCGGTTTCGATTTCGAGTTGACCCCGTCGATCGGTCATGTCCGCACCGAGATGGGTGAGGATGAGACGGCCACAATCGAGGTCGTCGCGATGTTCGCGCAATTCCTCGAGGCTGAGATGGAAATCGAGGCTGGCCTGATGAAGGGTGCACTCGCAGATGAACAGGTCGCTGCCGGCAACCTGATTCGGAAGATCCGCGAACCATCCCGTGTCCCCCGAATACGCGATCTGTTCCTGGCCGAGCCGAACCCGGTAGCCCTGGGGATTGGCCTCGGGTTGATGCGCGGTCGCGAAAGCCTGAATTCGGGCGGGACCCGCCGAGAGCGCTTCGTCCGGGTGGATCTCGCGGAAATGAATCGGGTATGGCCAGTCGCGATCGCGTAGATGATGGCCCATTGCTTCCGCGAGCTGATGTACGCGGGCCTCGATCTCGGGCGGGCCGACGATTTCGATCGGGTGCTTTCGGGCGTCCATGTACATCGAGGCGTAGAGAAAGGCGGGAATGCCTCCGAAATGATCTCCGTGAAAATGCGAGATCAAGATGACATCGATCTCGTCTCTCGATATCCCGAGTTGTGCGAGCCCGGTATTCGTGGTGGCTCCGCAGTCGAAGAGCATGCCGCCGCGCTCTCCGCGCACGAAGATCGCCGATTGCCGGCGCCCGCCCGCGCCGAAGGCATCGCTCGTGCCGATGAAGACCAATTCACTCATGAGGTCGCATCCGTTGTGGCAGCAAGACAACTTCGGAAGTCGCCGCCCGCATACACGCCGGATTGGCCGCGAAATCCCGCTGGCACCGTTTCGCCGTCCCAGATGACGCAGCGTTCGAGTTCGGTGTCCTCGCCAACGCGAGCGCGCTTCGAAACGATGACATCGTGGTTCGCACCACGCACCTCGACATCACCGGTCCAGTTCTCGACCGCGCCGCCCAGCGTGGGCAGATCGGGGGGAGTCAAATTGGCCTGCAGGTATTCGGCCGGCGTCCCGACGGGCTCCCAGACCGATCGACGGGTGTCGAGGATCTCCGCGCCGACGGCGAGCCCGCGCACTTCGATTCCGGGAACGAGCCAATCGCGCAGGTCCTCGAAGACGGTTTCCTTCGTCTCCTCTTTGTCGTCCTTGTCTGAACCCGCGTCCTCGTCCGAAACCCGGTCGCGGGTGGGCCAATCGGTCAGCGATTCCGCTTGGAAGAACCGTACTCCCGTGAAGAGGCCACTGGCGACTTCTGCTTCCCCGCTTTCGAGTTTGAAGGCCGGGTCACGGGTCACCGCTCTAGTTCCGATCCTCGTGACGAAGCCATCGCGATTGGTGCCGATCGAGCCGAAGCGCTCGGCTCGCGAGTCATCGCGAAGCACCAGCGTGACATGACGTCGACTCGCGACGTGGCGGTCGAAGAGTTCCTTTAGCGGAACGTCGAGCAGCATGTCGCCGGCGAGGACGACACAGGATTCGCTCTTGCGCAGGAAGTTTGCGGCTCGTCGAATCCCGCCGCCGGTGCCCAGGGCGACGGACTCCTCGGACCAGGAAATCTCGAGTTCGTCGGGGTGGTCGGTCTCGACCGCGGCACGAACGGATTCGGATCGATGATGGAGGTTGATCATGACCTCGCGACATCCCTGCCGCGCGAGGAATTCGAGCAAGAGGCTGATGACGGGCCGACCGCGAACCGGGAGTGCAGGCTTCGCCCGCAGATCCGTCAGCGGACGCAATCGGGTTCCGAGTCCGGCGGCGAGAATCATCGCTCTCACGACGGCCATCCGATCGATCGGCGTGACCCATGCGCTGGCGAAATGGTCATATCCCTCATTTCAGTCTCGGCTCGAGGCCCCAGTCCGCTCTGGCGGTCTCCGCTTCAACTATCGGATGAACCTGCCGCCAGGGTAAGTGTCTGGATCACAGAAGTGAGGGTCCGGAACTCAGGAAAAGTGCGGGTGAGTCGCCCCGAAGCTCGCTCTAGCAGCGTCAGGCCACGTGGAATCTCGTGCCAGCGGCGGTTGTCCTGTCGAGTCCGAGCGGCATGCACGAGATGAGAGATGTCCTTGCAGAGCCGGAGGGTTGCGAGCGCATCGAATCGCAGCGCCGCCTGCGAGAGGCTCGAATGATCGGGAAGCTGGGACAGCGTGTCGGCGAACAGATTCATGATGAAATCCTCGTCCAGATCGGCCTGCAAGTCATAGAGCAGGCAGACGAGGTCGTACTCGGGCGGCGCCATGAAGGCACCCTGGACATCGATCATGACGAGTCGATCAGCGGCCGCCGGCGAGTCCTGGTGGGAGCCCGGGTCGGAAATTTCGGCGCGATCGGATCTCGGTTCCGAGATCAGATGAAGATTCTCGGCCTTGAAGTCACGATGAGCGAGGCGCCTGGGCGCGTCGTCCAACAGTGTCGCGATCCGCTCGAAGCCGGTGTGCAGCGAATCCGTTTCGCTTTTGCTCGGCGGCCGGCCGAGCAGTCCAGGGATCGTCCAGTGGAGCCATTTCCAGGCCTTGGTGTCGATGAGCGCGCGATCGAAGATGCGTCCGAAAGCGGGAATGCGAGCGCTGTCGGCGGAGAGGGCCTGAAGTCGAGGAATGAGTTCAACGGCTTTCTCGTACAGGCGATCGCGTTGTTCGCCGCGGACGTCGAGCAGCGTTCGGTCTCCGACATCTTCGAGGAGATCGATTCCCTGATCGGGCAGGTGCGCGCTGGATCGGGGAACGGGAAGTCCGGCCTCTTCGAGAAATTGGCGCAGCGGTTCGAGTGAAGGTTCAGGAAGCCAGGGAGGCGGCTCTTCGTGGCCCGCTTGCCCAGAAAGAGAAGCTTCGTCTTGCTCGAGCCGCGCGACGAGGCTCGTTGGCAGACCCCGTGAAAAACGGATCCGGTAGAAGCGCCGAGATCCGAGGCCGGCTGGGATGCGTTCGATCGAATTGGGACTTCGACCGTCATGGATCTCGACGAGCTTCGTCAGGAGTCGACGGTCGCCCGCTTCATCGTCCGTTGAAATGGCGTCCACGACATTCAGCCGAAGAAGAAGTGGCATGCGGCCACTGCGCCGAAAAAGCCCGCGATATCTCCGGTCAGGCAAGCCAGCAACGCGTGCCGGCCATCGACGACGCCGGCGGCGCCCAAGTAGATCGCCAGGACATAGAAGGTCGTTTCCGTCGACCCCATGAGCGTGCTCGTCAGGAGTCCGATGAAGGAGTCCGGGCCATGAACGGTGAAGATCTCGCTCATGACGCCGAGTGCACCGCTACCCGACAGGGGCCGAATGAAGGCCATCGGCAAGACTTCCGCCGGAACTCCGATCAGGCTCGTCCAGGGATCCACCTGCGCGATCAGATATCCGAGCGCGCCGGAGGCGCGAAACATCGCGACGGCGACGAGGATGACGACGAGATAGGGAACGATCTGGACTGCGACGCCGAGTGCTTCGCGGCCGCCGGCGACCATGGAATCGTAGACGCGCACGCGTTTCGCCAATCCATAGAGCAGAACGGCGATCAGGAGCGCGGGAAGTGTCCAATGTTGCAAGACGCCTCGGAATGCGGCGCTTGGGCCGCCGGCTTCGAGGCCAGCCATGAATGAACCCGCGACGCTCCACACGAACACGCCGGTAGCCAGTCCGATGAAGCCGAGTCGCACCGAACGACGCCAGCCCGTCTCAGGCTGGGTGGGTCGGTTCGTCGTCTCTTCTTCTTCTGCTTCGTTCGTAGACCAGCCGGAACCGCTCGCTTCGCCGCGCAACTCGGGTTTGTGTGCGAAAAACGGAAGCCGACTGAGAGCTAGATAGGCGAGCACGGCCGCGGTGGTCGAGCAGGTCGTCGCAAACAGCGTCGGCATCCAGATTGCCCAGGGATCGGCCGAGTTCGCTGCGGCGCGGACCCCGATCGTACCCAGCGGTGGAAGCAGGGTGATGGCCGAACTGTTGATTGCGAGAAAGAGCACCATCGCATTCGATGCGGAACCCGAATGGTTGTTGAGCTTGGCGAGCTCATTCATGGCCTTGAGGCCGAAGGGCGTCGCCGCATTGCCCATGCCGAGCACGTTCGAGGCCATGTTCATGATCATGGCGCCCATCGCAGGATGGTCGGCGGGAATCTCGGGGAACAGTCGTCGCGTAATCGGGGTCAGTCGACGTGCGATCACATCGCGCAGTCCCGCGTCGAAGGCGATTCGCATCAGCCCGAGGAAGAAGACCATGACGCCGACGAGCCCAATCACGAGTTGCACCGCAGAGCGCGCGCTGTCGAAGATGGCGTCGATGACGGCCGCGACCGTGTCGCCGCCGGATGCAGCGGCAACGAGCAAGGCGCCGATGGCCAGAACTAGCCAGATCGCATTGAGCAAAGGACCCCCCGATCCTGTTCCCCGTTCGCCGTTGCCATACCCCCATGCATGGCGACAATTGCTCCGCCGCAGGCTCCCCGATAAGCTCCTCGGCGTCAAGCGTGCGAGCGCTCCCCCCAAGACGAAATAGGTGAACTGGGCCTTCCAATGTTGAAGCGATTCGTCGTTGCTGGGTTTTCCGCGCCCCGACTTCGCGGAATTCGGGCGCACACTCCCGTGCGATCGGGGCTCGTCCCTGGATTCGCTCGCCCAATGGCGATCGGTCTGGGCGTCGTCCTGGTTCTCGCTGGGTGCCTTGCCGTGTCCCTTTCCGCTTCTGCTGCCGGGAAGAGTCCTGCGAATCTCACCCAGCGCATCGATCGTGAGCTGGCGCGCGCTCCGCTGGCTCGTGCCAGCGTCGGGATCTACGTCGAACGCGAGCGAGATGGCCGTGTGATCTACTCACACGGCGCCGATCGTCTACTCATCCCCGCTTCGAATCAGAAGATCCTGACGGCCCTGGCGACACTCGAACGCTTCGGTCCAGCCCACCGCTTTTCGACTCGCATCTTCGCGCCGGCCGCAATCGATGCCGAGGGAATGGTTTCGGAATTGCTCGTCGAAGGCGGCGGTGATCCCGTGATGAACTCCGAAGACTGGTGGCGGCTGGCAGCCGATCTTCGACGCAACGGATTGCGTGGCGTGCAGGGGGACCTTCGAGTCGATGACCGACTCTTCGATGGGCCCGGTTGGCATCCGAGTTGGGGAAACGTAACGGCGCGCGCCTATCATGCGCCGATTGGCGCGCTGACCGCGAATTACGGCACCTTCTTCGTTTCCGTCTGGCCACAAGCGAGTGTGGGTTCGCAGGTGCTCGTCGACATCGATCCCCCAGTGCCGTACCTGCGACTTCGCAACCTCGGCAAGACTGCGTCCGCCAAGACGCACCCTCGACTCGTCGTCGACCGCATCCGGGGACGTCAGTCCGACGGTCCCGCCGAGGAAATCATTCGCGTGAGTGGACTCGCCAGGAAGGGCGACTCGGTCGATCGATTCCCTCGCAGCGTTCTCGATCCGGGGCTCTACGCGGCATCCGTGCTCGCCTATCAGCTCGACGCCAACGGAATCGAAGTCGACGGAGAGGTTCGACGCGCACCGCTCGCGCCGACCGAAGAGTGGGTCCTGATCCTCGATCATCCAGGGCGCACGCTCTCGGAAACCGTTCAACTCTGTCTCAAATACAGCAACAACTCGATCGCCGAGAGCCTCGTCAAAAGTCTCGGCGCATGGGAAGGGGCATCGCTCGAAGATGGACCGGCCCGGCAGGGAACTTGGGTCGATGGAATTCGCGCCCTGCGTTCCGAACTGACCCAGCGAGGCGTCGATCTGGGGCAGGCGCGGCTGGTGGACGGCTCGGGTCTATCGATACAGAATCGCTTGACGCCTCGGATTCTGGTGCGAGCGCTCACGATCGGGCGAAAGTCCTTTCGCAGCGGGGCGGAATTCGTCGCCGCGCTGCCGATCGCGAAAACGGACGGAACGCTCGAGAAACGCGTACGCGAGGGACAAGGGCGAATTCGAGCGAAGACCGGGCTCTTGTCCGATGCCTCGGTGACATCGCTGTCGGGTTTCGCCGAACGCGTCGACGGAGAGGTGCTGATCTTCTCGATTCTCGTCAACGGTCACAGTGGCGCGAGCGCGGACGCCATGGACGCAGTCGATGGCTTGGCGCAGGTGCTGCTCGATGCGCCGATCAGGAGCGATTAACGAGCCGGGTGTCGCCGTGATCGATTGCCCGCATGACCTGTTCGATGTAGCGGGATGGGATGCCGCGTCCGCGGCGAAGTCGTCGGTCGATGCGACCGGGTCCCCAATTGTAGGCGGCCAAAGCGATTTTGACGCTGCCGTAGCGATTCATCAGCTGGCTCAGATATGCGGTGCCGAGTCGGATGTTCGTGGTCGGGTCGAAGAGCGTGTCAGGACCATTCCACTCGATTCCCATTCGCAAGGCGATTTCCTTCCCCGTGGCCGGGAGAAGCTGCATCAATCCCATCGCGCCCACGTGAGACACCGCGAGGTGGTAACCCGCGCTCTCGACCTCGATGACCGCGACGACGAGCTCCGGATCGAGATCGTTTGCCCGCGCTTCGCGAAGAATCGTTCGCACCAGGGCAACGCGTTCGCGTTCCGGTAGCGCCGTATGTCGCATCGAAAGTCGTTGGAGAATTCGAGAAAATACGGCCTCTT
>CAWLAJ010000111.1:0-12733 GCA_963854795.1 Deltaproteobacteria bacterium UBA4427 | reverse complement strand
CCGTATCGCCGTCTTTCAGTCGATGTCGAAGGGGCACCAGCCGACCATTCACCTTCGAACCGGCGCAGTGAGAGCCGATCTCGCTATGGATCGCGTAGGCGAAATCGATCGGAGTGGCTCCACTCGAGAGATTGATGACTTCTCCGGTGGGCGTGAAGACGAATACTTCGTTCGGGAAGAGATCGAGCTTCACGGCGTCGAGAAATTCGTGTGGGTCCGAGATTTCTCTCTGCCACTCGATCAGCTGCCGGAGCCAGTCAAATTTCGAGTCATCGCGGTCGGCTTCGAGATTGCCCTCCTTGTATTTCCAGTGCGCAGCAATGCCGAGTTCAGCATCTCGATGCATCTCGATCGTCCGGATTTGGACTTCCATACGCTCGCCGTACTCGCCGATCACGGTCGTATGGAGCGATCGGTACCCGTTCGGCTTCGGCAGAGCGATATAGTCTTTGAATCGCCCCGACACCGGTGGCCATACAGAATGGATTTGACCTAGCACTGCATAACACTGCTCGATTCCGCTATCGACGATGATTCGGAATCCGATCGCGTCGTAGATCTGTTCGAGTTCAAGATCCTGACTCTTCATCTTGGAATGAATGGACGAGATATCCTTGACTCGTCCCTGCACTTCACATCGAAGTTCGACCTCCGCGAGCTTGGCGGAGATGACTCCGGTCACATCTTCGATGTAGATCTCACGTTCATCGCGACTGATCAGGAGCTGGGCTTCGAGTTCTTCGGCCACATCCGGCTCAAGGGTCCTGAAGGACAGGTCCTCGAGTTCTTGCTTCATCCAATACACGCCCAACCGATGCGCGAGCGGAACGTAGATGTCCATCGTTTCCTGAGCGATGCGTTGGCGCGCTTGCTCTTTCATATGCACGATCGTACGCATGTTGTGAAGGCGATCCGCGAGCTTGATCATCAGAATCCGAATGTCCTCGGACATCGCAATCAGCATCTTGCGGAAATTCTCGGCCTGCTGTTCGCGAGCGCTGCGGAATTCGATTCGTGCGATCTTCGTCAAGCCCTCAACCAGGAACGCCACGCTGGGGCCGAAGAGCCGCTCGATTTCTTCTCGCGTCGTCAGCGTGTCTTCGAGTGTGTCGTGGAGTAGCCCGGCAATGATCGTGTCTTCATCGACTTTCAGGTCGAGCAGAATGCCCGCCACCTCGAGTGGATGAATCAGGTAGGGCTCGCCGGAGAGTCGCTCCTGACCGTCGTGGACCTTCGCAGTAAAGACGTAGGCGCGTTGCAAGCGCTCGAGATCGACCTGCGAATTGTAGTCGATCATGCGGTCGGCGATGTCATTGAATCGAAGCATACCGATGCGAAAAACCCTTGAATCTCCATGGTTTATCCATGCAGGGACGTGAGACAAGGTACCCGGGGCCGTAGCAAGCGGCAATGATCGACGGATAGCGCGAAGGAAGCCGCGATGCGGACTCGATTGTGACGCGATGTCGACGCGATGTTGACGCGCGTCGGACTAGGCCTCTTGGGACTCGGTCCAATGGGCGAGCACGACGCTCAACCCATGGGTCGTCGCAATCTCGTCGCCTCGCCCCGCGCGCACGCCGTCGATCACTTCGAGCACGCAATCGACGGCGACGTCGAGGTCATCGTTGATGACGGCGTAGTCGAAGATCCGGGCGGCGGCGAGTTCCCGATCGACGAGCGCCATGCGGCGTTGAATGACGTCGTCGTTATCCGTGCTGCGACCGCGCAAGCGCGCCTCGAGTCGTTCGAGGCTAGGCGGCAACAGAAAGATCAGACAAGCGCTCGGCCTTCGCTCCCGAACCTGCCCGGCACCCTGGACCTCGATCTCGAGCACGACGTCATGACCGAGTTCGAGCGGACGGTCGATGGCCGCCCAACTCGTGCCATAGGCATTGCCACCGTACTCGGCATGCTCGAGGAATCCCTTCGCTTCGCTGAGTTCGCGAAACTCTCGTTCACTGACGAAGCGATAGTGAACACCATCCTCTTCGCCTGCTCGCGGCCGCCGGGTCGTGTGTGAGATCGACAATTGCAAGCCGGGATCGCGAGCCAGAATACGTTGACAGATCGTCGACTTGCCAGTCCCAGAGGGTCCAGCAATCACGAAGACGTGCCCGGGGCTGCCAGCGGTCGCGTCCGGTGGGATCGGCGGTTTCGAATCGGAAGTCACTCGCCGCCCTCACCGACGAAGTCGGGCGCCAACCGTGCGGCGATCGTCTCGGGCGTAATCGCCGAGAGAATGACATGATCGCTATCCGTCACGACGATCGACCGGGTGCGGCGACCCTCTGTCGCGTCGACGAGCTTTCCACGCTGTCCCGCCTCTTCGCGCAAGCGCCGCATCGGAGACGAACTCGGCGAGGCGATCGCAATCACACGAGCAGCCGTGACGAGATTGCCATATCCGATATTCACCATCGTGGGAGCCACGGCTACATTGCGATCTCGGGCGGGTCGTGACGCGGGCGGGGAATCACCGTCCGCGGGCGGCAACGCCTCTCGCGACTGATTCGAGCGTCCCCGCTCCCTGGAAGTCGCGCTACTCAATATTCTGTACCTGCTCGCGAATTCTCTCGAGCTCCGTCTTCAATTCGACCACGTCCTGGGCCAGTGGCGCGTCGTTGGCCTTCGAGCCGACCGTGTTCGTCTCACGACCGAGCTCTTGGAGTAGGAAATCGAGTCGCCGACCCACCGGCTGCCCGAGTCCCGCCGAGTTGACGGTTTCCCCAAATTGCGTCACGTGACTCTGCAGCCGAACGAGTTCCTCGGTGATGTCGAGCCGATCTGCCGCGATCACGATCTCCTGATGAAGCCGCGCTTCGTCGAGTAGACCCACATCGCGCTTGATCTGTTCGGCGCGCTTCTTGAGGCGTTGCCGAGCGACCGCGACGACCTCGTCCGAACGACTCCTGAAGTCGGCCGCCAACTCCTCGACGCGCGCGAGCCGTCCGTCGAGTTCAGCCGCCAGGGACTCGCCTTCGGCGGCCCGCATGGCGACCATCTCTGCCAGCGCTTCGTCGATCGCTTCGCCGAGCGGTGCAACGAGTCCTTCGGCTTCGACCTCCGCCTCGATGACGCGCGTGACACCGGGCAGACTCATGAGCGAGGCAACGTCGATCGGATCACCCAGAGAGTGGCGCTCGCGCAAGAGCTTCGATGCCTCGACATATTGCGTGGCGATGCCCTCGTCGATCTCCAGAATAGGCGCGGCCGCGGTCATGGTGAGATTCACCGTGACGTCGACCTTGCCACGCGAGAGGCCGACTCCGATTCGCTTCTTGATCGCCGTTTCCTCGTCCGCGAGGATACGCGGAAGACGAATGCGGAGGTCAAGGTGTCGATGATTGACGCTGCGCACCTCCACCTCGAGTCCAATACCGTCGACTTCGCGTCGCGCGCGACCAAAACCCGTCATGCTGTAGATCACTTTTCCCCCTCGCAAATGGCCAGGATCTCCGGCAACCGCTCGTGTAGCTCTCGACGACCGACGGCGGCCGTCCCGACCTTCTCGACGGCAATGGCGGCAGCCGCGTTCGCCACGATACACGCGTCGAGAAGGCACCCGCCTGCAGCGCGATGGAGACCCAGCATCGCGATCGACGTGTCCCCAGCGCCCTGAACATCGTAGACGTCGAGGGCCCGAGTCGAAACGTCGAAACTGCGACCCGCTTCGTCGATCCCGCTCATGCCAAAACGTCCCCGCGTCACGACGACTTCGCCACCCCCGATCTCATGCTGCAATTTTTCGAGGAGATTGCGGCGCGCGTTGAAATCGCCCCCGCTCCCGGCGACGAAACAAAGCGCCTCCTCGAGATTCGGCTTGATCAGAGACGCACCTCGGAAGCGCGCGAGGTCGAGCTTCGGATCGGCGACGACGAGAATTCCGAGACTGCGTGCCAGCTCGATGACCCAATGCGCCAATCCATCGCCGAAGACACCTTTGTCGTAGTCCTCGAGCACGACGAGTCGGCAACCTTCAATTTCCCGTGCGATCGTCTTGCGAAGTTCTTCTGCGTGTCCATCGGCGATCCTGGAGTTGTCTTCGCGATCGAGGCGCAGCATCTGTTGTGCTCGGGCGACGACACGCAGCTTGTGTGTCGTCGGTCGATCGTCCGATCGCACGATCCCAGACGTCGAAATCCCCTGCGCCTCGACCAGTGAAAGAAGCGTTTCTCCTTCGCGATCGTCGCCGACGAGACCCACGAGACGACAGTCCGCCCCAAGAGTATCCACGGCGCGAGCCACGTTCGCGGCGCCACCCAGGAGACAATTCGAATCCGACACGCGGACGACCGGAACCGGCGCCTCTGGACTGATGCGCTCCACTTCGCCCGTTCGATATTCGTCGAGGATGAGATCGCCGATGACCAGAACACGAAGCCCGGAAATTCGGTCGAGAACGTCTTCGATCTGCTCGAGCCGCCCCTCTATCACTCTAGTCTCCACTGCATTGCGTTTCATTCTTCCGTTCCGTCACCGCGGCCGGGAGCCTTCCGCCAACAGAGCCGCGGCGAGGGCCCCCTCGTGCGGGCAACCTCGAAGATGCCACAAGAGGAGCCCCCAGCGCTCTGCCAGTCGACGGCGCGCTGTCGCATTTCGAGCCGCGACCAGTGACAACCCGACCAGACTCAGCCCACTGCGCAGAATTCGAACAAGGCGGGCGATCGATGACGTGAGCCGTCCGCAGCGTCGTTCGAGAAAGCGGTAGAGCGAGCGGTGAAATTCGATTCGCGTTGCCAGGGGAGCGCGTCTCTTGCTGCTCGCGCCTAGCCGATGGGTCGCGCGTAGCGATTCGCAATACAAGACGTGGTGGCCGGCCTCACGAGCCCGCCAGCAATAGTCGGTCTCTTCGAGAAAGAAGAAATAGCCCTCGTCGAGCAGGCCCACCTTCTCGAGCAGCTCACCGCGTATGAAGAACGCGGCACCGCGCACCGCTTCGACCTGCCGGGGTAACGCCGTCTGAGCGACCGCGGTCGAGGAAGTCCGGTTGCGCGCGGCCTGTGGCCGCAAGAACCCGAGCAGAGGACCCGGGATCAACTCGCTCGAAAGACTCGGCAAGGCGTGAACCGAGCGCTGGGAGCGTCCGTCCGGATGAGCGAGAGCCGCTCCGAGCACGCCGGCATCGCTCGCCTGATCGAGGATCTGGACTCCGCGAAGAAGCAGTTCTTCGTCGATCTCGACATCGGAATTCAAGAGCAGGACATGACGGCCGCGCCGAATCCGCAATCCGAGGTTGACCGCGGCGGCGAATCCGCGGTTTCGAACCAACGAGATGATGCGAGGCGGGTTGGCCCGACTTCGGGCGTTTTCGACGCTGTCATCGCGCGATCCGTTGTCGACGAGGATCGTCTCCACCCCAAGCGTCAAATCGAAGCGCATCGCACGGTCGACCGAATCAAGACAACGCGAGAGCAGATCGCTCGTCTCGTAGTTCGCGATCACGACGCTCAAGTCGATCATCTCGTCGCACCCGAAGCGGCCGCGAGCGGGACCGGCTCGTTCGCTGATCGCAACGCGCGGGTGAGGGCCGCTTCAGCGGTCTCGACCGAAATCGAGCGGAGACAACGATGGTCGATCGGGCAGGTGCGCTTGTAACACGGGCGACAGTCGTGCTCGCTCTCCAGAACGACGATGCGATCCAGATTTTCCGCCGTCTTCTCGATCGAGGTTGGGCCTAGAAAGACAACGCCGACCACTCCGAAGGCCGCCGCCACGTGACGCGCACCCGCATCGTTCGAGATCAAGGCCCGGCTCGTCCGGAGCAATGCCTTGACGGCTCCGAGATCGAGCGCTGCATCGAATGCGATGGCCTTCGATTTCATCGCGCCCTGTACTGCGCGAAGGACTGCGCTCTCACCCGGACCACCGAGCAAGATCACCGGCAACCCCTGCTGTGCAATGCGATCTGCAAGTTCTGCATAGGATTCGGCCGGCCAGCATTTCGACGTACCGAAACTCGCGCCTGGCGCGATGACCACCGGCCGATCGCGCCGCAGTCGCTCGAGATCGAAATCGTGTTCTGCGAGAAGAACGCCCAGGCGGGCTTCCTCCTCGTGACTCACTTGCAGAGTCAACCGCAGATCCCCCGTCGGCGCGCCTAACGACTCCATGAGACATGCGACGAATCGCTCACGAGAGACCAATCGCCTTCGCCCCCATTCGCGTGGCGCCGGCACGACTTCGTCGAGTAGCAGTCGTCGGAGCGGATCTCGCGCGAATCCGATGATCCGACCGACGCGCCCCCAGCGCATGCGAAGCGCGGATGAAATCGACTCTGGAATGATCACCCCGCGGTCGAATCGGCCCTGCGCCACTCGAGCAGCTTCCGCGCGCAAGGCCCTGACCCCGGCCGATCGCGGCTCGATCGGCCACAGCTCGTCGCAGAGGTCGGCGCCCTCGAGAAGCGGAATCAGTTTGGCAGGCATTTGCGCGACGATCCAAGCGTCCGGATGCGCCGCCCGCAAAGCGCGAAGCCCAGGCGTCGACATCACCAGGTCGCCCAACCAATTCGGGCAGCGAACGAGAATTCGCTCGCTCGCGTCGGCCGATGTTCGCCCGATCACAGCGAGCGCCTAGGATGATGTGGCCACTGTTGCGTCGCGATCTTTCCGCGCAACTCATGAACCTTTCGCGCGACCTGCGCTGGAGAGATTGCACTCATGCAGACCGGGTCGGCACATCCGCGCCGGCAGGGACTACAAGGTTGCGGAACATGGGCACGAAGTGCTGGAGAATGTTGCCAGGGTGCGTTTTGAATCGGATCGGTGGGCCCGAGCAGCTGAACGACTGGAATTCCTGCGAGCGAAGCGGCGTGGAGCGGACCGGAATCGCAAGACACGAAAACCGAAGCCCGATCCAGCAGCGCGAGCAAATCATCGAAACCTCGTGCTTCGGGTGCCGAGACCAGAGTGTTGTTGGCAAGCCGAAGAACCTCGGCGGCGAGTGCCCGCTCCTCGCCTGTCCGACCCGCCGCGATCCAAACGGCAACGCCCTCGGCGGCCAGCCGGCGCGCGACCTCCGCCCAGGCCGAAGGTGCATAGCGCTTGTACCTGGCCCGCGGACTGCTGCCCGGGTGCATCAACACGAATCCCCTTTCCTCATCCCTGCCCGAAACGCGCAGACGCGCAGTCAATCGTGCGGCCGCAAGCGAAGACGGTGTAAGAAAGGGTTCGTCGGGAATCTTCGCGTCGGGCACGAGCCCCTTCAGCAGAGCGGCGTTTCGCTCATAGCGAGAGATCGCGGGAGTCGGAACATCGACATGGCGATTCGCGAAAACTTCGGCGAATTCCTTCGCCAACCCACTCCCAAAACCGTATCGAATCGGAGCACCGGACAGACGCGCGAGCAGCCCGCTCTTGAGAATGCCGTGAAAATCCAGAGTCAGATCAAACCGACGATCCCGTAGGCGACGCGTGAATGCGAGCAGGCTTCTCAAGAACGCCAGGCCGTCCGCCGCGCGAAGCGCGTCGACGAGTTCCTCGCGCGGGAACACCATTGTTTCGTCGGTGAACCCGGCCGCATCGACAACGTCGGCCGACCCACGCTCGACCAGCCAGGTCAGATGGGCCCCCGGGTAGCTCGAACGCAGCGCCTTGACGGCAGGAAGAGTTCGAATGACATCGCCCAGGGCGCCCAACCGAATGACGAGAATCCGATCGGCGCACGCCCCCGGGCGACCTCGCCGTGTCAGCGCCATCGTCGACGTGTTGATCTTGCCCATGGCGTTGACCTTGCTAGCGGTGCTGCCCGCAACCGTGCAGTCTCAGCGGATGTCGCGGGCGGTGGAAGATGGGGAGGATGCGGAAGCTGCACTCGATTTCGGACGTGTCGGAGAATTCCCCGGAAATGGAGCCCGAACGCAGAAGAGCGAGCATGGGACAAGGGGTAGACGCCTCGCCGACTGTGGGCCCGACCGATAGGATACGGACCATGCGAATCGCGCGCACCCTCTCCCTCTATGTCATACGCGAGACCCTCGTCTACTGTGCGCTGGCATTCTTTCTCTTGACGCTCGTCCTTTTGACCCAGAACCTGCTGCGCAGACTCGACCAACTCTTCCTGATCGGAATGACGATGCAGGACGTTCGTGTCGTGATCGAATGCATCATTCCCATCGCTCTGGCGTACTCGATTCCGCTCGCCTTCCTGGTGGGAATTCTCTTGTCCGTGAGGCGCCTGGGTGCCGACGGCGAAATTCGCGCTCTGTCGGGCGCCGGAATCAGTCCGACTCATTTCCTCGTTCCGTATCTGGTTCTTGGCTCTTTCGCGACAGCGGTTTCGGCCTGGCTCATGGCTTCTGTCGAGCACGAGTCGCGGCGCGAGCTCGTTCAACTCTTCAAGACGGCGGCCGCACGGGGCGCGATACTCGAGCCCGGAAAGTTTCGTCAAGTAGGACCACGATTGGTTTTCGTCGAGGACCGCGATCGAGACGGAACGCTTCATGGGGTCATGATTCTCGACCAGAGTCAAAAGGAACGTCCGTTCCGGGTCTTCGCCAACGAAGGTCGCTTTCGATTCGATGAAGAAAAGGCGCAGATCGAACTCGAGCTATGGAATGGTGATGTGCATTTTACGCCGATCGAGGGGAAGCCAGAACGCTACGAGAGAATTCGTTTCCGCGAATTCGAGTACTCGATGGATGTCGGCCATATTCTGGGCGGAGACTTCGGCCCGGTCCGACCGAAGCAGATGAATCTGGCCGAACTGCGGACGGTCATCGAGCGCGCCAACCAGGATGACCCGCTACGCGAGCTGGATCAGCGCGATCCAATCGAATATGAATTGGAAATTCATCGCCGCAGGGCTCTTCCCCTGGCTCCATTGCTCTTCGCCTGCGTTGCGGTTCCGATCGCTTTGGCCAGCGAACATCGCGGGCGCACGCCGGGACTCCTGCTCGTCCTCGCGGTCGCCTTCGGCTACTACGCATTGACTGCAGCCATGCAATCCGTGGCTCATCAGCCGTGGATCAGCGCTGCGCTGGCTTCTTGGACGCCTAATCTGGCCTTCGCCGTACTGGGCATCGCCTTGACTCTGATCGAACGAAAGCGAATTCCGGCATGAGCAGATGGATATCATGAAGTCAATTCGCCAGAACGCTTCCGGCTTTCGTCTACTCGTCGCGCAGGACCACCAGCAATGGGCTCGCGACGAGGGACTGGTGGACTCGAAGGGCTTCGAAGAAGCAATTGCCCGAGCGCGGCCGGTCGCCGGCGGACGCGGACCCAATTGGATTTTCGAGCGACCCGACTCGAGGGAACAGATTCGAGTTCGCCCGTGTCGACGAGGGGGCGTGATGGCGGGTTGGATCGGTGACCGGTCCCTTTCCTCCGCCCGCGTTTTTCGAGAATTCTCGACATGGACGACACTGCGAGACCAGGGCATCTCCTTGCCTCCTCCCGTTCTCGCAGTGAGTCGGCGTCGGGGACTCTTCTGGCGATCTGCGTTTGCATCGATCGAACGTCGGGAGGCGAAAGATGGTCTCGACTTCTTGGCGACATCGCCGACCGAAGCGCGACTGCGAGCGACCTGCGCTGGCTTTGCGAGAGCGCTTCGTGAATTCCACGACGCCGGCGCGATTCATGGCGACCTCCATGTGCGCAACATCTTGATCGACTCCGCCGGGATCGATGACGAGCGCGAAGCGCCGCGCTGCACGTTGATCGATCTCGACCGAACCCGAATCGTTGGCTCGATTTCTCCACGTCAGCGAGTTCGCGAACTGCTTCGCTTCCGCCGTTCACTCGAAAAGGCGGGACACGGACGATTCGCGACCAAGCGCTACCAGGCCCTCGTGCTTTCCGCCTACTGCGCTGGCGATCGAGCGCTACGTCGGTCGCTGTTGCGCTGGTCCCGACTCGAAGCGCTCAGGATCCACCGACATCGCATCGCCTGGAGGCTCGGCCGGCTGAGTCCACTCGGCTAGGAGCCTGACGAGGTCAATCGGCCCGCGCTTCGAAGCTCCTCCTCCAGCCGATCGAGTAACTTGGTCTCTTCCTCGAACTCGATCTCCACCTGCAGGACCCACAACGTCTGGTCTCCCAGCCATTCGGGCAAGATCTTGAAGGCATCCTTTTCGGTCGTGAGCCAGAGCAACACAGAAAAGTCGAGGTCAGAACAGTCTTCGGCGCAATAGACGTGGTGGTCCGGGAAGCGACGCTCCGCCTCGACGATGGCGCCGAGTGATTCGATCGTTCGACGAACGGACTCTGGCCGCCCCACTCCAGAAAGGATGCCAACACGCAGACCGCGCAGGGAATCGATCGGCCGCGTCTGCGTTCGATCGAGCGAGGCCAGACTCGTCGGGCGCCGTTTCGCATGGACAATGGGTCTCTGTCGATCGTTTGCGAAGGAATCCGCAACCGCGCTGCCAGGAAAATCCAGACTCGAAGCGACGATGTCCGATTCGGTCTTGCGACGCTCATCGCCTTCGCAACGACTCTCTCCGTCCACGACGCAGAGCCAATCGGCGTAACCGAGCATACGGGCACTTTCGCGAAGCGGGCCAGCCGGAAGCAATCGGCGATTTCCGAAGCCCGAGAAACCGTCGATGCAGACGATGTCGAGATCACGAGCCAATCGATGATGTTGAAAACCATCGTCGAGAATCAAGATTTCGGCATCGAATACGGAGACGGCATGATGACCGACGATCCGACGATCCCGTCCGACCAGAACCGGCACGCCGGGCGCATGAGCCGCCAACACGAAGGATTCATCGCCCGAATCGGCGAGACTCGCGTGAATATGGGACCCGTCGGAAACCAGAGTGACCTTTCCCCGACTCCGCCCTTTGTAGCCGCGACTCGCCAGAACGACGCGCCAACCTCTTGCGCGCAAGCCCCTGGCCAGACGCGCGGCAACCGGCGTCTTGCCGGCACCGCCAACGGTCAAACCTCCGACACTCACCACCGCGCAAGCGAGTCGGCCCCGGCCGGCCGCGGTCCTGCGCATGAAGCCGCGATGAATGCGCGCACCCAGACCGTAGAATCCAGAAGCCAGCCGGATGATCGCGGCAGCGGGTGAGATCCTCATCGCTTTCGCTTAGCCTTCGCCAGGGAATGCGGATCGATCGTCGCTCTCTCGGAAAGAGGGCCGGCTCGGCGTTTTCGACCCTTCCGCCAAGGCCAGCCGTCCACCTCTAGAGCGTTCGAGCACTTCCTCGATCATCTCGCGAGTCCGATCGACGCTACCCCGGTGAGCTTCGAGATTTTCGCGGCCGACCTCGCCGCGGACTCGACACGCTTCGAGATCATCGAAGGCTTCGACGATGGCATTCATGAGATCCTCGCGGTCCGAGACACACTGACCGGCGCGACCGACTTCGAGAATCTCGACGACCTTTCTGGAATTTTCGTAGTGTGGCCCGAATAACACCGGACAGCCTGCATGGACAGGCTCGACGAGATTGTGACCGCCGATCGGAGCCAATGTTCCACCGACGAATGCGATCGAGGCTGTCGCGTACATCGCGGCCAACTCACCAAGAGTATCCAGAACGAGAATCTCGCCCGGAACCAGATGGCGACCCGACAACTCGCTACGAAGATGAACGCGGCGATGCCGACTGCGACATAGACTGAGGACTTCGGCGGCGCGCTCGATCTGCCGGGGCGCGAGCACCAGAACGAAAGCATGCCCGGCCTTTTCAGCGTTCTCGAGCGCATCGAGCAGGCCGATCTCTTCTTCGGGATAGGTACTCCCGCCGACCACGACGGGAACGTCGGCGAGCGCCCGGATCAGGTCGATGGCCAGGGCCGGCTGTTCTCGCGGCGGATCGAGTTTCAAGTCGCCGGTCACTCGAACGCGCTCTTCGGGTACCCCGAGAGAAATGAACCGTTCGGCATCGAGTTCCGTGCGCGCGCCGACGGCATCGATTCTGCGAAGTGTCGAACGCATGAAGGGTCTGATCCGGCTGTAGCGAGGAAATGAACGATCCGACAACCGGCCGGACGCGACGACAATGGGTACATCGCGTCGCGCACAGGCCGCGATCCAATTCGGCCAGAGTTCGGTTTCGATCAGGACAGAGAGCTGCGGACGACCCCGGATGATCGCTGTCTCGACGCACCATGGATGATCCAGAGGTGCGAGATTCGAAGGCATGCCCGGAAATTCGCTCCGAAATAGATCGCGACCGCTCTGGGTCGACGCTGACGCACGAACTCCGTGGCCACGTTCCTCGAGGAATCGAACCAGTCGACTGGCCGCCCTTGCCTCGCCGATGCTCGATGCGTGAACCCAGATGCGTGGCACGCCGTCTGTTTCGATTCGCCCCAGCCGTTCGGCGAAGTTGCGTCGCAGCTTGGGGCGAACCAATAGAGCAGCGGCCGCGAAGGGACCGAGGCCGATCGTCATGAGTGCAGCCAGACTATGCCGGAGCGGTCCCAAACAATTCCTCCACGATCGTGGCCGCGCGCTCGGCAGCGCCAGCAGAGCCCAACCGATCGCTGGCGATGGCGAGCGCTTCGATCTGACGACTGCGCGCCTCGCCCTCAAAGAGTGGCGCAAGTGCCGCCACGATTCGATCCCTTGTGGCGGCTTCCTGAATGAGCTCTGGAACGATCTCGGCACCGGCTATGAGGTTCGGCATGGAGAGCCAACCCACCCGCAAGCTACGGCGCGCGATCAGCGCCGTCGCGGGATGCACGCGACCCATGACGACCATCGGCTTGCCGCGAAGCATCAGCTCCACGGTGATCGTTCCCGGTTTGGCGAGCGCGACGTCACAGGC
>CAWLAJ010000110.1:0-12751 GCA_963854795.1 Deltaproteobacteria bacterium UBA4427 | reverse complement strand
CCAAGCATCCGTCGGACCCCTCCCCGAGCCTTCATACCCGGTTTGGCTGATCGAGCCGCCCGTCGAGGAGGGAAGAATCTGCGCGGCGGGAATCGCCGGACCGACTCGCAAGAGCGTGGATCAAACAGCCAGCGTTCTTCGTGAGGCACGCCTTGCCCTGGCGGTCGCACTCGAGAGCCGAATCGAGACGCGTCTATTCGATAGTGGCCACGGCGTCGCGAAGATGGCGCGGGAGATCCAGCCCTCGCCGGCAGCCCTTGCGCGTGCGGCAACAGCACAGGACGTCGAGCGAGCCTGGCTTGATCAACACGGTGTCGGTCCGCTCGGATTACCCGGCGTCCTCTACGGACTCGTCTGTATCGAAGACTGAGTCGAGATGCGCGTCGATTTCTTCGTCGCTCTCGACGTAGTGGGGGGCTGGGCAGCCCGAATCGTCCCCCCCATCCATCTCATCATCCCGATCGGCAGTGTCGATCGTTTCGATCATTTCAGCGACGACGATGGTGTCGCTCTTCTCGGCCACGTCCGCGAATTCGTCTGTGCTCGGCCGGACCGGCAAGCTACTGGCGATGATCTTCTCGAGTTGATCGGTCTGGCTCTCCGAGAGGTCTTCGAAACGCAACACCAGGCCATCCTCGCCATCATCACGCTGGGCACGGGCGATCACCACGGTCGGTTCGGTCTGGGTCTCACTGTGAAACGCGACACGCAATACATCACCCACCGAAACCGCGGGTGTCGCCGCGATGCGCATGCCACCACGAGACAGATCTCGTCCGACGAGCACCCGAGCGGCCTCTTCGCCCAACGCCACGATTCGTCGATCGTAGGGGATTCGTGTTTCCTGGCGCCGATCCGATCCCTTCGTGGAGGAGGTTTCTTCAGCATCGACAGACTCCGAGGCTTCGGCGTTCGCCTCCGCTTCCTCTTCGGCAGCGATCTCAACGTTGGCGATCTCAACGACGGTTTCTTCCGCCTCCGTCGCGGTCGCCGCCGAATCGTCCGGGTCGATGTCCGGAGCGATCGGATCGACGGAGTCGGCGACCTTGGCCACGTCATGAGCGGGCGGGAGGGGGGTGGGCCCTCGACTCGGCGGCAGCGATCTTTCGGCAGCGACCGGAGCGGTCGTTTCGTTCGTCGCGCTTGCAACGTTCGACGAGCTGACCTCGTTCGATGCACCCTTCGTGTTCATGGAAGCCGGACCCAGTGCAAAGCGATGGAGAATGCCCTTGAGCACCTTGGCGTGTTTGATCGCGTCGATCAGGGCCACTCCGACCTCGGCTCCCGTTCGACTCGAGTCCCCGGCCGAACGAATCGAACGTACAACTCTCGCCTGCAGCTTGATCGGCTTTCCCTTGGTCAGGTCCTTGCCGATCAGGATTCGCATCTTCGTGCCGACTTTCGGTGCGCTGGGGAGTTCGATGCGAGCGCCCGTCGACGAGAGTTCGAGCAAGGTCGCTTGAGGTCGGAAGAGACCCGAGGTGACTCGAATCGGGTGCCCGATCAGAATGCGTCTGCGACCGCGTCTTTCGGGGCCGCGGTAGATTTCATGCAGCAGGAGCAGGCGAAGTGCGCGAGGGTGAATCGGGCGGCGGATGACCATCGCCGCGCCAATTCGACTCAGATGCGAGACGAGCGTTCGACTCGAATCGTCGATGACCGCAATCGTGCGCGGCCAAAGACTGAGATTCGGTGCCCCGGACTCGAGCAGGCTCTTGCCGGAGACTACGACGAGGCGCGCACCTTCCAGGTCCGTCGGCGTGGGCAGTCTCCCGCTGCGCTCTTCCACCGCAACGGCGAGTTCGGAGAGCAGGTGCGCGAACTCGGAGAGCTCGCCCCTATTCTGAAAGAGCACGACTCGGTCTTCTGCTGGTTCGGGTGTGGACTGGCTCACGAAGTCGCGCTTCCCTTGCTCGCTACACGGGCGCCGCATCGGCACCATTCAGGCACTATCTCAGGCACTATCTCGGGCACGAGCTGAATGGCCCGAGCAGAGGGCCACCCATTCGACGAATCGACCGAAAGGGCCCGAGTCTGAAGGTCGATCCGGGGGGCTAGGGCCACGGCCAGAAACGGTTCGGACGAGGGCGAGATGGACAAGGAGCGAGGCGAGCGCGACGGGGATTTGAGGCTTTCCGGCGGGAATCGAATTCCGGGCAGGGAGATCGTGGAATTGGCCAGTCGTTCCAGCGGGCCGGGCGGGCAGCACGTCAACACGTCCAGTACGCGTGTCACGTTGCGTTGGAATTTGAGAGATACCCGCGGTCTCAAGTCGGAGGTTCGGGAGCGGCTGATAGCGCGGCTCCGAGCGCGACTGTCGAAGGACGGCGTGTTGATCGTCCACGCGGCTCGCCATCGAAGCCGGGAGCGGAACCGGGAGATGGCACGCGAACGACTTCGGGAATTGGTCGAGACGGCGCTCTATCAGGAGCCGCCGCGCCGACCCACGCGACCGACTCTAGCGGCGAAGAAACGCCGTCTGGATTCTAAACGCCATCGCGGCAACGTGAAGAATCGGCGCCGAATTCCGGGAGATGAGCGGGAATAGGCCCCAATCTCCAGAGAACGCCCGATTCCGTATCTCTATCTTTCCCGATCGAAATATGGGTTCGACCAGCCGAACTTGAAAGCGAGGGCGATACGTCAGACTGCGTGAGCTTCGGGCCCAGATCCCGATCGATCCGGAGTCGACGGCGGAGGACGAAATGGCCAGAACGAAGAAGTCCGGCTGGGGTGGATCGCGTCGCGGAGCGGGTCGTCCCAAGGGCTCTGGTAGCGGTCCCTCGTCCAATGCGCGTGTCAATCGAATCGCTGTGATGCTGACGAATGTCGAGCTCGCGAAGCTCGAGCGGATTGCGAAGCGCAAGAAGATGCCGGTATCGACCTTGGCCGACCGCCTGCTGGCCGACGGCCTGCGAAAGACCCGATAATCCAAAGCCACCATTCGTGTCCCTCGGGGCGAGCGTTCGACCCGTTCCGGTGAAACGCCAAGCCTGTGGAATCATATGGGCCGCGCCGATCCGATCGGCTCTATGGAGGCTTCCGTGTCCACTTGGATGACGGCGTGGCGCAATCGGGAAACGCGAGAACCGACCGGCTTGATCATGGAGCTGATGGTGCTCGCTGGAGCGGATGCGGGGAATCAATTCACACTCGAGGGCGATCGCGTGCTCGTCGGTCGTGGGCAGCCCGAAAGTGGCCAGACCGATGTCGTTCGGCTCGAAGACAAGAGCATCTCCCGAGAGCAGGCGTGGATCAGCCGCGAATCGACAGGAACTACGATCGAGCATATCGAGTCTGCTGCGAACCCGACGCTCCTCAACGGCGTGGAGATCACTCGAAGTCGACTCTCGGTCGGAGATCGAATCGAGATGGGTCGAGTGGTCATCGACGTTCGAGCCCGAGGCGGGATGAACCTACGCGGGCTGACCGAAATCATGGAAGACGCTGTTCGCGACTCAACACGGACCGGTGGTCTTCACCAGGCGGATTCAGATTCCCCGGAGACGGCGACGAGCCGAGAGACTGAAATTCCCGAACCGCCCACCGGAGTCGCCGCCGCTGTGACCGACGTTAGGCCGATGGATGTTCAATTCGGCGAGTTGACGATCCTTCGAGGCGTTGCAGCCGGCGCGGTGCGGTGCTTTCCGATTTCGATGGGGACGATCCGGCTCGGACGCAGTGACGAAGCCGAAGTCCAGATTTCCGAACTCGGCGTTTCTCGGCTCCACGCGGAAATCACGGCCGACGGACGCTCGATCGTTCTCTCGCTCCGAAGCCAGACCAATCCAACGTTGTTGAACGGGTTCCCGCTGCATGGTTCCGTACAATTGGGCGATGGGGATGTGATTCAGCTCGCGGATCAAGTCGCGCTCGAGGTTCATCTCGAGGACTTCGCGCACTCAGGAAGCGATGATTCGCCATCGGCCTTGTCCCGTCGTATGGAGCACAAACTCAATCTCGATCGCGAGATCGAGGAGTACAACGTCATGGGCACCTTCCTCGATGTCGATGTCGTCGCGTCGCGTGCCTTGAAGAGCGGTGGCGAAAAGGCGGAACACATCATCGTCTCGTTCGAGCGTTTTCGGGCCTATGTTGGCGGTATCTGTGAGGAATGGGATGGTCAGGTCCTCAACAGCAACGGCGACGAGCTGATGTGTTTCTTCGAGACGGCGCCCGATGCGGTTCTGGCAGGAAGCGCCATCCTCGAACGGCTGGCCGACTTCAATCGCGACCTGAATCTACTGAGCAAGAACTTTCAGTTCAGGCTCGGCGCTCATACGGGGGTATCCCTGGTCGATCTGGATGCTGGAATCGCGTGTAGCGAAGTGCTCGATACCGCCGGGCATATCCAGAAAATCGCGGATCCCGACACGCTCGTCGTGTCACAGACCACAATCGACTCGCTGCCCAAGAGCATCGCGACGACGCCGGTTGCAGAAATGACGATGGATTCAATCGCGCTCTATCGGGTGGATCGCTTCCTTCGGCGGAGCGATTTCGAGGGCTGAAGGATCAGGGAAGCAATGCGGCCCGGATCCGCGAACGGGATCGGGCCGCACTCGACTAGCATTCCGAAATCAGGAAGATGTCGGAGCCACCGTCTTCGGTCGGGGTGACGAGCATCGAAGCCTTGCACTTTCCGTTGCTGGCGGATATCGCATTCTTGCCGCGAAACTCTTCGCGATCCTCGATCTCCCATCCTTCGGTCTGCAGCTTCTCTCGGTAGAAGTCGTAGACGGTCTCGGGTGGGTCCATCGTCAGAAGCTGAAGCGCGGCCATGGGAACGCCCTCGACCTCAACACCGCGGCCCTGCGCGGGTGCCGAGCCAGGATAGAGCGGCAAAGCTTTGGGGAAGTTGTCGGGAACCGTGGCCAAGACGCCTTCCGGTAGATCGCTCGGGTAGCGCGAAGCCGCGAAGCCACTGTCGAGGATCGGGTCCGTTTTGGCGTCCGTTGGCGCTGAATCCTCGATCTCGAGAGGCGCTGGTGTGGGCGCGTCGGGCTCTTCCGTACCCGAATCGCAGGCGACCGAAAGTAGACCGGTTACGGCGAGGGCGACGATGAGAGAAGCGAAGCGTGTGAGCTGCGTTGAGCGGGCCATCTAGATTCTCCGTTGTTGAGGGGTCGCAGATCATACCAGAGGAACCCGCTGGGTCAGGGGTCGTTTCGCGTCTCAACGCTTTTGCGGGTCGCGTTCCTGCTCGGTGCGTGTCGTCGCCGTGTGGACCCCCTGCACCGTTCGAGACCAATCGCCGCGGCGCAGGGACTCGGACAAGACCGGTCGGAATTCGACCCGACGCCACTCGGGATAGCATTCGCGCGTGCGCTCGGGACAGGACGCCGGCGGTCTGGAAAAGGAGCTGCCGGATACGGTGGCCAGACGTTCGAGATCGCGGCGATCGGCTTCGCCCAGTCCGTCAGGACCGACGAGAAAGAGCAACACACCGAGCGCTCGCTGCTGCGACCCGACCATGTTGGTCGCGTATGGGTTTCGAATGGCGCGCGGGTCGGTGTGTCCGCGAATCTCGATCGACTCGAGGCTCTCCCAGAGGGCGGGAAGTCTTCGGAGTCGTGCGAGATAGCTCGTCATCGCGGCGGCGACGTCTTCCCTGGCGACCGCCCCCAGCTGCGCGCTTCCATAGCCGATCGAATTCCTCATACGAGGCCGAGATCGGGGAATCGGCGAAGGCCCCGCGCAGCTCTTCGGGCTCGATCGCGTGGTCTGCGTTCGAAGTCCGGCTTCCACCGCGGACGTTCGATGTCGCGAGCGCGTATTCGACGAGTTCGAGCAACCGTCGTTCGAGCATGTAGAGACGAAGAAGTCGCACGATCAGAGGGACGAAGACGGTGACGAGCGCGAGTACCGCGACCGAAAGCACCATTCCGATCGCGGTTTGGGTGGCGGGATCCGCCGACCAGAGAATCTGTGAAATTGAATAGGGGTCGCCTACGAGTGTTCACTCCGCCGCTGCGTGAAGCGCGAAAAGGTAGCACTACTCGCCTCGCCACCCGGTCGACGAGCGGTCAGTCGAAGGTGAGATCCTCGACGGGAGGGCAGGTGCAGACGAGGTTGCGGTCACCCCAGGCGTTGTCGATTCGCGAGACGGGCGGCCAGAATTTGTGCTGGCGTGTCCAGGCTGTTGGATAGGCCGCTTGTTGGCGGCTGTAAGCGAAGGGCCAGTCGTCGCTCGTGACGACTTCCGCTGGATGCGGTGCGTATTTGAGTGGTGAATCGGAGTCCTGGTGATCGCCGCGCTCGATCGCCCGGATCTCGTCGCGGATCCCGATCAAGGCGTCACAAAATCGGTCGAGTTCCTCTTTCGATTCACTCTCCGTCGGCTCGATCATCAGGGTTCCGGGAACGGGAAAGGACATCGTCGGCGCATGGAAACCGTAGTCGATCAGCCGCTTCGCGATGTCTTCGACCGTAATATTCGCGCTTCGCTCGAAGGGTCGGCACTCGATGATGAATTCGTGGGCCACGCGCCCGCCCGGCCCGGTGTAGAGGACCTCGTAGTGTCCTTCGAGTCGTCGCGCCATGTAATTCGCATTCAGGATCGCGATCTCGGTCGCCCGTGTTAGGCCATCGCCACCCATGAGTGCGATATAGGCCCATGAGATCGGTAGGATCGAAGGGCTACCAAAGGGTGCAGCGGAAACCGCGCCTTCTCCGAAGATGGGATGCCCCGGCAGGAAGTCGCGCAGATGTTCGGCTGCGCAGATCGGGCCCATGCCCGGGCCGCCGCCTCCGTGAGGAATCGAAAAGGTCTTGTGCAGATTGAGATGGCAGATGTCGGCCCCGATTTCGGCCGGTGAGGTCAGGCCGACCTGCGCATTCATGTTCGCGCCATCCATGTAGACCTGGCCGCCCGCATCATGTACTGCAGAACAGATTTCGCGGACGGCTTCTTCGAAGACGCCGTGGGTCGAGGGGTAGGTGATCATCAAGGCGCCGAGCTGCTCACGATGTTCCTCGATTCGCTCCCGCAAGTCGCCGACGTCGATGTTGCCGCGGTCATCGCATTTCACGGCGACACAGCGGAAGCCCGCAATCACGGCGCTCGAAGCGTTCGTTCCGTGTGCCGAGACCGGGATGAGGCAAACATCGCGTTTCGACTCTGCGGCCGCTTCGCGCTCGTGATATCGGCGGATCGCGAGCAGGCCGGCGTACTCACCCTGCGATCCCGCGTTGGGTTGTAGGGAGACCGCGGGAAGTCCGGTGATCTGGCCCAGCCAGGTCTCGAGTTGTTCGAAGAGAACCGAATAGCCAGCGGCTTGATCGGCGGGCGCGTACGGATGGAGCTTGCCGAATTCTGGCCAGGTCACCGGGATCATTTCGACCGTGGCATTCAGCTTCATTGTGCAAGACCCGAGCGGGATCATCGAAGTCGTGAGCGAAAGGTCCTTGGCTTCGAGCCGGTGGATATAGCGGAGCATCTCCGTCTCGCTGTGATAACGATGAAAGACCTCGTGCTGGAGGAATGGAGAGTTCCGGACGAGCGGGTCCGGCCAGGTCGATCCATCTGAGTCCGCGCCGAAATCGGCGATCTCCTCGAAGTCGAAATCGAGTTCACCGGTTTCCGAAAATGCCGTCAGGATGTCGACTACGTCGTTCGGTCCGGTCGTTTCATCGAGAGAGATTCCGAGAGTCCCGTCCGGAGTAGCGCCCTCGGAGTCCCCGTCCCGAAGTTGGTAGTGGGTGCGCAAGTTGAGTTCACGTTCCCAGCCCGCGGAGAGGATCTCGGGAACGCTCCGCCCGATCGGTCGCACGCGCAACGTATCGAAGAAGGGAACGTCGGCGACCTCATGGCCGAGACGACGAAGGCCACGCGCGAGGCTGCGCGTCAGGTGATGAATCCGCCGCGCATTTCGCAGCAGGCCTTCCGGTCCGTGATAGACCGCATACATGCTGGCGAGGATTGCGAGCAGGACCTGGGCCGTGCAGATATTGCTCGTCGCCTTCTCGCGGCGAATATGTTGCTCGCGAGTCTGGATGGCGAGGCGATAGGCGGGACGCCCCTGCGCGTCGCGCGAGAGTCCGACGAGTCGTCCGGGCATACGGCGCGCGTGTTTCTCCTGCGTGGCGAAATAGGCCGCATGGGGTCCACCGAATCCCATCGGGACACCGAAACGCTGAGTGGTCCCGAGCGCGATGTCCGCACCGAGTTCGCCCGGCGGCCTGAGCAGGGTCATCGCGAGCAGATCCGCCGCCACGATCGCCAGCGCGCCGGCGTCGTGGGCGCGCTCGATGATCTGACGCGGATCGAAAATCCGCCCATCACTCGCCGGGTATTGAAGGAGGACGCCACAACAGTCGAGATCCGCAAAATCCGCAGTCTCGGGATCACCGACATGCAGCGTCGCGCCCAGCGCCACGGCCCGCGTGCGCAAGACACCGATGATCTGTGGATGACAGTCTTCGGAAACGAAGAAACCCGACTTGCTGCCGCGCGTGACGGCCCGACAAAGGCCGAGCGCCTCGGCCGCCGCCGTCGCCTCATCGAGCAGCGAGGCGTTGGCGAGTGGGAGCCCCGTGAGATCGGCGATCACGGTCTGGAAATTCAGTAGTGCTTCGAGACGACCCTGGGAGATCTCGGCCTGGTAGGGCGTGTACTGCGTATACCAGCCCGGGTTTTCGAGAACGTTTCGCTGAATCACGCCGGGAACGATGACGTCGTGGTAACCCATGCCCAGATAACTTCGGTGAACCCGATTCTCGCTCGCGATCTCATGGAGTGCGGCGAGGAGTTCGTTTTCGCCGAGCGGGGCGCTCGGGAGTCCGTCGAGTACGAGCTTTTCCTTGCGCCGGATCGAGTCGGGGATGGTCGCGCGCGCCAGGTCTTCGAGCTGATCCAGCCCGATCGATCGCAGCATCTCGCCAACCTGATCGCTGCGCGGCCCGAGATGGCGACGCGCAAAAACGTCGCTCGGTCGAGATTGAAGGCGCTCGAGGCGCTGACGATCGGAAGTTTCTTTTTCGAGCATTGGGCTCACAGACTGAGGTGCTGCGATTTTCAATGTAAGGGTCGCCGGGCAAGGGGTAGCACAGCGGATTGGTCTTCCAGGGCGACCCTCAGTCGTCGCGAAAGCCTCCGAGCAGTAGTCGCACGCGAAGAAGGTTCTCGGCACTGCCGAGGACGAGAAGTCGGTCGCCACCCCGGAGTGCAAAGTCGGGTGGCGGGTTCGGATGGCTATTCGCACCGCGTTCGATCACCAATACATTGCCGCCGGATTCGGCTCTGATGTTCAGCTCACCCAAGGTCGGTTCTCCGGTCAGTGACATCGGAACTTCAATCCACTCGGTGTCCGTATGGTCGAGCAATTCCATCAACCAGGGGTCGATCGGCAAAGCGACCGGGGCGCGGATCGCGCCATAGCCCTCTTCGCGCAGCGCTTCGGTGAAGCGCGCGATGGCGCCAGTTGGGATATCGAAATACTCGAGTGCGCGGGCGACCAATTCGATGCTGCCCTCGAACTCCTCGGCGACCACGACGGAGGCGCCCGCGACGCCGAGCTGATCGACCTCCCGCACGTAGCGGGTTCGTGCCAGGATCTTGGTGTCGGGCGCCATCGCGCGAATTCGCGAAACGACTCGCCGCGTGGCGAGGGGATCGGAAATGGCGACCGCGACGAGCCGTGCGTCCCAGACGCGCAGATGTTCGAGCACCTGTGGTCGGGTGGCGTCGCCATAGATCACGGGTTCGCCCGATTGGGCGGCTTCGAGTGCGGCGGCCGGGTTCGTGTCGACGGCGATGTAGGGGATATCGAGGGAACGAAGCAAGCGCACGAGCGTTCTGCCCGCCGGTCCGTAGCCGATCACGACGACACGCCGGCCGATTTCATCGTCCGCGGCCAAGTCGGCTGCGGGCATGGCGACGCCCGGGTGACGGAGTCGCTCAGCCACTGCACCCGCAATGGCCGGCGCGTAACGGATCAGGAAGGGAGAAAGCAGGAGCGTTGCGATCGAGGCGCCGATCACGCGTTGATGGAGAACCGGCTCGATCAGGCCGGCCTGTCCCGCCACGCCTAGCAAGACGAAGGAAAACTCGCCCATCTGACAGAGCGATAGCCCGGCCTCGAGGCTGACTCGAAGACTCCGTCGCAGGAGCGCCATTCCGGCCACGATCACGATCAAGATCTTGCCAAGCGTGATCGCGATGACATCGAGCAGGAAAGTCGTGGGCGTTTCGAGAAGCTGACGTGGGTCGAAGAACATCCCGACGGCGAGAAAGAAGATGCCGAGCAGGATGCCTCGGAGGGGGACGACTTCGCTGAACAGTTGATGGGCGTAGGGCGAGCCACTCGCAGCCACACCCGCAAGGAAAGCGCCGACGGCGAGGGTGAGTCCGAGGGATTCCGCCGTGAGGGCCGATCCGAGCACGATCAGTAGCGCGAGCAGGCTGAAGAGTTCGCCGCTTCGAGTCTGTGCGACACGGTCGAGGACGCGCGGCACCAGGAACCAGACGGAGAAGCCGATGAATGCCAGGGCCAAGCTCATCTTCGCAAGGGCAAGAGCGACGTCGCCGAACTCCCTCCCGCTCCCGGCCTCGCCGGCCAGGAGCGGAATGAAGAGGAGGAAGGGAACGATCGCGAGATCCTGCATGAGCAGGACGGAGACAGCGAGTTGTCCAGCGGGCGCGTCGATCTGACCTTCATCCGAAAGGAGTCGCAGGACGATCGCCGTACTCGACATCGAAACGCCTGCGCCGATCACGAGCGCGGCCGGCCAGGAAAGTCCGAACGCATGAACGATGGCAGCGACGATGCCCGCCGTGGCGACGATTTGAAACCCGCCCGCTACGAGAGAGGGGCGCCACAGTGTACGAACGCGTTCGAGCGGGAGTTCGAGGCCAATCTCGAAGAGCAGGAACACGACGCCGATCTCGGCGAGGTCGCGAACGCGATCGGGCTCGCCGACGAGACCCAACATGCCAGGCCCCGCGATCGCGCCGACGATCAGAAACCCGACGACCGAGGGCAGCCTGAGCCTCTCGGTCGTCGCCAGGGCAGCCGAGGCCAGGCCCAATAGGACAACCGCTTCGATCAGGCCGTCGGATGCCTCCAACTGGCGTTACCCCTCTTGCCTCTACTCACCATCAACCTGCTGCGGGACTGTGGCCGCGATTCCCAAAAGAGACTGGCGAATTTGTTCCAGCACGAGGCGCGATCGCGCTTCGTCCCCGATCACACCGACTCGAATCCGAAGGGTCGTTCGCTTGCCACTCTTCGGTATGAGACGAATTTCGACCGGGTCCCCGCCGGCCGTCTGCGCCTGCCAGCGTACCTCTTCTTCATCCCGATGCGTCATGACTTCGTCGTATCCGAGGGTCTCGATTGCAAGGCGGCAGGCGTGTGCGACCTCGGCCAGCGCCGTGGGCTCGGTCGACTGAAGCTCACCCTCGACGAAGACGATCGCGTTTGCATCAAAGCCGCCGACCAACACCAGGGCGCGGCAGCCCGTTCCCAGGGTCGCGAGGGCGACGGCAATGGCCAGACACTGGACGACTAATCCGCTTCGCACGTGTTCAGTCTCGTCTTTCACAGCGCTTCTGTCTAGCGCCAGGTTCGTTCGGAGCGGTTCCCGCCCTCTAACCTGTGGGGTCGGATCTTCCCGGTACGAAGAGAATTTCCAGGCGAGTGACATCGCGTCGAACGAAGAAGCGGAGCTTCGCTTCAACGTCTCCTCGCTGTGCCCGGAGCATGTGGCGGTCGGTGCCACCGCGCCCGCGCACGACTTCGAATCCGACCTCTCCGAGCGCTCTACGATAGAGAACGATGGCCTGGTCGAGGTCGCCCGGCAGATCGACGAGCAGAAGACGGCCGTCTTCGCGGCCATTCGAATCAGCCATCACGGATGCGCCCTCTGGCTCTGGCCAACCTGAAGGTAGATCTCGCGGCCAGGGTTGCGGGCCGATGCGCGACCGAAAGCGCGATCGACTGACGTCTGCCTGGTCGAACGCGCGCGCTGCCCTCAGTCGAACGTCGTCCGCCTGCTTGCTTCCGAAGAACGTCGCCTCTGCGGATTTAGGGCGGCCGGCGGCGGTCGGGGACGCGGCCTCCGACCCATCGCAAGCGACCCATGTAATCGAAACCAGTATCCAGCCGGTGACGAAGAGCGTTTGGAATTTCATCTTGAACGTTCTTCTCCAACGAGAACGAAGTGTTTTGCGATGGAGTGCCGGAAGTAGGCAAGAAGGGTCCACGAGAGTGCGAAAAGCCCTCAAGACAAGGCTACGGCCTCGCGATAAGAACTTGCGGTCGCGGTTCGCGACGGCAAACGGTTTGAGATCGAGGGGAAGCGAGCGGATGTCAGAGAAGGATCGGATCGCGCAGAGCGATCCCGGATGGACGGGCCAGATCAGCGAGCCCCAAAGTCATACGGAGCATCAGGCGGCCCTCGATGCGACCCTTTTCAGCGTCTCCGACGAGTCGGATGAGCTGGTACTCGAACTCGACGCAGGCAAGCTTCGCCTTTCCGCCTCTTCCTGAATTCTCTCGGACGCCGAAAGTCCCCGCCATGCGGCGCTACCCGCCATGCCCATTGTCATGATCGTGACGTATCCCTGTTTTCCCCTAGGGGAAAATCGGGAAATCTCCGAGCAGCGGTGTTAACGTCCTCATCGAGGCCCCTCGGCAACCGACGGGGCCTCGATGGCATTTGAATCGTGCTGCGGCCGGATTCCGAGCAACTCGTCACCGTTCCTCTTATCCTTCTCTCTGTCTGGTCGCTGGGGGAACGAGAGGCGACG
>CAWLAJ010000109.1:0-12806 GCA_963854795.1 Deltaproteobacteria bacterium UBA4427 | reverse complement strand
CCTGTGCCGGGCATCGCAAACCTCTTCGAGGCGCATTCCTTCACCGGGCGGGGTGTGATGCAGTCCTTTGGAATCGGCTCGGCGCTCAGCGAGCGGATCGTCGAAGGGCGGTACGGTCCCTGCGATCTCTCACCCCTTGGCCGCGAACGATTCGAATCCCGGGACCGATGGCTCCCCGAGAGCCTGCACATCTAACTTTCTGGCGAGTCCGCTTTACTTTGCGGCATGGGAATCGTCGGAGGCCATTCGCCTCCGCCATGGACCTCGAGCGCCGCGCCCGAAACGTATCTCGAATCCTTGGCGGCCAGGAAGAGGCAGGCGTGCGCGATTTCCTCGGGTTCGGCAAAGCGTTTGGCTGGAATCCCTCGTGTGATCTCATCCTTGGAGGCATCATTGCCATAATGGTCGCCGGTCATTTCCGTTGCGACGAGTCCTGCGACGATGCAGTTGACGCGAATGACGGGCCCCCATTCGACGGCGAGGGATCGCGTCGCATTCATCAAGCCACTCTTTGCCGCGCCGTAGGCCACCGATCCGGGTGTCGGCCGGGTCGCGCTGACACTGACGATGTTGACGATGACCCCGCCGTCCGGACGCGAGCACAAATGTGGGTAGGCCTGTTGGCAGAGAATCAAGGGCGCGTTGAGATTGAGTTCGAGGATCTTGTTCGTGAGTTTCGTCGAGGCCTCCGCCGAAGGAACCGACGGTGCGCCGCCCGCGTTGTTGACCAGCACGTCGAAGCCGCCTCGATTTTCAGCGCAACGAGCTAGCCAGTCCTCGGTCGCCGCGGGGTCGCGGACATCGACGATCTCGTCCTCGATCGACGAGTTCTCGAAGGGGATTTCGAGTCCGCGTCGACTACAAGTGTGGACCTGGGCGCCCGCGTCCGCGAAGACTTCGCAGATCCGGCGACCGATTCCCCGCGATCCGCCGGTCACGACGACCGTCTGATCTTTGAAATCGAATTGAGTGGGTGACGGACTCAAACGGCTTTCCCTGGTGGTGTCGGATCGATGGACGAGGCACGGGTTGCCGGCGACCCATGCCGAGCGATCGCGAAGGCGTGAGAGGCGGCGCGTCAATGAAATTACGAGGCTTTCGCGGGCTCGGCAAGACGGGGCTCTGGGCAGGTGTCGAGGGCGGAGGAGTCGACCCCGCGCGGAACGCCGACCCCGACGGCCTCCCGTCGTTAGGCGATCTCGAGGATTTCAAAGGATCGGCGTCCCCCAGGCGTCGTAAACGACTCTTCATCGTCGACGTGGAGTCCGAGTAGGGCGCGTCCGAGCGGAGCCGTTGGCGTGACGGTCCGAATGCGGACGCGCTGCTGAACGAGCTCGCGGCCGGCGGCGGCGGGAACCAGCCACCAGAACTGGACTTCGCGTTCTTGCTCGACGCGAATGGCCACGAGCGCCATGACGGCGATCGGGTCGCTCGAGTCGAATTGGCGCGTTTCGATTCGGCCGATCTGGGCCACCGTCTGGCGAAGGTCGGCGACGCGCGCTGCGAGCCCCCGCGCGAGATAACTCTGCTCCGTGGCGCGCGTGTCCTTGCTGTGTTCGGCCCGGTTCTCCTCATGCGTTGCCGCGCTCTGTGTGTCGTGTTGGCGGCGCACGAGAGCGGCCAGATCCTCGTGCAGTTCCCGACACAGGAGCTGGAGAAGCGCCGGCTTGTCGATTTTATTTATTGAAAAGGACATTCAAGTTCAATAACGTAGTCAACTTCGACTTATCGGTGGTGAAGGCGGGTGATCGACCCGAATCAAAATTCGATTCTCAATGATTGTACCGATCGTTGTGGCTGGCCCCGAACAACAAATGCATATCGAGCGGCTAAGCTGCGCGCGCGGAGTGAGTAGGTCCCTGCCAATTCTTCGCGGCGCCCGCCCGCTGGAGAAGAGATGGACTTTGGATTGACCGAGGAGCAGCGAATGCTCCAGGAAACCGTTCGAACTTTCGCGCTCGCGGAATGTCCGACGACACGATTACGCGAGTTGTTCGATGACGGGTCGGGAAACGATCCGGCGCTTTGGGCGGCACTGGTCAAGATGGGTGTCGCCGGGCTCATCGTCCACGAAGAGCACGGTGGCGCCGGGCTGGAACTGCTCGACCTGGCCCTGGTAGCCGAGGTCTTTGGTGAGGCAGCGATGCCAACGCCGTTCCTGGGTCATTCGCTTGCCGCGCTCGGAGTCAAGCTCGCTGCGAGCGAGGAGGCCCGATCACGAATCCTGCCCCAGCTCGCCAATGGCGAATGGACCGCCACGGTCGCACTCCAGGAGGGGGCCGGCGATTGGGCTCCCCCCGACTGGACGGTCCGCCTGGACGGAGAGCGAATTTCCGGTGTCAAGAACGTCGTGATGCATGCAGGCCTTGCCGACCACATTCTGGTTGGGCTCGACGGCGGACGACTCGCCTGGGTCGACGCACGAAGCGAGGGGGTCGAGATCGTCCAGGAAGACGGCATCGACCGGACCCGCCCGTTTGCCACCGTCCGATTCAACGACGCACGGGCAGAAGTCTTCGAGGGGGACGCCGGGGCTGCCGAGCAGTTGGTCGCGGCCGCCGCAATCCTGCTGGCGGCGGATGCCTTTGGTGCCGCGTCGAAGCTCATCGAGCTCGATGTCGCCCATGCCCTTTCGCGTGAGCAATTCGGTCAGCCGATCGGTCAGTTCCAGGCGATCAAACACATGATCGCCCGACTGGGGACCGAGATCGAACCTGCGCGCGCGTTGTGGTGGTACGGCGCGTATGCACAGGATCACCTTCCGGAAGAAGCCTCGCGAGCGGCATCGATGGCCAAGGCCCATATTACGGAGCGCGCCATGGGTGCTGCCCGTGAATCGGTCGAGCTTCATGGCGGATACGGATTTACCTGGGAATGCGAGGTTCAGATCTGGTTCAAGCGAATCATGTTTGATCGGTCTTTTCTCGGAACTCCCGAGCAACATCGCGAGCGCTGTGCGGCGCTGGCCGGCTGGTAGGTCCGAGCCCCATGGATCTCGAATACGCTCCAGAGCATGAAGCTTTTCGCGAATCGGTTCGCGACTTTCTAACGCGATGGCCTCTGAACGGCGCCGAGGCGCAGCGGCCCCTCGAAGAGCAGGAGGCCCTCTTTCGCCAGCGCGGAATCGACGCCGGCTTCGTCTATCGCGGGGTCCCCAAGCGATACGGAGGCTCTGAACAGAAGAGCGATGCGATCATGGATCGGATCATTCGCGAAGAGTTCTACCGAGCCGGCGCGCCCGGAGACCTTGCGAACCAGGGGGCTGGGATACTGGTTCCAACGCTGCTCGACTTCGGATCCGAAGCGCAGAAAGAACGTTTTGTTCCGCCGGCCCTCACCGGCGCCGAGACCTGGTGCCAGGGCTATAGCGAGCCCGGATCGGGCAGTGACCTGGCCTCGCTTCAATGTCGGGCGCGTCTCGATGGCGACGAATGGGTCCTCAATGGCCAGAAGATCTGGACGAGCGGGGCGCAGCGTGCGGCGATGATGTTCGGGCTCTTTCGGACGGAACCCGATGCGAAAAAGCATGCGGGCATTTCGTATTTGCTCGTTCCCATGGATCGGGACGGCATTGAAGTCCGACCGCTTCGCGAAATGAGTGGAGGCTTCGAATTCAACGAGGTCTTCTTTACGGATGTTCGAATTCCCGCGGAGAGTATCGTTGGCGAGCGCGGGCAGGGTTGGCAGGTTTCTCGCGCGACTCTCGTGCATGAACGAAATCTGATCGGCAACCCCTTCTTGATGCGCGAAGCCTTCGATGATCTCGTCCAACTCGCGCGCACTCGCGTGCGCGGTGGCCGTCCGGCCATCGAGGACCCGGGAATTCGACAGGAGCTCGCCTTGATCGAGGGCTACGTCCGAACGAGCGAGATGTCGGACCTGCTTCAGTTCACGGCGGCCCATCGAGGAGAGATGGCCACCGCGATGCGCCCGATGATGATGAACAAAATCTGCTCGACGGATACGATGCAGCGAATCATGAAGTGTGCGTACGATCTCCTGGGCGGAGATGGTCTTCTGTCACCGCTCGCCGAGGAACTCGATACGTGGGGTCGCACGACGACGTCGACCGGCTGGGTGCTGCAATACATCTTCTCGATGGGCCCTGCGATCGCGGGCGGCGCCACGAATATCCAACTCAACATCATCGGTGAGCGCGGATATGGTCTTCCGCGAGATCTGCGCCCGCCCTCCTAGGCTCTACGGCCACGCTCGCTCTAGACAGGCTCCCTCTCACGGGGCTTCGCGAGCCCTCGAGACAGACGACTCAAGCCCATTCGCAATCAAGCCGATTCGGTTTGGATGGAACCGGAAATGAAGTCTGCGTATTGGAAGGCCGGCGCGAAGCTGGGTATCGGATTGATCCTGCTTGCTGCGATCATCGGGATTCGGATGGTCGTCGCGACACCCGAGGGAGTCCCGGCCGCCATCGAAAAGCTCGATCAACTCGATGCGGCACTGGCCGCCGAATCGGCGGAGCGAGAACGATCGTCGGCCGCAGGGGCAACCGATTCGATCGTTTCGAGACTGAGCGCCGGGATGCTCGAGCATCTGCCGGGATCGAGTTCTCCCACCCGTGGAGGTGACCCACTCGTCTCGTGCCGACTCGATAACCGAACACAATTCATGCGGGCGGACGACTGTGCCATTCGAGGCGGCGAGTCGACGGTTCTGTTTCGAGATCGCTAGCCGACCAGAAGGCGACTCGTTCTTGCAACTGCCCGGGAGTCAGGCGACCGAGGCCAGGGCTTCGTCTTCGCGATCGCCCGCGTCCTTCAACGAGCTCGCCGACGCCGCGGACCGCGTCTCGTAGGCGACCTTTCTCAAGCCGAAGCTGACGGCGATCCCCAGGGCGGCCACCACGGCGCCGAGTGCGTATCCATCCCGAAAGCCCTCTGCGGTTTCGGAGTCGGCACAGAGCGCAGTCAGAATCGAAATTCCGGCGACCGCGCCGATTCCCGAAGTCGTCGACATCGTCGAGACCGCGATCCCATGATCCTGCTCGGAAACAGCCGATGCGACGATCGTGCTCAGCGAGGGCTGGGCGAAGCCCATGCCCATCCCTGCGAAGATCAGGCCTGCCAGGATCATGGTCATCGATTCAAAGGCCGCGCCCGCGGTAAAGGCCATCATGGCCGCGAAGATGAGAATGCTCCCCGTGATCACCATCGAGCGTTCGCCGTAACGCGACCCGAGACTCCCCCCGATCGGGGAGCTCGCCGAAAAGGTAATCGGTCGAGCCGCCGTCCAGATCGCGGTCGTGGCCTGTCCGAGCCCGAACACGCCTAACATAATTAGCGGGCTGATGATGAAGCCGCCCATATATGCAAACTGAAGCGTGAAGCCGATGATCAAGGGAAGCACGAAATTTCGGCGAGTCATGAATTCCATCGGGATCAGCGGATGGGACGAGCGTCGCTCGACGTGCGCGAACGCTGCGAGCAAAACCGGCGTGAGTGCGAACGCCACCAGGACTCGCGGATCGGTCAAGCCCCAACTCGGAAGTCGGTTGATCGCGAATGTGAGAGTGAAGGCACCAAGCGCCAGGATGAACGAGCCTTGGATATCCAAACCGAGGTGTTTTCGGCGAGGTGTTTCGACGAGCACCAGTAGAGCAATCAGACACGCGAGCGCAGACAAGCCACCCTGGATCAGGAAGATTGGCCGCCAGCCAATGCTCTCGACCAGGACCCCACCGATCGCGAGCCCGAGAACCGGACCGCCTGCGAAGACCACGCTCATCCAACCCATCGCCTTGACCCGTTCGCGACCCTCGTATGCGCGAAAGAGCATCGCCATTGAAGCGGGCATCGTCGCCGTCCCCGCCAACTGGCCCAGGGTACGCAGGCCGATCAAGCTCACTGCATTCCAGGCGAAGGCGGTGGAGATAGCGGTGATGGTTGCGAAGACGAAACCGATCAAATACACGCGCCGATGGCCGTGGAGATCGCCGAATTTCCCGAGGATCGGGGCGGAAACGGCTTGCGCCAGCATGGGTGCGGTCAGCACCCAGGCAATCGTCGAAACCTGAGTTTCGAGATCGAGGGCGATCGCCTTGAGCGAAACACCGAGGATCGTAATGGTGAAGGTCGTCGCGAATCCGCCGGCCAGACAAGCCCAGAGCAACCATCGCCGATGATTCGGATGGTCCTGAATCCGTCGACGCATGCGCTGCAGGCGTGTCCCCGTGGTCTGTGCAGAGGGCGGAGAATTCGCGGTCACCTAGGACTCCCCAGGCGCTTGCGAATAGGAGGTCTGCACAGCCTTCGCCAAGGAACGGCGGTCTGACTCAATCGACGACATGGAATGGGTATCTCGAACTGGGGGCGCGCGATGGCGGCGGCATCATAGCGCGCTTTGCGTGCTATGCGGCAGAAGTTGCCCTCGCATGGGTTCAGAATGAAAATCGACTTTTCAGCGCGCAAGGCGCAGTCATGGGCGAGCGGCTGCTCGAGGTGACGGATCGGCCTCCAGCGATGTGAGACGTTGCTGGGCCGTCGCAGATCGATATTCGGCGCCGGCAAGCGACTGGCATCGCGATTGCGATCTCCTCTCGCACTGGGACTGGGAGCTTCACCCGAAAGGGCGAGGCTCGAGAGCATGGAGAAGACATGGGCCTTCGAGTCGATTCGAATATCGCATCGATCAATGCGCAGCGAAATCTAATCGGAACCACCGATCGGCTGCAGAAATCGCTTCAGCGTCTGTCATCGGGCTTGCGCATCACGCGAGCAGCCGATGATGCAGCCGGACTCGCCATCTCGGAGAGTTTCCGCGCAGAGATCCGGAGCCTTCAGCAGGCTCAGCGCAATGCGAATGACGGTATCTCCATGTTGCAGATCGCGGAGGGCGCGCTCAACGAGACGAGCACGCTCTTGATTCGAATGCGAGAATTGTCGATCCAATCATCCAACGGAACGCTCGGCCCGACCGAAAGGGCGACCGTCGACCTCGAGTTTCAGGGGCTGCTCTCGGAGATCGATCGGATCGCGGCCGTCACCGAGTTCAACGGAACCCTGATCCTGCAATCCGGGGGCGCGGCCAGTTTCCAGATCGGGACCGGGGATCCCGTCGACGATCGATTCGTCGTTTCGAGCGTCAATGCGGGGACCAGCGCGATCGGTCTTTCCGGCGTCGCTGTGGCGACCGTGACCGGCGCGCGGGCTTCGCTGGCTCTGCTCGACAGTGCGATCTCCCAGATCGTTTCGCTGCGAGCTTCGTTTGGTACTGCCCAGAACCGCTTGGAGTCGGCGATCCGCTCGATTGGAATGGCTGTCGAGAACACCGCCGCAGCCGAGTCGCGAATTCGAGACGTCGATTTCGCGAGCGAGACAGCAGGCGGGTATCTCCGTTCTGGCGCAAGCCAATATATCGACGCAGTCGGCGCTGGCCTTGCTCCAGTAGTCCCGGCGTGAACGCGGTCGAAACCGCTTCCGACTCGCTCCGGTGTCCTCGCTCGCAGGCAACTGACCGGCACCAGGATCCCCCAAGGTCCGCACGGCTTCAAAAACTGATCTATTCCGCTCCCCCCGCGCCACGTCTTCGCGAGGTGGGACACTTACCTCTATGACATGGGGGGGCCCTGTCAAAGCTCTGGGATTCGGGAAGCGGCCTTGCGTTCAGATTTGGACGCCAGAGGAGTAGATCGCTGTGTCCCGTATGACCGCTGTACCGGCGTCCGCGCTCGCGGACGTCAATGCTGAAGCTCGACTTGATTTGGACGAATTCAAATCCCCGGACGAGGGATTTGCCGATTCCGCTGAAGAGCCATGCGAGGAGCCCTTCGAGGAATTCACGGATGAAGAGATCCGGTCTTCGTCCGAAGAGGTCGATCCTACGAGTCGCGCCGAGAAGGCCACGTCTCCTGTCGAGATGAAAGAGCTGAGCGATGAGGAATTGCTTGTCGGTATTCGCGCCGAGAGCGAGGCTCATTTCGCCGAACTCTACAATCGCTATTTCCAACGCATCTACAGCTTCGTCTATACGCGTATGAGAAATCACGCGGAGACAGAGGAGGTCGTGCAAGAGACCTTTTTTGCCGTTTTCCGCTCGTTTGATCGCTATCGCGGTCAAAGTTCGCTGCTCTCGTGGATCTACGGGATCGCGAAGAACACTGCGAATAGCAGCATTCGCCGGGCGAGGAGCATGAGCGAGCGGATCGACCTGGCCGATGACGAGGACCTGATACCGAGGCCGTCTCTCGGAGTGGGCTCGCCGGCCGAACAACTCGATTTGCGCCGCTTTCAAGATAAATTGTCCGAACGGCTCGAGGGTCTCGCTGATTGGCAAGCGGAAATTTTCGAATTGCGACATCTGGAGAACCTCTCGATTCCCGAGATCTCGCGACGCACGGCTCGATCGAGCGATGCGGTTCGTTCGAGTCTCTACCGGGTGAAGCAGCTCTTCTTGGAGGCGGCCGAGGCGTCCTCGGCTGGTGGCCCCGTGATCGGTGAACCCTCATGAAACGGTCGAGTCATAAGGTTGCGGGCGGACCCAGACTTGGAAGCGTGCAGCCGGCCGTCGCCGGTCGCCGGGCGCCCGAGGCGACCAAGGTCGTGGCCTCGACGTCGTCGATTTCAGCGACCCATCCGATGGCTCAAGTGGTCGCGGACGAGGCGGCCCTGCTCCGTGATTTCGTCGACTTCATGGGTGGGGATGAAGATCTCGACCCGGGTCTCTTGGCGGCTCCAGATCCGACCTTCAGGGAAAGACTTCGCCGACGACTCTGGCGGACCTTCGTCATGACCTATCTTCGCGGTGGCGATTCGACTCATTAGCCATCGAGAAATAGCGCTCTCATCCCTCACCAAAGTCGACCGATTTAACCCGCGGGGTACCTGGAACCGTCTTCGAGCGTGTCCTGCGAGTTCCGCAGGCGATCTTTCTGTGCAAGACCCGCGCACTAGTGGCGTTCTGCCAATATTGGGGCAAGATGACGGGTCGGGTGCTGCCGCTCGGATCGGGGGTTTCCTTCAATGTCGATCGAATCGGAAGTGATGGACGAATTGATTGACGACGAAGCCTATTTCGATGATGCACAGGATCGTCGCCGCAATTTCGATACGAAGCTTCTCCAGGAGCCCCTCACGCTCTTGCCCAGCCGTCCGCCGCTCGCGATGGCCGAGACCGCCACGGTGAAAGACGCGATGCAGGCGATGAAGCGGCGCCATCGTGGTTGCGTCCTGATCACTGAAGATGGAACGATTCGATCTCCGCTGATTGGAATCTTCACGGAGCGCGATGTGCTCTTGAAGATCATCGACAGCGGTCACAATCCTGCGACCGTACCGCTCGCCGAGGTGATGACGAGCGATCCGGAGTCTCTTCCGATCGACGCGAAGTTGGCCTGGGCTCTCAACATGATGTCGGTTGGCGGCTTTCGGCATCTGCCGGTCACGGATCAGCGAGGCTGGCCCGCTTTCATCATATCCGTTCGGGACATCGTCGAGTTCCTCGTCGAGTCATTTCCCAGCGAGATTCTCAACCTTCCGCCCGATTTCGGACGAGAAGAAGGCCGGTCCCGAGAAGGGGCTTAGGGCACGCTCGCATAGAGCTGTCGCACCAGGCATTTCGATACAGCGATTTTGTTAGTTGCGAAGCTGCGTCTGAGTCAAGCAACAGGCTGGTCGATGTTAGTCGAAGGGTGGCTGACGTGGCCACCTGACAAGCCTTAAGTAACGAGTCCAGCCTCAGGGTTGGGATCTTGGCATGAACCTATCGAATCGCCTCTACGACCTGCATGGCCGACGGGGCTCACGTCTGCTCTTCATCAACTATTGCCGGCGCGATCCGCAAGAGCAACTTCTCGAGTTGGCCGATGCCGTTCAAATCGATGGTTTTAATCTCGATGTCGATACCCGTGGGTTGCTGATTCGGCGCGCGCAGCGCCGCAAGCTACAGATTCTGGCGAGATCGATCGAACTCGACGCGGATTTTGTTCGAATGCGAGACGAGGGTTTCGACCTCATGCAGGGACAGGCCTACTCCGAGTGTTCGGATAGCGGGGAGACCCAGGCGAATCCCGAGGGCAAGCTTCTACTGCAGCTATTGATCGACGCGCGGGGCGAGATCGACATCGGAGCCGTGACTCGACACGTCGAGGACAACCCGACCCTCGCCGAAGGACTGCTTCGACTCGTGAACAGCCTCGAACTCGCGCGCGTACAGAAGATCGAGAGCGTTGGACAATCCCTGATCCTGATCGGTGCCAAGGGGCTCAGCCGCTGGCTCAATCTCTTGCTTTTCCAGATTGGAAGCAAGAATGGATCGCGGGGACCGTTGTTCCGTGTTGCCGCGAGTCGCGCGCGCTTGATGGAGCTGATCGCTCTGAATGGAAAGAACGATGACCCGGAGGCGAAGCGCGAGGGAGAGGCCGCATTCCTGGTCGGAAGCCTTTCCCTCGTTCATGTCTTGTTGGGTGTCGACAAGAAGGCTGCGATCGCGGGCTTGACGCTTCCCAACGACATCAAGAGTGCGCTCGCGAGTTCAGAAGGCCGCCTCGGCCAGAGGCTTCGTTTGGCGGTCTGCCTCGACCGCGGAGAGTTCGCAGAAGTGGTTGAGGTCGGATCGGAGCTGTCGATCGACGCGAAGACTCTGTGGGAATACCAGCAACAGGCCTACGACTGGGTCCAGCAGATGGCCTAGGGGCTGTGCGCGCCGCTTTCCCGCAGAGTTGCCCTCCGGCCGTGCTCAGGTCACTTCCAGGGCGCGCGCCATCACGATCTTTCCCGAGCGAACGAGTTCGACGATTCGATCCTCATCGAGAAGTGTGATCATCGCGTCGAGCTTGTCGCTCCCGCCGAAGACGCGAAGAATCACACTTTCGCCGGCGTAATCGACGACTCGAGCGTTGAAGTGTTCCGCGATTTCCAGCACCTCGCGTCGCGCCTCCCCGTCACAGCGAATCTTGACCAGCGCGATTTCGGTCTCGAAGCACTCGGAAGCTGTATGGTCGAGTGCATGAACGACATCCACGAGCTTGGTCAATTGTTTGATCATCTGCTCGAGAATGGATGGATCGCCCGAGCAGGTCACCGTCATTCGCGAAAATCCGCTTCGTGCGCCGGGGCTGACGACGAGACTCTCGATATTGTATCCCCGCCGCGAAAAGACCAAGGCAACGCGAACGAGAACGCCCGGCGCATTTCGAACCAAGAGGGCGATTGTATGCAGAGTTTTCGTCGTGTCGACGGCGCCCGATCGGTGCCGCAACGAAGTTGGCGATAGCCTCGCGGTCTTCGAGGGTGCCGGCCGGGTGTCAATCGACGTCGCGCTACTCATGACTCCTCTTCCTTTCGCATGGCTCAGGTGCTCCCGGTCGGTTTGGCCAGCGGGCCCTTCGGCTTCTCGATGATCATGGCGCTAAGAGGTGCGCCGGAAGGGATCATGGGGAAGACGTTGTCTTCCTTCACGACTTCAGCGACGACAACGCAGGGTCCTTCGTCGTAGGCGTGGGCTTCGGCGAGAATCCGGTCCACGTCAGAGGGGCGCCGGATACGCAAGGCCTTCACGCCGTAGGCCTGGGCAAGCTTTACGAAGTCGGGATTGCCGACAAGATCGACGCCGGACAGTCGATTGTCGAAGAAGAGCTCCTGCCACTGCCGGACCATTCCCAGGTAGTTGTTGTTGATGATCAGACATTTCGTTGGCAGCTTGTGGATCTGTGACGTCGCCAATTCGGCTTGCGTCATCTGGAAGCCGCCGTCGCCCACCACCGCCCAGACCTTCTTGTCGGGACAGCCGAATTGGGCGCCGATGGCGGCGGGAAAACCGAATCCCATGGTCCCGGCGCCGCCCGAAGAAATCCAATGTCGATTTGTCGTCGAGAGGCAGAACTGTGCCGCCCACATCTGATGCTGTCCGACATCGGTCGTGATGATCGCCTGGCCCTGCGTCAGGGCGTTCAACCGGTCCAGTACATGCTGGGCCCGCAAGCCTCCCTGTTTCGCGTATTTCAGCGGATAGCGCTGTCGCCAGGTGTCGCATTGCTCGAGCCATTCCTTGGTGTCGGCCGGTTGGATCTGGGGGATCAACTCGTCGAGTACGAGTCGCGCGTCCCCGGTGATGGCCACGTCGGGATCGATCATTTTTCCGAATTCGGAAGGGTCGATGTCGATGTGGATCTTGGCCGCGTCCAGGCAGAATTCATCGAGTTTGCTCGTGATTCGGTCATCCCAGCGGGCACCGATGGCCATGATGCAATCGCAAGCGTCGACCGCCTTGTTGGCGTAGGCCGTGCCGTGCATCCCGAGCATGCCGAGATGAAGCGGATGAGTCTCGTCCGCCGCGCCCTTGCCGAGCAGCGTATTGACGATCGGCGCACGGAGTTTCTCCGCCAATCTGATGACAGCCTTGCCTGCATTCGAAATGACTGCCCCATGCCCGACGTAGAGCACGGGACGGCGAGAGGCGTTGAGAATCTCCGCGGCCTCTGAAATCGCTTGCGGGTCCCCGTGGGTGGGAACCGAATAGCCGGGCAGGTCGATCTCGTCGACGAAGGGAGCATCACAGGGTCCCTGGGTCACGTCTTTGGGCAGATCGAGTAGAACGGGACCGGGGCGGCCCGTCGTCGCGATGTGGAATGCCTCTCGCGTCGCCCTGGGGATGTCGGCCGCGTCTTTCAAGAGATAGCTGTGCTTCACGACGCCGTAGGTGATGCCCGTGACGTCGGCCTCCTGGAAGCCATCCTTGCCGAGCATCGAAGTGACGGTCTGCCCCGTCAGGGCAACGATGGGAATCGAATCCATGTGTGAGGTCAGCAGGCCAGTGACGATGTTGGTTGCGCCCGGCCCGGAGGTCACCAGGAC
>CAWLAJ010000108.1:0-12835 GCA_963854795.1 Deltaproteobacteria bacterium UBA4427 | reverse complement strand
CATCGCCCGTCCGATGATGTGTCGCCTTCTGGATCCGGTAGAGGATCGGATCGCGCATCGCGACGACCGAAGAGGCCATATCGATCTTTGCGCGCAGAACCCGACGACCGTTCTCAAACTCACCGGCCTTCATGCGAGAGAAGAGATCGAGATTTTCGGAGACACTTCGATCGCGAAAGGGGCTTTCGGTCCCTGGCGCGGTCAGCGACCCCTGGTTGGCGCGAATCTCCTCCGGACTCTGGTCATCGACGAACGCTTTGCCCTGTTCGATCAAATCGACGGCATACCCGTAGAGTTTCGGAAAATAGTCCGACGTGAAATAACAATGATCCTTCCAGTCGAATCCCAACCAGTGCAGATCGGCCTGGATGCCTTCGACGTACTCCGTTTCTTCGGTACTCGGATTCGTGTCGTCGAAACGCAGATGGCAGCGACTGTCCGCGTTCTCGGAGGCGATCCCGAAATTCAGACAGATCGCCTTGGCATGACCGATATGGAGGTAGCCATTGGGTTCGGGCGGAAAGCGCGTAACGATTTGCCGGTGTTTTCCGGAGGCGAGATCTTCGGCGATGATCGTCCGAATGAAATCGAGCCCTTCCGTCTTGACCTCTACCGACACCCGCTCACCCCTCGTCTCAAACTGGCCAGGTCAGTCCAATTCTGAACCCGGTTGGGTCGTGAGTCTCGCATGCGCCCGCGTATCGTCAAATTCTTCCCGACACGACGACGCCGTGCCGCCGATCGCGCACGCCCTCGACTCGCGGAAGGGACCGAAGCAGACGCTGGGGCTGCTATGCTGGCGCCGATCTTCCTGGAGCCCCGACCCTTGCGTTTTCTAGAAGAAGCCCAGATCGAAGCGATTCGAGAGCGATTCGGAACGCCGGTCTTCGTTTATGACCAGCGAACACTCGAAGTGGCCGCCGATCGCGTCGTGGCTTTCCCGTCGCCCTGCCATCTGGTCGGACGCTTCGCCATGAAATCACTGCCAAACGCCGCCATCCTCCGAATCTTCGACGCTCGGGGTCTTCATATCGACGCCAGCAGCGGCTTCGAAGCCGAACGGGCCCTGCTGGCAGGAATCCCGCCGGCCCATATCCAGATCACGGCCCAGGAATTGCCCCAGGATTTGAAGGGCCTCGTACAGCGCGGCGTCCTCTTCAACGCCTGTTCCCTCGAACAGCTCCGTCACTACGGCCTGCTCTTCCCCGGCACGGATCTCTCGATTCGGGTCAATCCGGGCGCCGGCAGCGGCCACAACAACCGCACCAATACCGGCGGCATGGCCTCCTCGTTCGGTATCTGGCACGAAAAACTCGATGAAGCCTTCGCACTGGCCCGGGAATTCGACTTGCGACTCAGCGGGCTGCACACCCACATCGGATCGGGTGGCAATCCCGAAGTGTGGAAACGCTGTGCCGGGTTGATTCTCGGGATTGCCGAACGTTTCCCAGATCTCTGCCGACTCTCGCTCGGCGGCGGCTTCAAAGTCGCGCGCGTCGAAGGCGAGACGGACGCGAATCTCGAGGAGATCGGCCAGGCGGTCAGCCCGCTGATCGCCGACTTCCTCACGCGGCGCAGCGCGAATAGCGACGACTTCCAACTCGAAATCGAGCCCGGTAGCTATCTCGTCGTGAATGCAGGCGCGATCCTTTCCGAAATCGTCGACATCGTCGATACCGGCTCGGACGGTTACTCGTTCCTGAAGATCGATTCGGGCATGACCGAGCTCTTGCGACCGGCCATGTACGGCGCGCAGCACCCGCTCTACGTCGTAGCGCACGGCTCGGGTCGCGATGGCGAAGCGAGCCGAGACTGCGCAGAGATCGAGTACGTCGTCGCAGGCCATTGCTGCGAATCGAGTGATATCTGGACACCGGCACCCGGCGACCCGGAAACCCTCGCGCCACGCACGATGGCCAGGGCAGCGATCGGCGACACACTCGTCATCGAGGGAACAGGCGCCTATGCCGCAGGCATGTCGGCCAAGAACTACAATTCATTCCCGGAGGCCGCCGAAGTCCTGATTGATACGACCGGCGAGCCACAGCTGATTCGTCGGCGGCAGACGCTCGACCAGTCCATCCAGAATGAGGTTCCGATTCCCGACTAACGTCGGCCACCCTCGGTCAAGGTCGGCTAGTGTCGGCGACGAGGCTTCTGGCGGAATCCCTTGCGACCCGCCATGCCCTGAGCAGCGCGCATTTGCGCCGGCGGCTTCTCGAGTTGCAGTCCAAACCAGCCGATCCCGAAGCGCTTCATGCTGAGCTTCTTGCCATTCTGTAGCCGCGACAGATTCTCTGTAGTCGACTCGTTGCTCTTCTCGATTTTCTGGCACTCGAGCAATTTATTGATCGCACCCTCGCGATCACCATCCTTCGCCATCATCCACGCCAGTACGTGATAGGGAAGGATCTGCTTCTTGTTGGTTCGAATCGAAGAGGTCAGGATCTCCCGCGCCTCATTTTTTCGGCCGCGACGATATTCGAGCGCAGCGTAGGTGAGCTGGGCTTCCGTCGCGCGAATCCCAGCCTTGGCCAGATGGCTCGCGGCCGCGTTCTCATCGCCCGTGGCGTAGGCGAGCATCCCAATCTGGGCGTGGATCTGACCCTTCAAGAGGACCTGCCAGCGCGAGAGCGAAAGCATCGCTTCGAGTTGTCCGATCGCAAGTCTCGTCTGCCCGGATTCGATCTGCCGCTGGATCGCCAGGAACTGCGGCTCGATCCGTCGCGCCATGAAGCGCGAAATCAGGATGAAGGAAAGAAAGCCGACGAGGACTGTCAAAACGATCCCCATCTGCCAGGTCTTCCAGAGCGCAAGGGCCGTCCAGATGCCCCCGCTCGTCGCTCCAATCAAGATCGCAATCAGAATCGTATACATCCAGCCCGTCTGTCCCATTCGCCTGGCGCAGCGTCGCGCGAGCGCCGCAGCTTAGCAGGCCGGATCGGGCGAAGCAGAGGCGGCCGTCCAACGTAAACCACCATCGCCCGTGGGCGGACGGCGCCGCTTGCAAACTCCGCGTTTCTGGTGGCAGGCTAGAACTTGTAGCCGAGACCAACGCTGGTTTTCGTAGTGACCTTGTTGATTCCGTCCGGGGCGCCGTTGATGTACTCGACGGAAACGCCCGCACGAAACGACCAGCTCTCCGAGAAAGGAACGCCGACGAGGGCTTCGCTGTTGACGATGAAGTCGCTGAAGCCGTTCGCGGGCGCTCGAACCGATCCCGTGTGCGTAAAGTCGAGGTTGTCGTCGAAGAACATGTTCTTGTATTCGAACCCGGCAACGAGATCCACGAAATGATGATCGTCCGTTCCGGACTCCGGTGTCCCGGTTGGGACATCGACGATCTCCAATCGATATCCGACTCCACCCCTCACATCGAAATGTTCGTTCCCGTCGACATCGCTCTGCCAGACTCGGTAGCCGGGACCCGTGTCCGCGGCGACCCGCAGTTTTCGATCCTGCGTTCCATCGCGCGAGACCTCGGACCTGGATCCCCAGAAAAAGCGCTCGCGAACAATGTATTTCCAGTCTGCCGTGAGCGTTTGAGAGTCCTGCGTCGTGTTCGCTCCATCGTCGCCTGTTTTCTCCGAGGTGCCGTAGTCTGCTTTCAGGCGAACGGTCACGTGATCTTTCTCCGATGCCCGATCGGTCTTGGCATCGACTGCACCCGAAAAGGAGTCCGTCGTACCGCTTTGGGCGGAGACCGAAAGCGCGATGTCCCCCGTCCATTCCGCGTCGCCGTCCGCGGCGGCCGAAATGCTCGCCACGAGCGCTCCCGCCAGGATCAAACCCAGCATCAGACCGCGGCCAGATTCCGTTTGAAACATAGTCACTCTCGAACTCCCCATTGCAGCGCGCATCGCCCACTGCACAACAACATCCGTTCATTCAGATAAGCAATCGCGCCGGGCCAGCCGACGACCCGACAAGCTCCAAGACGCTGACCCCTAAACCGACTTCCCGGGGAACTCCAAGACATGTACGTCGGTTTGGGGGGAAAGGAATATTGCAGCCGCCGGCTTCGAGTTCTTCCTTGAGCTTTCGCGTCAGGTCCCAACGGAGGCCCCGATAGTCTTCCTTCTTGTTTGCACCAGGGCCGGACGACCAGATTGACGGATGAGTCGGCCAGCTCCGCGACGGCCACCGTCGGTGCGGGATCACGCAGCGTGCGCTCGTCCGAGTTGATGACGCGTTCGATGATCGAGACGGCCGTCCCAATATTGTCGCCGTCACCGATGCCCATGATCAAGTCGATTCGGCGCGTGTCGTTGAAGGAATAGTTCTTGACCGTGTCGCCGTAGACCTGCGCGTTCAGGATCGTGAGGCGAACGTTGTCGCTCGTGTTGAGCAACCTGCTGAAGATGGAGATTTCGGTGACGGTTCCCGCCTGCCCCGCGACTTCGACGAAATCGCTGACGCGAATCGGTCGAAAGATCAACAACATCACGCCGGCAGCGAAATTCGAGAGCGTTCCCTGCAAGGCCAGGCCCACTGCCAATCCGGCGGCGCCAAAGACGGCGATCAATGAGGTCGTTTCGATGCCAAAGAGATTGAGCACGGCGATCAGGACGACGGCGAGGACGACGTAGTAGGCCATGCTCGCGAAAAACGAATCAGCGATGCGTCCGTACCGGCCTTCGTCAATGCCTTGGTAATGCTCCGGCGAACCCAGGTGGCGGCGATTCGACCGACAATCAGCAGCGCGATCGCGCCCACGACATTGAGTCCCCAGCTCGACAGCATTTCGATCGCCGGACTCATCGCACCCTGCATGCCCTCACTCATCGCATCCGTATCCATCTTCGAACTCCCCTAGTCGGGAGGGGGTTCCAGAACCCCTCCACTCTCGTTCTCCAGTCGAATGCAGTGCGGGACGATAACCGTCACATCCATCCGTGACACTGCGAATCGAACGCCTTCGAGCCGTTGATTCCCATTCGCGAATGAAATTCACGAACGGCAAAAGGACTGCGGAGAGGTCGTGGTTCCTGTCCCCCGGCCGGAGGGCCCAGGTCCCGCCGATGCAACCTGAGCCGGTCCCTGCGGCTGCTAGGCTATATTGACTTCCGGGATCGGCGATCAGACCCGGGTCTCGGCGACGAGACGTAGACGAGAGACATAGGACTAGGCTTCATGGGCGAAAAGAACACAGAACCGTTCGCGGTGGGCGCGGCGAGCCCTCGCGGATTCGCCGAGGCCGAACACATCGCCATCGTGGCCGCCGAGACACGCGTCGCCCAGGCCGCGCTCAAAGAACTCGAAGCGCTCTACCCTTCAAAGCCGCCGGCGGACGCCGACGTGATCGTCGCGCTTGGCGGCGACGGATTCATGCTCCAGACGATCCACGACTTCATCTCCCATGCAACGCCGATTTTCGGAATGAATCGGGGATCCGTCGGATTCATGATGAATCCCTACTCCTCGGAAGATCTTCTCGGCCGAATCCGACAAGCCGAGGTCGCCCGGCTCCATCCCCTGCGCATGGTCGCCCGCCTGGCGAATGGCGATCAGGTTGAATTGCCGGCGATGAATGAAGTTTCGATGCTTCGACAGACTCGCCAGGCGGCCAAGCTGCGAGTTCACGTCGATGAAGTCACGCGGCTCGCGGAGATGATCTGTGATGGGATCCTCGTCTCGACCCCCGCCGGTAGCACCGCGTACAACCTCTCCGCGCATGGTCCGATCCTTCCACTCGATGCGGGCGTTCTGGCGCTGACACCGATCAGTGTCTTTCGCCCCCGGCGTTGGCGAGGCGCCCTGATTCCCCGAGCGTCGAAGGTTCGTATCGAGGTGCTCGAACCGGAGAAGCGACCGGTGAGTGCGGTCGCGGATTCGACCGAAGTTCGGGAGGTCGTCGAGGTCGAGGTCGGCGAGGATCGCAGCGTCGCCATCGAAGTTCTTTTCGAAGCGGGCCAAAGCCTCTCGGAACGAAATCTGGCCGAACAATTCAGTCTCGGATGACCGACCTACTCCTTCCCTTCTATTCCTGGATCAAGACTCTGCATCTGATTGCGGTGATCTCCTGGATGGCCGGATTGCTCTACCTGCCCCGGCTCTTCGTCAATCATTGCGATGCAGAACCCGGCGGTGTCCTTTCGGAAACGTTCAAGGGGATGGAGGAAAGACTCGCACGCATCATCATGCGCCCCGCCATGATCGCGAGCCTTTTCTTCGGCTTGCTGATGATCGCGATTCCGGGAACGCCGGGTTATCTCCCAAGCGCCGGCGCCTGGCTTTGGGTCAAGCTCGGTCTCGTCGCGGGACTGCTCGGCGCACACTTCGCCATGATGGGTTGGAAAAATGCCTTCGCCGAAGACCGCAACGAACGCCCCCAACGCTTCTACCGGATTGCGAACGAGGTCCCGACCATTCTGATGATCGGAATCGTCATCTGTGTAGTCGTGAAGCCCTTTTGAGCGCTCTGTCATGATCCGGCAACATTCCCATCCATCACGCTTCGATCGAAGCTCGGCGGCGCCATGAAGATCAAGGTCCTGGGTTCCGGTGCGGGTGGTGGCTTCCCTCAGTGGAATTGCAATTGCCCGAACTGTGCCGGCCTGCGTACGGGAACCATCCAGGCGACACCGCGAACGCAATCGTCTCTGGCGATCAGCGACGACGGCGTCGACTGGTTGCTCGTGAACGCTTCACCCGATTTGCGCGCTCAGATACAAGCGACCCCGGCCCTACAACCGGCCCGCGCCATCCGCGATACCGCGATCGCCGCCGTCCTGATCGTCGACGCCCAGATCGATCACTCGACGGGACTCATGACTCTGCGTGAACACACTCGTAGACTTCCGGTCTATTGCAGTCCGAGCGTCCACGACGACCTGACCGGGGGCTATCCGCTGTTGAACGTTCTCGAACACTATTGCGGCGTGGAATGGCGGCCCGTCGACGCAATCGGTCGCGTCGCGTTCGAAATCCCGGAAATTCCGGGCGTCGAAATCCATCCGATTCCGCTGCCGAGCGAAGCGCCCCCCTACTCCCCCCGTCGACACAATCCCGCCGAAGACGACACGATCGGTGTCGTCTTCCTCGACAAAGCGAATGGCCAACGATGTCTATACGCCCCGGGTCTCGGACAATGGACTCCCGCGCTCGTCGAGGAAGCGGAACGAGCCGATTGCCTGCTGATCGACGGCACGCTCTGGAACGACGATGAACTGGTCGATCGGGGCGCCGCCGACAAGACCGGCCGCGAAATGGGACACCTCGCGCAGACCGGCTCGAACGGTATGCTCGAGAAGTTGGCCCCGCTGTCAGGTCGCAAGATCTTGATTCACATCAACAACACCAATCCGATTCTCGACGAAACATCGCCGCAGCGTGCACGCCTCACATCGCTCGGGATCGAGGTCGCCTACGACGGCATGGAGATCGAACTCGGATGACAACCGGCGACGCAGAGCCCAAAGCTCAGAGTCGAGAGGATTTCGAAGCTCGTCTGCGCGACATGGAACGCTTCTACCATATTCATCATCCCTTCCATATCGCCATGAATGAAGGCGGACTCGACCGCGAAGCGGTCCGCGGCTGGGTCGCGAACCGCTTCTACTATCAGATCCAGATTCCGCGCAAGGACGCAGCGATTCTCGCGAATTGTCCAGACCGGGAAGTCCGCCGGAAGTGGGTCCAGCGCATACTCGATCACGATGGCCGTGCCGGCGATGAGGGCGGCATCGAAGCCTGGCTGCGATTGGGCGAAGCCGTCGGACTTTCACGCGAAGAAGTGAGCGACCTTCGCCACGTCCTGCCCGGCGTACGTTTCGCCGTCGACGCTTATGTCCGTTTTGCGCTGACGGCACCCTGGCAAGAAGCGGCCGCATCTTCGCTGACCGAACTCTTCGCCCCGGCGATTCATCGAAAGCGTCTCGAGGGGTGGCCCTCCCTCTACCCCTGGATCGATGAAGCCGGCTACGACTATTTCCGTCGGCGACTCGGCGAGGCGGGGCGGGACGTCGAACAGGGTCTTGCCCTCACACTCGACCTTTTCACGACGGCGCAGGCCCAGGACCGCGTGGTGGAGATCCTGCGATTCAAACTCGATATTCTCTGGACGATGCTCGACGCGATGTGGATGGCCTATGTCGAGAAGCGTCCGCCCTACGCCCATCTCAAGGAAGGCGAATAGCGCGGGAACGGCTCCCTCGAGACCCGTGCGCTCCGCGGTCGCCGGCAGCCGGCTCTCGACCCGAGTCAGAGCTTCGCGATCACGTTATTCGCGAATCCCTCGATCGCAGCGATCTTCTGATCGAGCGTCATCGTGTCCGGTGCGTAGGAGTTTCGGAAGCCGACGATGGCGTCGGTCACACCCTGATCCTCCAACCGCTTCACACCGTCGATCGTGAACCCGTCCATTGAAATGACATGAACCTCGAAGGGCAGATGGTCACGACCATATTCCTTGCGCAGGATGTGAATGCGCTCGATCATGCCCACGAGCTCCACGGGATCGCCACCCGCGTGCATCCAACCATCGCCCACGCGTGCTGCCCTTCGCAGAGCCGGCTCCGCGTGCCCGCCGATCAAGATCGGGATCCGCACGGTCGGCGCGGGCGACATCTTGATCCGCTCGAGTTCGAAATGTTCGCCCGAGAATCCAAAGAACTCGCCGGTCTCGAGGCCGCGCAAGATTTCGATCATCTCGTCCATCCGCTTGCCACGCCCCGCCCAGGACTGCTCGCAAATGCTGAAATCCTCTGGCCAGGGTGAAATTCCGATCCCGAATCCAAAGCGATTCTTGGTCATCACCGCCAACGACATCGCCTGCTTGGCCACGAGCACCGGCTGCCGAATCGGAAGCTTGACGACGAATGTCGTGAGCCGAAGCGTTTCGGTCACCGCCCCGAGCGTCGCGGTCAGCACGAAGGGGTCGATAAAAGGTCGCCCGTCGAGGAATTCGCGATTCCCGTCGGGCGTGTAGGGGTAAGTGCTATCCGAAACCTCCGGGTAGCAGATGCTGTCGGGAATCGTGAACGACGTAAAGCCCCCGCGTTCGGCCGCGAGAGCCAGCGGCACATAGTGATCGGGGTCGCACATCGCTTCCGCAAAGCTGAATCGCATCGGGCCTTCTCCTCGTTCGTCGCGATCCCGACTCTAGCCCCCCTCCCAATCGCGTTCTAGACCGAGGGACTCTCGACGCTGCGAGCCGGCGCCGCAATCGAACTCGCAGGTGGGAAGTGCGCGTTTCGTCGTCCCTCGACTATGTTGCCGCGATGACGAGCCGACGCGATCGCAGACCCATCGCCCTCCCCCTCGACTCGGGCGTGCTGCGCGCTGGCGAAATCTGCGAATTTCAATCCGATCTCGCCGTCCTCGCAAAGGGCGGCACCGTCGTGACGCCCTGGCGTGATCGCTATCTGGCAGCCGAGCAGGCCGAACTCGAAGTGGTGGCGAATGCAGGGAAACTCGCGGACGAAAGCTACGAACAAGTCCTTGTCCATCTACAGAAGAGCCGCGCGGCAACCTTCTCCGACCTCGAGCAGGCATGGCGCATTCTGGCCGGCGACGGCCAACTCCTCTTTACGGGAACGAACTCGCTTGGCGTCGTCTCCGCCGTCAAGCGCCTGGCGAGCCAACTCGAGCAGACACCGATCGTGGTGGCCAACCGCGCGCGCGCGCGGGTCGTGCGATTCAAGAAGGACTCTGGCCCGGGGCCCCACGTCGAGGAGTCGCCCTCCTTCGTGGTCGGAGTCGACTCGATTCACGGCGAGTCCTTCGAGTTCGAAATCGAAACGCTCCCCGGCGTGTTCAGCGCCAAGAAGCTCGATGCCGGAAGCTTGTCGTTGATCCAGGCTCTGGCGCGTTATGCCGGACACAAACCTCCGAAACGCGTCGTGGATCTCGGCTGTGGAACGGGAGTGCTCGGCATTGCGGCGGCCACACTCTGGCCCGAAGCCGACGTCCTGATGGTCGATGGCGATCAGCGTGCGGTCGATTGTGCGCGCAGCAACATCGAACGGCTCGATCTGAGTGAGCGCTGCCGAGTTGCCTGGTGGGATGCCAGGGAACCGCCCATCGACTCGCGATTCGATCTCGCGCTCGTCAATCCGCCCTTTCACGAACGAGGCGCGGAAGTCGAATACGGCCCCGCGCTGGCACTCTTCGATTCTCTCCGGGAATGGATCCGGCCGGGACGCCGCGCACTGCTCGTCGCCAACCGCAAACTGCCCTACGAAGCGCCGCTGCTCGCGATCGGCGAACTCGAAACGCTCAAGACGGCAGGCGGCTACAAGCTCCTGTCGCTGACCAGAAGCGCGCGTTCGTCTCGCTCCAAGGGGCGCAACTCTCCAGGCTCGAGATCCGCGGGCAGATCCAAAGCACCGATCCGATCACGGTGAAGCGAGACGACTTCGCCGCCCAACAAGCGGATCATCCGCCTGACCTGACGGTTCCGGCCTTCGCGCAGAATCAACGTTGCCTGGCCAGCCGCGGCGATCTCGAGTTCAGCCGGCCGGGTCGGGCGATCCTCGCCGGTCAGCAGCAGGCCTTCGCGACAGCGCTCGACCGCGCTCGCGGCGAGTTCCCCTTCGAACTCGATCCGGTAACGCTTCGGCAGTTTGCGACCGGGATGTGTCAGACGATGTACGAGGTCACCATCGGTGGTCAGAATCAAGAGACCCGAAGTCGCCCGATCGAGGCGGCCGGCGATCAGCAGCGATCGACGGCTCAATGTCCCGGAAAGTAGATCGAAGACGAGGGGGGCTTCTCGGTCGTCCCGGCTACAGGACGCGCCAACCGGCTTGTGAAGGATGAAGTCGCGAACGGCCTCCGGAGATTCGACCGCCTGATCCTCTACGACCACCCGCTCGCCGTCGATTCGGCGGGCCGAATCCCGGCAGACATCACCGTCGACCTGCACGGCGCCTCGTCGGATCAGGCCCCTCGCCTCACGACGGGAAGCCAACCCGGCACGTGCCAGATAGGCATCGAGGCGCATACCACGGGATTTGCCCGAGTCCGAAGAAACCATGGGTTGTCGAGTCTATCGAAGGCGATCGGCCCATCGCTCGGCCGAATGCCCGCGGTCGAGTGGTTTCATCTGGGGGTTTGGCCGACTACAATGCGCGCCCGATTTTCGAATCGAGAGCGATCATGGGTATCCGGGTCTGCAAATTTGGTGGCAGCAGCGTCGCCGACGCGAATCAGCTGCGAAAGGTTCGTGCGATCGTCGCCGCTCGCGAGGACCGCCGCTTCGTCGTGCCCTCCGCCCCGGGCCGACGAAACAGAGAAGACGTCAAGATCACCGATCTGCTCTACAGCAGCCACGAGGCCGCAGAGCGAGGCGACTCGATCGCGCCCTTCTTCGACCTGATTTCGGAGCGCTTTCGCAAGATCGTCGCCGACCTCGGGCTCGATTTCGATCTCGACGCCCAGCTCGCTGAGATCCACGATCGTATCCAGGGCCTGGCGGGAGCCGATTACGCCGCCAGCCGTGGCGAATTCCTCTCCGGACTCGTGCTCGCGCGTTTCCTGGATCGCCCCCTGATCGACCCAACCGAACTGATTCGGTTCGACGATAAAGGACGTCTGCTGGCCGACGAGACCCAGAAACTCATCTCGGCTCGACTGGCCGATGAGCCCTGCGCGGTCATCCCCGGATTCTACGGAGCGGGGTCCGATGGAGAAGTCGTGACCTTTTCGCGCGGCGGGAGCGATATCACCGGCGCCATCGTGGCGAGCGGTGTCGGCGCCGAGGTCTACGAAAACTGGACGGACGTTTCGGGCCTGCTGATGGCCGACCCCAGAATCGTCGCGAATCCGCAAACGATCGAACAGATCACCTATCGCGAGCTGCGCGAACTCGCCTATATGGGTGCGACCGTCCTACACGACGAAGCGATCTTTCCGGTGCGCGCCGCCGGCATCCACGTCCATGTTCGAAACACCAACGACCCCGAGGCGCCGGGAACCGAGATCCGGCGAGGGCAGCAAAACCCGATGCGCACCGGTCGGATTACCGGGATCGCGGGGCGCAAGGACTTCACGATCATCGCGCTCGAGAAGACGCTGATGAATACAGAGATCGGATTCGGACGGCGGGTCCTCGGCGTCTTCGAGCGACACGGAATCAGCTGGGAACACATTCCGAGCGGCATCGACACTCTTTCGATCGTGCTCAAGAGTGACGTCGTCGAAGGCCGAATCGATGCACTCGTACGAGAGATCGAGTCCGACTGCGCTCCGGATGCGATCGAAATCAACTCTGGAATCGCGCTCGTCGCAACCGTCGGTCGCGGCATGAGTCATGTGCCAGGCACCGCCGCGCAGTTGTTTGGCGCTTTGGCGGCCGCTGGAATCAATATCCGAATGATCGATCAGGGATCGAGCGAACTGAATATCATCGTCGGCGTCGAGAACGAAGATTTCGAACGAACCGTACGAGCGATCTACGACGAATTCGTCACGTCCGAGGTCGACTGACCCCGATCGATCGCCGTGCCACCGTGTCCCCTGCACGGCCAGATCGAATTGTCTGGGGCCGAGATTCGACTAGTCGAATCCCCTGAAATGAAACTCCCAGCTTCACTCGAATTCAAGCGCGCGTCCGAAGATTGCGGCTATCCCTCGTACGTTTGTCAGTAGATGACCGAAGAGTTTCATCGGGATCGCCGCAGCGTTCTCGGGGAGGAATCCCGTGAACCGGCTCGTCGGGTTGCTGAACACATCAATTGGTCAAAAGCTCGTCGTCGCGATCAGTGGATTGGCGCTCGTGAGCTTTCTGCTGGTTCACATGCTCGGCAATCTGACGATCTTCCAGGGTCCCGAAGTCATGAATGGCTACGCGGCCTGGCTGAAAGGTCATCCCCTTCTCTGGGTGGCGCGCGTC
>CAWLAJ010000107.1:0-12862 GCA_963854795.1 Deltaproteobacteria bacterium UBA4427 | reverse complement strand
CGACCGCATCAAGCATCGACTGACCTGTGAGGTCATCCACGACGACCGACGGAGTTCGGGCATCGTCCTGGACATCTCGGCGCGCGGGATCTTCGTTCGAATGAGTACGGTCACGGCGCCGCCCATGGGCTCCGAAGTCCGGGTCGTCCTGTCCGACGCCGAGTTAGGCGAGATGAGCGTGATTGCACGGGTCGTTCGCGCAAACGCCGTGCGCCGCGAGGTCGTGGTCGCTGGCGGCGGAGGAATCGCGTTCGAAATCCTCTCTGCGCCCGAAGACTTCTACACGACGCTCTTGAAACCGCTCATCAAATCGTGATTCACGCTATTTAGTATCCGTCCGGTCTGTCCGCAGGGATCTTCCATTCCCCACGCGACCCGGTGGAGTTCGATCCGACCCAGCCATGTCCTCGAATGACCCGACACGCTTCCGGCGCGGCGCTCCCTCGCCGACCGCCGAGGATGGATCGAGTGCGACCTCGCTCGGCGTCTGGGCACTCGCCTGGCCCACGATCGTCGGCTTCGGCGCTCAAACCCTCGTGCGCTTCGCCGATTTCGTCATGGTCGGAGGACTCGGCCCCGAGGCCCTGGCCGCAGTCGGGCTCGGCGGCCAGGTCTATTGGCTGGTTCAGGCGGTTGCCACTCTCGTTCCAACCGGGCTGGCCGCGATCATCGCTCGCGCGGTGGGTTCCGGCGATTTTTCGCGCAGCGATGCAGCCTTCCGACAAGCCATTCTTCTCTCCACCATCCTGGCAGTCCTGACCACCCTGATCGGACTTCCCTTTACCGACGTCGTGATCGCCATGTATGGCGTCGAGCCCGGCGTGGTCTCGATGGGCTCGGACTATATATATTGGATGCTCTGGGGAACCGTGCCCTTCTCCCTGGCCTTCGTTTTCGGCGGCGCTTCAAGGGCCGCCGGGGACGTCCGAACACCGCTCAAGGTCGGACTCGTAATCAACGTCTTGAACGTGTTTCTCAACTGGGTCTTGATCTATGGAAATCTAGGCGCGCCCGCACTCGGCGTCGCCGGTGCCGCGATGGCTTCGACGATCGCCATGTTCGTTCAGCTCGTGATCTTCATCTGGCTGTGGCGATCGGGGCGCTTCATCCTGAAACCCTATGGCGGGTCCTTCCGACCCGATCGCGCGCTCTGCAAACGGCTCTTCCAGATCGGCTACCCCGCCGCGATCGAACAGCTCATGTTCCAGATCGGACTACTCGGCTTTCAGCGCATCATGAGTCTCTACGGAACGGCCGCGATCGCCGCCTACAACGTCGGCGCGCAGATCCTGTCCCTCTCGTTCATTCCCGGGATCGGCTTTTCCACCGCTGCCGCGACCCTGGTCGGTCAATTCCTGGGCGAGGAAGCGCCGGAAGCCGCGCAGCGCGCCGGCTGGCAAGCGACCTTTGGCGCGGTCGCGAGCATGACGGCGATCGGGCTCTCGATCGTTTTCTTCGCAGAACCCCTGGCCAGGATCTTTTCCGACGATGCAGAGGTCATCGCGCTGACCGTCGACTTCATCTGGATCCTCGGCTGTGTTCAGCCCCTGATGGCGATCGAATTCGCGGTCGGGGGTAGCTTGCGCGGAGCCGGCGACACCTTCTTCCCGATGGTCACGGTCTTTTTCGGGCTCTTCATCGCCCGACTCGTGCCTGCGGCGATTCTGGGGTTCGCCCTCGGTGCGCCGCTGCAGCTGGTCTGGTGCGCGCTGATCGGAGACTACGCCACCAAGGCTGTCTTGTTGATCCGTCGCTTTCGCGGAGGTCGATGGAAGACGATCGAGGCCTGAGCGTCTATCGTTATCGGGCATCTGGAACCTGGCTAGTCGAAGTGGAGGCAATTGAGATGGGTCGACTCGAGGGAAAGACGGCGATCATTACCGGTGGATCGAGCGGCATCGGTGCCGCGACCGTCCGGCTCTTCGCCGAAGAAGGCGCGCGCGTATTGATCGCGGATACGCAACCCGAGCGCGGTGAGGCCCTGGCCAGCGAACTCGGCGACGCGGTCGTCTTCCGAAAAGTGGACGTGACCCGCGAAGAGGATCTTCAGACCGCGGTCGAAGAGGTGATGAAGCGCTGGGACCGACTCGACTGCATCTACAACAATGCGGGCTTCGGCGGCGCGCTCGGCTCGATCGAGACGACAACGGTCGAAGAATTCGACATCACATTCGACGTGCTCTTGAAGGGCGTCTTCCTCGGCATCAAACACGCCGCGCCCGCCATGCGGGCAACCGGCGGCGGTTCGATCATCAGCACCGCATCGGTGGCTGGCTTGAAAACCGGAGAGTCGCCTCACCTTTATAGCGTCGCCAAGGCAGCCGTCATTCATCTCACTCGATCCGTCGCTCTCGAACTCGGCGCACATGGCATTCGAGTCAACTGCATCTGCCCTGGCATCGTGGCGACGCCGTTGGCCGCCGGTCGTGCGAACGCCAGCGACGAGTCCTTGAAGAAATTGGCAGACGGACTCGCCCGAACCCAAGCCATGGGTCGAGTGGGTCAGCCCGAGGACATCGCCCGCGCAGCCCTCTGGTTGGCCAGCGACGACTCCGAGTGGGTGACCGGCCATGCGCAGGTGGTGGACGGCGGCGCCTATGCCGGCCGGCCCTGGAGCCGACAGGGCGACTGGATCACCGCCGACCGGCCGATCAAGCTCTACCGTCCGGAAGGCCGCTAGGTCTGCCGCGTCAAGATCGAGGTGTGAGTGATGGCTGAATCAGAACTCTCCGCGCTGCAGGACCGCGCCGCAATCAGCGACGTGGTTCATGCGTATGCGACCGGACTCGATCGACGGGAATGGACGCTCTTTCGATCGATCTTCCTCGACAAGATCGAGATGGATTTCCGATCGGTGGGACTCCGTGTGGGACCCTATGACGCGGACCGCTGGGTGGCGGATGCGAAACGACTCTTCAAAGGGTTCAAGGCCACGCAACACACGAGCACGAACCACGTCCACACCCTGCGCGGAGACGAAGCGATCTGCGTCTCGAACATGCAGGCCGAACACTTCATCGAACGCGAGCCGGATGACGGACTCGCGGACGGAGAAGATCGTTGGACGATCGGCGGCTACTACGTGAACGAGCTGGTGCGAACCGATGAAGGCTGGAAACTCTCGAAGGTGACGTTGAACGTCACCTGGCAGACTGGAAACGCCGACGTCTCACGAATCGCCCTGAAACGAGGCCGCAAAGCCTCCGAGTGAGCTCGTCTAACGCGAACCCTGACCATCATCGACCTTGATGATGGTTCCCGTCACACATTCCGAAGAAGGCGCACACAAGTAGAGCAGAGTACTGTCGAGCTGTGCCGGATGACCGAGTCGCTGGCGCGGTGTCGCTTTGTAGAATTCTCCGATGCGCTCCATCATGCCGTCCATCATCTCGGACGAGAACGCACCCGGCGCGATACAATTGACGTTGATGTGGTTGCGCGCCCACTCGACGGCCAGGACTTCGCTCATGCGCGCGATGCCCGCCTTGGTAATCGAATACAAAGCGGCACCGCCGCCGGCATAATTGAATCCTCCGACCGAAGAGATATTGACCATCCGACCCGGCGACTTGGCCGCGATCAAGCGACGTGCGACTTCGCAAGACAAGACATAGGGCCCGCGCAAATTGGTGTCGAAGACCGCGTCGATCAATGCCTGATCCATCTTGTGGGCTCGTTGGGCATCGGGAATCCCCGCATTGTTCACGAGTATCGTGACCAGTCCGAGCGCGTCTTCGGCCTTCTGGACCACGCCGATGACATCTTCCATGTCGGTCATGTCCAGACGAAAGGACGCACACTCGCCACCCTCGGAGCGAATTTCCTTGGCCAGGGTTTCGAGGCGTTCGACCCGTCGCCCGGTCAGCGCCACCTTCGCACCGGCTTTGGCGAGCACCTTTGCGAATCGCCATCCGAGCCCTGATGTCGTTCCCGTCACGAGGGCAACCTGGCCGGTCAGATCCCATGAATTGTTGGGCAGTGGGAAATCACTCATCGAAAAACCTCAGAATTGTTCGCCTGCGTCCAGTCTAGTCCGAATCAGGGCCGGTTCGCGCCCCAAAATCCAGTTCAAAAGCCGTACAATGGAACCATGAAATTCGGAATCTTCTACGAGCACCAACTCCCCAGACCCTGGTCGGAACATGCGGAACACGAGCTCCTCCAGAACTCGCTGATCGAGATCGAGTTGGCCGACAAGCTCGGCTACGACTACGCCTGGGAAGTCGAGCATCATTTTCTCGAGGAATACTCTCATTCATCGGCGCCCGAAGTCTTCCTGGCCGCCGCGAGTCAGCGAACGAAACAGATCCGTCTGGCCCACGGGATCATACAGCTGACGACCAACCATCCGGCACGTGTCGCCGAGCGGGTCAGCACCCTGGACCTGCTCTCCAATGGGCGAGTCGAAATGGGCATCGGCGAGGGCTCCTCGATCACAGAACTCCATCCCTTCGATCGACGTTTCCGCGACAAGCGTGCCGTCTGGGAAGACGCGGTCAAAGCGATCATTCCGATGTTCGGCGATGGAGGCTGCGAATATCACGGTGAGTATTTCGACTTCCCTCTTCGCAACGTTCTTCCCAAGCCCTACCAGAAGCCGCACCCGCCCCTCTGGGTCGCCTGTTCACAGCTCGAGACCATCGACATGGCGGCTCGCCGAGGAATGGGCGCGCTCGGTTTCCAATTCGTTTCCGCCGACGCGGCCGTCGCCTGGGTGAACACCTATTACAACTCCTTCGTGAAGCGTCAGGAAAAGCTCGCCGACTACGCGACGAATCCGAATATCGCGCTGGTCTCCGGTTTCATGTGTTGTCCCGACGATGACGAAGCGCTGCGCAAAGCGGACGGCTGGACCTTCTTTCAATTCGCGCTTCGCTTCTACTCGAAGCATGGCCCGGTCTCTCCCGGCTCGGTCAATCTCTGGGAGCAATATCTCGAGTACAAGAAGACGCCGGCGGGACAAAAACAGGTCCGAACCGGACTCATCGGTTCGCCCGAGACGCTCCGCCAGAAGTTGCGAAAATTCGAGGCTTCCAACATCGATCAAGTCATCCTGCTCAACCAGGCCGGCAGCAACACGCATGAAGATATCTGCGCCAGCCTCGAACTCTTCGCCGAAGAAGTGATGCCGGAATTCCACGCGCGAGAGCCCGAGCATCAAGAGTGGAAGCGCAATGTGCTGAGCGGGAAGATCGAGTTGGAGGAAGTCGACACCAGTGAATTCAGTTTCCGCGGCTCCGCCAAACCCACGATCGCTCCCGACGGCGTGCGCGCCGAAGGCGCGTCGGATCTGCGCTGAGGCATCTCGTCGAAATGACTTCTCCCCTCGAAGGCATCCGCGTTCTCGACTTCTCGAGAGTCTTGGCCGGCCCCTTCGCGGGGCGCATGCTCTGTGATCTCGGAGCGGAAGTGGTCAAGCTCGAGCCGCCGGAGGGGGACGTCACGCGGGCCTGGGGCCACGTCCGCGGCGGCCTCTCGGGCTATTACACCCAACAAAACACCGGCAAGAAGAGTGTCTGCATCGATCTCGACGCGCCCGGTTCGACAGCGCTAGCTCGCAGACTGGCGGCCCACGCCGATATCGTCATCGAGAATTTTCGACCCAACGTGATGGCCCGGCATGGCCTTTCCTGGAAGGATCTCTCGGCGGACCATCCCGAACTCATCATGCTCTCGATCTCAGGATTCGGGCAGGAAGGACCGGAATCCCATCGCGCCGCCTACGCCTCGGTCCTGCATGCGGAGGCGGGACTGCTCGCGCGCCAGTCCGAACAAGACGGCCGCCCGGCGAGCGATCCCGTTCTTTCGATTGCCGACATGAACGCCGGGCTGCATGGACTGGTCGCGCTCCTCGCGGCACTGCATTTGCGCCAGCGCTCCGGGCGGGGTCAGTACATCGACCTCGCCATGCTCGACACGATGTTGGTGACCGACGACTACGCCAATTTCGCGGTCGACGAGATCCCCCTCATTCGCGGCGGCGGCGAAGTCTGGGAAGCCACCGGAGGGCCGATCATGGTCGTTGGCGACTTCCGTTTCATATGGAAACTGCTCGTCAAATACCATGGCGTCGTCGATCCCACTCCGCCGGGCGCAGACCTCGAAACCAAGATTCGCATGCGTCGAAAAGCCGTTTCGGAATTCTACCAATCCTTTGGCAGTCGCGAAGAATTGATCGTGGCTCTGGATGCAGTCAACCTCGCCTGGGGCGATATCCGCTCCAATAGCGAGGCCTTCAAGTCGCCGACGGCGCGGGCGCGGGGAAGTCTCGCTGAAATCGACGACCGCAGCGGTGGAAGTCGCCGCGTGGTCGAGTCTCCGTATCGCTTTTCCGACGCGGAGAGCCACGTGCGCGGTGTCGCCGCCTACCGCGGAGAGCACAATCGGGACGTTCTCACCCGCTGGCTCGACGCCTGTTCGGATGAGATCGACCAATGGTCCCGAGACAAAGTGATCTCAGCGGATGAGCGTCGCTGAATTCCGGCTGGTCTCGCGGTCTACTGCGCGTCGGTCGACCGACCACGCGGACCGTGTTAGTTCACTTCGCGGAAGGTAATGGGGATCCGACCGGGCACCCGAAAGAGTGAGCGACCCCATTCCGTCGTCTCGTTCACGAGCGTCATCTGATCGAAGCGCTCCACGATTCGACGAATTGCGATCTCGCTCTCGAGACGCGCGAGATGAGCGCCCAGACAGAAATGAACGCCACCCCCGAACGAAAGATGAGGCGCCGTATCGCGACCCGAAGCGTAGCGAGCAATATCGAATCGCTCGGGATCCTCGAAGGCCTCGGGGTCACGGTTGCCGGCGGCCAGGAACGCCACCACCTCCGCGTCCGTTGGAAGCTCGAAATCCCCGAACACCGCGGGCTCATGAAGAATTCGAATCGTTGCCAGGATAGGCCCGGAATAGCGTAGACATTCCTCGACGGTACTCGGGGCGAGATCCGGGCTGGCGCGCAGCTTCTCGAGCTCCTCGGGACGCCGAATCAGGGTCGTCAGGCCATTACCGATCAGCCCGATCGTAGTCTCGAATCCTGCGATCAGGAGTCCGATCGATTGGGAGAGCAGCTCAAGGGGATCGAGCTTGTCGCCGTCCTCTTCCGCCGAGATCAAGACGCTGAGCAGATCATCGCCCGGGTCGAGCCGACGCTTCGTGATGAGATCGTTGAAATACCCCAGCAGCGAAATGGACGCCGCTTCGACACGCTTCTGCATGGCCTCGTCCCCGAGGCCTCGAAGTGTGAGCAGACCATGCGTCGCGTCCGCAGTCCATTGAGTGAAGTCGCCCTGATCCTCGCTGGGCACGCCCAATAGTTCGCAGATCAGTGTCGCGGGAACGGGCCGAGCAAGATCGGCAATCAGGTCCATCTCGCCCTGGCCGGCGACCTGATCGAGCAGCTCGTCCGTGATTTTCTCGATCCGTGGACGCCAGGCCTCGATCGCGCGCGGCGTGAAAGCCTTCTTCACCAATTTTCGAAGTCGCGTATGGGTCGGCGGATCCTGCATCAGCATGAAGATACCGGCACCGGGAATATCGTCGGTCTGCCCTGGAATGCGTCCGTTTGTTAGTCGCATCCCCGACCGGGTACGGCGCAAGAGCTGCTGGATATCGTCGTAGCGCGTCATCCGCCAGCCGCCTTCCGGCGTCAAGTTGACGGGTTGTGTTTCCCGCAGCGCCTTGAACAGCGGATAGGGATCTTCGATCTGTGCATCGTCTTCCGGCTCGAGGCCGTACCAACCGGCAACCGGCCTCTTGGTTGCTCTTGCTTCTGCGAGTTGCACTTCGGACATATTTCCTCTCCATCCCCCGGCTCGATGGGATCAGCCACCTGACTCGAGACCAAAGCCGATGATCCGAATCCGCCCTATCATGCTTCATTCGTCCGCTCGAATGAACCCCGATCGCGAAAAAATCAAGGAACATCCATGTTGAAGCACGCGAGAGTGGGCGAACTCGATATCGAATACGACGAGCTGGGTTCGGGGAATCGACCCTTCGTTCTGGTTCACGGCTTCACCGGCTCCCGAGATGACTTCGCGGACGTACTCGAACCGATCGCGGAGTTGGGTCGCACGCTGGTTCCCGACCTGCGCGGCCATGGCGGCACGACCAATCCTGGCCGCGGGTACACACTCGAACAGCTGAGCGCCGACCTCGCCGGTTTTCTCGACGCGACGGAAACTACGAAATGCGATCTTCTCGGCCATTCCCTCGGTGGAATGGTCGCGCTTCGTTTCGTTCTCGCACATCCGGAACGCGTCGACTCCCTGATCTTGATGGACACTTCCGACCGATCCCATGGAGTCATGCCCGGCTGGATCCATCGCCTGATCAAATTCGCCACCCGACGAATCCCCATGCGCTGGCCTCTGCGTGTCCTGCGTGCGAATCGCCAGAAGCTACCGGAACCGATGCGGCGAGCCGCCGAGGAAATGGGAACGGAGCGCTACTGGTCACGGCTTCGCACGAAACTCGAAGCAATGGATCCCGTCGCCTTCGACGTGCTTCTGGATCAGGTCATGAAACAACAGCCCATGACCGACCGCCTGGGCGAAATTCGCTGCCCGACACTCGTCATGGTGGGCGATCAAGACGAAGCCTTTCTCGGAAGCAGTCGTCGCATGGCCGACCATATCCCCGACGCGAAACTCGTCGTGTTCAAGGACGCGCATCACAGCCCACAGATCGAAGCGCCTCGGGCGTGGCTGAACGCGATCCGAGAACATCTCGAACGCGCGCGAACCTGATCCAGGGCGAGTAGAAGAACGAATGCGAAACCGCCTGATCCTGATTGCTGTCCTCGCCGCTGTCGCGGCCACGGTGTATTTCACCGGCCTCTATCAATACCTCGCTCCCGATCGGCTGAGCGAGATGCTGATCGAAGCGGGGCCTTGGGGGCCGATCCTGATCGTCGTTCTCTTTTCCATCCTCGAACCCTTCGGTACCCCGGGCGCAATCTTCATGATCGCCGCTGCGACGATCTGGCCCTTCTGGCTTGCCTTGCTCGTCAACTGGGTGGGTGCGACGGGTGCAGGCATGGTCGGATTCACCTTCGCTCGCTATTTCGGTCGCGACTGGGTCGCCGATCGAATGCCCGACCGACTGCAAAAATGGGACGAGCGCCTGTCGACCAAGGGCCTGCCCGCGGTCATTCTCTTTCGTCTCTTTTTCTTTCTCAATCCCGCATCGCATTGGGTACTCGGGCTGTCGGGTGTTCCAGCGACCACGGCCGCCCTGGGAACGATGATCGGTTTCGCAGCCCCCATCATCGCCTGGACCTATTTCGGATCCCAGATCCTCGATTGGTTCAATGTGCAAAGCGCGGCCACCTGGGTTCCGATCGGAATTTGCATCCTGGCCTTCATCGCCTTCCGATATTATCAACGTCGCCGGGCCGTAGCGGTTTCGGAAGCCGACGGTGGCTCCGCAACCTGAAGGCCAGGGCTTTCACTTCCTAGACGATCAGTGACAAGATGAAGGGCAAGGCAGCCGCGGTCAGCAAAGTCGAAACCACGACGATGCTGCCGACCTGTTCGGGCGAGCGATCGTATCGCTGGGCCAGGAGATGGCTGAAAACAGCCGAAGGCATCGCGCATTGGAGCACCAACACGCCCTTCGCAATGCCAGAAAACGAAAACCAGGATGCGATCGTGAAGCCGAGGGCCAGGCCGACCGCGAGTCTGAAGAAAGCCATGATCAGGCTTCGGCGCAGATCCGTCACCTTCATTTCTGCGACGGCGACGCCGAGTGCGATCAACATCAGGGGGATGGCGAATCCGCCCAGCAGCCTCGTGGTGTTGACCAGAGCAGACGGAACTGGGATATCGAAGCCAATGGCGGCTGCGGCGGCGAGCGCGGACAAACCGACCGGATTGCGAATCAGTTCCTTGAGGTCGACGTTTCCCGACCAGATGAAGAGTCCGGCGCTGAACTGCAAACTCGCGCCAATCGTAAAGAAGACGAGCGCGAGCGCCTGTCCTTCGATGCCGAACGCAAAAAGACAAAGGGGAACGCCGAGATTGCCCTGGTTTCCGAATAGCAACGGAGCCAGATAGGTATGCGAAGGCAGTTTCAGCGTTCGTAGAAACACGAACGCGGCGACTCCGACAACCAGAAAGGACAGGAGCGCCGCCTCCGCCATCTCCAGCATCGCGGAGGCCGACACTTCCAGACTGACCAGCGACGAGAAGATCAGACAGGGCGCTCCGATCATCATGATCAGGTCGCCGATCATCTTGCGATCGAACTGGCGCCCCGATCGAACCCACACCCAGCCCGAGAGCGCCGCAAGAAAAGTTGGCGCCAGGATTTCAAAGAGCTCGCGAATCATTTTTCTTTCGGTTTCTGTGGCCCGTCATCGGAGCGGTCTCGGAGCACGCGGATCGCTCGCTCCATCCAGATTGCCCAGGTCCGGTTCTCAGGAATCGGAGGCCGCATCACCCATGTCGGCGCTCGTGGTCGCGATCAACCATTGGCCAGTCAGACCCTTGGCCCGATCTTGCCCGATTTTCTTTACGTGAGCACTCGTCGCGATTTCGACGAAGGCCTTCCGATTCGGGTATTCGACCAGCGCGATCACGTCGAACTTCTCGTCGCTCTCGCCAATCACCATCGAGTCGACACGACCGCTCCAGATGAATCGTCCACCCTTCGACTCGACGAATTTCTTCATCTTCTCGCCATAGAGTCGATACGAGTCGACGCCCTTCATGCCTTCGTTACCGCCGTCGGCCTTGTCTTTGAACGACAGTAGATTGACCATCACGACGGGTGTATCCGCTGGCCCGCTCATCAATTCCTGGATCTGACCCGGTTCGGGATATTGAGAAATTTTCACGGCTGAGCTCCTCTTGGCTTCATGGTGTTCGATACGAGGGTCGATCAATTCGACCAATAGATGTATTCGTCGTCCGGCTCGTCGGCAATGCTCAGATCCTTGTCCAGATTGATCGAGAAGGATCCACCCGATGGCCAGGCCGATTCCATCTGATTCGCATTATGCGCCTCGAGCGCGGCGAGCATCTTCGAGAGTTGATCCGGATGCGATGCCCGAAGGTCGTTCTCTTCGTTTGGATCGACTGCGAGATCGAAGAGCCACTCCCGGCCCGGCGGATCACTGACATTGAGCTTCCAATGCCCGAGGAGCGCCGACTGCGAAGCACCGCTTCGCCAGAACAGCGCCTCGTGAGGGACACCGGACCCCTCCCCTCTCGCAAAGGGAACGAGATCCACGCCGTCAATCTCACGATCCGTGGGCACTTTCACTCCTGCGGCCGCCGCCGCGGTCGCGTACAGATCGAAATGATGAACCGGACTGTCAACCTGACTTCCCGCTTCGATGCGCGCCGGCCATTTCATGAAGAACGGAACGTGAATGCCGCCCTCGAAGAGCGTGATCTTCCAACCCCGAAAGGGATCGTTCACGTCCGGAAGTCCGATATAGCCTGCGCCACCATTGTCGGAGGTGAAAAGGACCAGCGTATTTTCTTCGAGTCCGTTTTCTCGAAGCGCATCGAGAACCTGACCGACTCCGCGATCGAGAGCACGAATCATCGCCGCATAGACGCGCTCTCGATGCAATTCGATGTGGGAAAGCGCATCGTAGTCCTCGCGCGTCGCCTGCAGAGGTGTATGCGGAGCCCAGTGAGCGAGATAGAGAAAGAAGGGCCGATCCTTGTTGGCTTCGATCACCTTGACGGCTTCCTCGGTGTAGTAGTCCGTCAAATAGCGCGCCGGCTCGAAGAGTTCGCCATCGTTCCAAGTCGCGGCGAAGCGCACGGCCCGCCACAAGAATCGATCGATCGGATCGAAATCTTGTTTCGCATTCACGACTTCGGGATCCTCTTCCGGCAGGTATAGACCGCTCGCCATCAACAGACTCTCATCGAATCCCTGATCGCGGGGGGCCATACCGCTGGTCCGCCCGAGGTGCCATTTGCCGATATGGACGGTGTGGTAGCCCTCGTCCTTCAACAATTCAGCAATCGTGATTTCGGAGCCAGGCATGCCCATGTCCTGGTAGGAGAGGCTTGACCCGCCGTCCCCGGGAATCGCCGGCCGGAGACGGTCATCCCCGCTGCTCATCAGGCCGATCATCGTCCCCATGCCGGGCGGTGTCGGTGTGAACTCGAAGCCGAATCGGGTGCCATAACGACCCGACATGATCGCGGCACGCGACGGAGCACAAGTCCCGTTCGCGGCGTAGCCGTTCACGAAGCTCACGCCGCTCGATGCCAGGGAATCGATATTCGGCGTGGGCACCGAACCGCCGGCAACACCACCCCCGTTGAAGGTCAGATCATTCCAGCCGAGATCGTCGGCGAGAATCAAGACGATGTTGGGCGGCCGCTCGCTCGCCTCGCGCGCATCGCGATCAGGCCCCGTATCCCAGCGGATCACCTGGTTCGGACCCACGTCTCCGGCGCGACTCGCCATGATCTCGATGCCCGACAACATCAACTCGACCCGGTTGACCCATAGGAGTGCAACGCCAACGAGCAATCCAACAATGATCCATCGGCCTCTTGTCATTCTGATCTCCTCGCCACAAGTTTCAGTGTTGGCATGTATCATGTCAATACATTGGCAGCCAGAAAATCACCGGCTGCTCAGAAGACATTCGAGACCGTCGGAAAGGCACCCCTTCTCGAGAGGGGCTATCGCCTCGGTTCGCTAGCGTGCGGGCATGGCTGCCACCGAATTCTCCGAAGACATGGGCATCGAATTTCTCGGTGTGATCGATGGCGCGACCACGCTGCGGCTCGATCTCGAGCAGAAGCATATGAGCCGGGCCAATCGGGTACACGGCGGCGTTCTCTTTACCCTGCTCGACAGTGCTCTCGGTCGCTCGATCCTGAGC
>CAWLAJ010000106.1:0-12879 GCA_963854795.1 Deltaproteobacteria bacterium UBA4427 | reverse complement strand
GCGAACGGCCAGGCGTGTCCACGGTCCGTCGTCGCTGACGAGCGCGAACTCGTCGTCCTCGTCGATATCGAGCTTCGCGATGGCGTCTTCGTCGAGACCGCCCTGAAGGATCTTGAAGCCGGCCGGGCGCGCACGGGCCTCATCCTCACGCGGAACCCACGTCAGTTCTTCTGATTCGTCGGTTCCGATGCGGCTCCACAGACGCGCGCTTTCGGCCCCGTCACAGATGATGATTCGACGTTCCACCCGATCCCCGGCGGTGTTCTTCGAGGTCAAGAATGACTCGCTCGCCTCGCTCCACACGCCCACTCATTTTCGGAGAGTTGACGTTCGGGGCGGAGGCACGGTCCATTCGAAGGCGGGAAGTTACACCAAGCCTGCCCGCCAGCGACCGGCCCTTTGCCGGTTCACGGGCCGGATTCGGCCCGGGGGGCGCTGGCGGAGTAAGCGCGGGAGATCACGACCAGCCACGCCACGCTACGCGGGAATCGGTAGGATCAGCCCCTCGGATGATCGCAGGGTCGTTCGATCGATGGCATGACCCCCGGATCGAGGAGAGCAGAATTGCGATTGGTGAATCAGGGTGGACGCTTGGGAATCGAAGTCGACGGAAGTTTCATCGACGTCGCGACGCGAAGTGACCGGCGCTTCTCATCCGATCCGATGAGCGCCTTCGAAGTCTGGGACGACCTGCGAGACTGGGCTTCGACACAGTCAGCGAGTGAGCGTGATCCGAAGATCGAATTCGCGGAGCTCGGACCGCCGGTGCCCGCCCCGACACAGGTCTTTGCCATCGGGCTCAACTACAAAGACCACGCCGAAGAGGCGGGCCTGCCGCTTCCGAAGTCGCCGATGGTCTTCACGAAGTTTCCGAGCTGCGTGGTCGGCCCCGGGGCGCAGGTTCCCTTGACCTCGGATCGCGTCGATTGGGAGATCGAGCAGGTCGTCGTGATCGGGAAGGAGGCGAACGCTGTGCCGGCTTCGGAGGCCTGGGACTTCGTGGCGGGTTTCTGCGCAGGCCAGGACATCTCGGATCGCCGACTTCAATTTTCGGACAAGCCGCCGCAGTTCAGCCTGGGGAAGTCGGCACGGGCCTTCGGGCCGATCGGTCCGGCGCTCGTCAGTCTCGACGAATTCAGCGATCCCGACGAGCTGGTGTTGCGATGCTGGGTGGCCGGAGAGCTGATGCAGGAATCGACGACGGCAAATCTCGTTTTCCCGGTCTCTCAGCTGATCGAGTACATCTCGCGCTATTGCCCGCTCTTGCCGGGAGATCTGATCTTTACGGGAACGCCGGGTGGTGTCGGCAGCGTTCGCGATCCCAGGCGCTATCTGGCAGTCGGCGAGACGATCGAGAGCGAGATCGAAGGGATCGGTCGACTCTCGAATCTCTGCGTCGAAGAAGCGATCGGTTCATGAGCACGGACTGTCGACGAACGGACGAGTCCTCGTCTACGAAGAGACGGATCGGCAGCCCAAGACGATGCAACGAATTTTCGTAGGCGACGTCCAGGGTTGTGCGGACGAATTGGACGAATTGCTCGCGCGCGCGAGTCGAGAATTCGGTAGCGAGTTCAGCCTATGGGTCAGCGGCGATCTGATCAATCGCGGCCCCGACAACCTTCGCTCCCTAGAACGTATACGCGAGTTGGTGTCGGCTGGTCGAGCCGAGTACATCCTCGGCAATCATGAAGTCAATTTGCTCACGGTGGCTTTCGGGATTCGCGAAATCGGGCCCAACGATACGTTCGCCGACGTGCTCGACTCCGCTGACGCTTCGGATTGGATCGATTGGTTGTGCAATCGATCTCTGGTCGTCGCGGGTCAGCTGGACGATCAACCCTTCGCGATGGTTCATGCGTCGGCCCATCCCGATTGGTCGCTGCGCGAATTGGTCGAAATGGGCGACCGCGTTGGGCAGTGCTTGTCCGCGTCGCGCAGCGAAGCGCAGAGTTTTCTCGCTGCTCCCACTGCCAGTGATCCACTGCGTGACGCGCTCGACCGCCTGACACGCTGTCGCAGCGTGACGCCCCACGGTGGCTGGACCAGTGATGAGCCCGGATCTTCCAATCGAGCCTGGCATGAGGCGTGGACTGAACGCGGCCATGACTTCGGCCTGGTCTATGGCCATTGGGCGCGCCAGGGTTTGCACGTGGCCCGAGGTCTTCGCGGCCTCGACACCGGCTGCGTCCATCATGGGCGCGGACGCGATGGCTTCTTGACGGCCTGGTTGCCGGAGTCGACGTCGCGTTCGGACGGACTCTCTCCCTTCGATGCGCCCGACGACCGTTTCTGGCAAATTCTGGCTCGGCGCCGTTATTACGATCCCGTCGCAATCGGCGCTTGAAATTCTCGGTCCGGGGCTCGACACTGAGTCGGCGATCGCGATGTCGCTCCGGCGCCCTTTTCATCCGGTCCGTTCCGGCGCAGGTGGCGCACTTTGCGGACACCCCCACCGCCGCCCGGACGCGCACCCTAGGTCCCAGGTAAAGGAAGTCGAGAGCATGGCCGTCGTCCTCATTCCAGTGATTTTTCGAGGCCCTACCCAAGGGGAGAGTCGCCTGTCTGTTCCCGAGGAGACGATCGGAGCTTGTCTGGATGCGGTGGAGGCGAAATTTCCCGGTGTTCGGGAGCTCGTCGTTGATCCGGAGACCCATGGCGTTCACCGCTTCGTGAAGATCAGCCTGAACGGCGAAGTGCTCGACCCTGACGCCCGGATCCTGGAAATGCGGGTCGGCCCAAAGGATGAAATTGAAGTCATCGCGGCCATCGCCGGGGGATGAAGGCCGGCGGGTAGAGCACGCCGGATAGAGCCGATTTCGCTGCTCCCAGGCTCGGATCGATCGCCCCGCGAGCGCATTGCAGCATGGCTGCGATTGTTGGACTCTCTAGCACTGTCCGATTCTGGTTCACAGCCTGAATCACAACCCCAAGCCTCTGAGGAAGACCACCATGCCAGGACCCGAGGGAGATCGCCTCCTCTACGTAAACATGACCGACCAGACGACCTCGTTCGAGCCCTATCCCGATGAGTGGAAGCTGCTCGGCGGCCGAAGCCTGTCCGCGAAGATCTTGACCAAGGAGTGTGATCCGACCTGCGACGCGCTCGGTCCGGACAATGTTCTCGTGATTGCGCCCGGTGTGCTCAGCGGAACGACCGCGCCCACTTCCGGGCGAATTTCCATCGGTGCCAAGAGCCCGCTCACGGGTGGGATCAAAGAAGCGAACGCCGGCGGCAACCCCAGCCAGCATCTCATGAAGCTCGGTATTCGTGCCGTGATCGTGAAGGGCAAGCCCGCCGATCCCGAAGCGCGGTACGGACTGCGCATCGATGAAGGCGAAGTCTCGATCGTGAGCGCCGCAGACTACAAGGGCATGTGGAATTACGCGACCTGCGAGAAGCTTCTGGCGAACGAGGCGAAGACGGCGAGTGTGATCACGATCGGTCCGGCCGGCGAGCTCGGTTTATCCGGTGCGTCGGTGGCCTGTACCGATCAGGATAAAGAGCGTCGACCCGCGCGCCATGCCGCACGCGGCGGACTCGGTGCCGTCATGGGTTCGAAGGGACTGAAATGGGTGCTCGTCGATCCCGGCAGGGCGCGGGCACGACAGGCGGCTGATCCAAAGGCGTGGAACGCGCTGAACAAGACCTATTCGAAGGATTATCTCGACGGGCCGCAGATCATGAAGAACGGAACGTCTTCGGTCGTTCCCGTGGCCAACATGCTTCATACCTTTCCCTACAAGAACCGTACAGAAGGCCAATCGCCAGACTTCGAGACCCTCGACGGGGCGAAGATCAATGAATCCTTCGAAGAGCGCGGCGGGGGCATGCATAATTGTCTAACCGGCTGCATCGTGAAATGCTCGAATGTCGTGCACGACAAGGACGGTAACTACAAGACGTCGGCGCTCGAGTTCGAGACGCTGACGCTGCTCGGCGCGAGTTGCGCGATCAAGACCTTCGACGAGGTCGCGGATCTCGATCGACTCTGTGATGAAATCGGGCTCGACACGATCGAGACCGGAGCCGCGATCGCCATCCTGATGGATTCGGGCGGCATGGAATGGGGCGACTCGGCGGCGGCCATTAGCCTCTTGAAGGAAATTTCCGAAGGGACCGAACGGGGTCGCATGATCGGCAATGGTGCCGTCGCGACCGGCAAGGCGACCGGACACAAGCGTGTTCCACATGCGCGCGGTCAGGCGATTCCCGCCTGGGATCCGCGGCCGTTGAAGGCGACCGGTGTGGTCTACGCAGCCGGTCCGATGGGCGCCGACCATACGGCCGGACTGATCGTCAATCCCGGGCTCGACCCCGCCGAATACGCGCGGTCGGCGCAGGATATCCAGCTGATCAACGTGGTCTGCGATTCCTCGGGCTTCTGTCAGTTCCTCGGACCGAACCTCGATGACATCCGCAACTACTACGGCCTGCTCTACGGTGTCGAGGTCTCTCGCGAAGAAATCGCCAATCAGGGTTGGGAGTGCATGCAGGACGAATGGAATTTCAATGCCGCAGCGGGTTGGAAGGACGAGGACAACGGGCTCTCGGACTGTCTGGTCGAAGAGGGCATTGGACCGGACCAATCGATGAAATTTGATGTCCCGCTCGAAGTCATCAACCAGTCCAAGGTCCGATTCCCGACCCGCGATGCGCTCTTCGAATCGAAGGCGTCGGGCTGAACCGAAGACGCGGTCTCGGCCGATAGCGATCGAAGCCAGTCTGAATGGGTCGTGCAATCGGTAGAACGAATGTAAAGGAAGCGGGCAGGGGGTCGATCCTCTGCCCGCTTCGACTTTTGTTTCGCTCGCGGCGCTTGTTTCGCTCGCGGTGCTTGTTTCGCTCGCTGCACTCGCTTGGGTTGAGGGCTCGTCTCAGGACCGACGAGCCGAGGAGAGGCGATTGAAGAACGACGTTCGCATGCGCGGCTTCTCGAAGCGTGTCGATGTCGAAGTCGTCGATGCATTCCTGGCCGAACACGCACGACCCCTCGAAGCGGAAGACGTTGCGCTTCTCGACAGCGGGGGGCGAGTGCTCGCCGAGGATGTTGCATCGGAGGTCGACGTACCCGGCTTCGCACGATCGGCGATGGATGGCTATGCGCTGCGAGGTGAAGAGAGTTTCGGTGCGTCGGCCTACGATCTGATTCGCCTGAAGGTCGTTGGGCTCGCGCTTCCGGGCGCACCTCATTCGGGTGTCGTCGGAGAGGGCGAGGCCGTTCGAATCATGACGGGCGCACCCGTGCCCGAAGGCGCCGACGCCGTCGTCAAAGCAGAGGTTTGTGAGGAGGCGGACGGTGTTGTTTCGATTTCGGAGGCCACCGCACCCCAAAAGAACGTCGGCGCGATCGGAGAGGACATCAAGCGCGGAGAGTCGATTCTTTGGGCCGGCCGGCGACTCCGTCCGCAGGACGTCGGACTGATTGCCTCGGTCGGCCTCGCTTCCGTTTCCTGCCGTCGCCGGCCTCGCGTGAAGCTGGTCGTGACCGGCAACGAACTCTTGCCGGCGGGTACGCGGCCGTCCGGATCGCAGATCGTCGATAGCAATTCAGTCGTCTTGCGCGGTCTCATCACTCGAGACGGCGGACAGAGTCTGCCATTCGAGATCATCCCTGACCTTCCGGAGGAAATTCGAAAGGCGATGGCCGACGAGACCGCGGACGTGGTCCTGGTCTCGGGGGGAACGTCGGTGGGGCAAGAGGATCATGCGCCGCGGTTGTTGTCGGAACTCGGCCGGCTCGATTTTCATGGCATCTCGATGCGTCCCTCGAGTCCAACCGGGATCGGTCGCATCGGATCACGCTTGGTTTTTCTCCTGCCGGGCAATCCCGTGAGCTGCCTCTCTGCCTACGAGTTCTTCGCGGGTCCAACGATTCGTGCCCTGGGCGGTCGCAACCGGGCCTGGCCTCATCGTCGCGCCTTCGTCCCGCTCGCGCGCAAGATCGTCTCCGAAATCGGACGAACCGACTACGTCCGTGTGGCCATCGAGCAAGGGCGGGCGACGCCGCTCGCAACCTCGGGTGCATCGATCCTCTCGTCGACGGTGCGCGCGGCAGGCGCGGTCGTGGTCGCTCGGGAAATGGAAGGGATGGCGGAAGGCGAACAGGTCGAAGTCCTGCTCTACGACGATGAGGCGCCCGATGGCACGGCGATCGGGCCGGGCGCATGGGAAAGTGAACCCTCGTGAAGCAGACCCAATTTCTCGAAGTCGTTGATCGTGATGTCGCGGAAGAGCGTTGGCGCGAAGTCGTGGGTCGGGCGCCTCTGTCGGCCGAGACGATTCCACTTACGCAGGCGTTGGGTCGCGTGTTGGCGGAGAATGTTCGCGCGACCGTCGATGTTCCCGGTTTCGATCGTTCGAATATGGACGGTTTTGCCGTTCGGGCGGCAGATACCTTCGGTGCATCGGAAGAAGAGCCGACTCGACTTCTCTTGAACGACGAAGTTCTCGCGACGGGCTGTCACCCGAAGATCGAAGTTCTTTCGGGCACCGCGACGACGATCGCGACCGGCGGCATGCTGCCACGCGGGGCGGATGCAGTTGCCCCGATCGAAATCACGGACACGGATCCTGAAGATCCAAGATTCATTCTCGTTCGCGCCGCGCGCGTCCCGGGCGCCGCGCTCAGCTTCGCGGGGACGGATATGGGTCGCGGCGAGACGGTCGCCTTCGCGGGGACGCGGCTCACCTCTCGCGAGACCGGGGTTCTGGCTGCGATCGGCTGCGATCGGGTTCTCGTCGTGCGACGACCGAGGGTGGCGATTCTCTCGACCGGTGACGAGATCATCGCGCCAGGTGAAGAAATGCGACCGGGCCTCGTCTTCGACAGCAACGGCCAGATTCTCTGCGACGCGGTTCGCGAGCTCGGCGGCGAGCCGATCTTCCGCGGCGTTTTTCGCGACGACGTCTCGGCGCTGCGTGTCGCGCTCGCTGAGGCGTTGAGCGATTCGGATCTCGTTCTTCTCTCCGGCGGGACGTCGAAGGGCGAAGGCGATCTGAACGCCATCGTCGTTGGAGAACTCGAACCGGGCATCCTCGTTCACGGTGTTGCCCTCAAGCCGGGCAAGCCGATTTGTCTCGCCGCGGACGGAGAGAGGCCGGTCGTGATTCTCCCTGGCTTCCCGACTTCGGCCATTTTCACATTCCATGAGTTCGTGGCGCCGCTCTTGCGCGACCTGGCCGGGATCGCGAGCGAATCGCGCGAGACGCGATGGGCCCGACTCGCCATCAAGACCGAGAGCCAGCGTGGTCGTCTCGAATATTTGCTCGTCGGCCTCGTCGAAGGTGACAGCCGGGCCGCCACCGCCGGCAGTGAGCATGGCGATCGCGCCCATGTTGGCAATGAGCCAGCGCTCTCGGCCTACCCGATGGGCAAGGGCAGCGGCAGCGTCACGAGTTTCAGTCGAGCGGATGGATTCGTTCGGATCGATCGCAATACTGAACGAGTCGAAGCCGGGACGACGGTCGAAGTCACACTGATCGGCCGCCAGGCCAGGGTTGCCGACCTCGTCGTGATCGGAAGTCATTGCGCGGGTCTCGACCTGATCGCAAGTGAGTTGTCCCGCCATGGGTTGCAGATCAAGCTCCTGGCCGTCGGAAGTCATGGCGGACTCGCCGCGGCCAAACGCGGCGAATGCGATCTTGCACCCATCCATCTTCTCGATCCCGAGACCGATCGTTACAACGAGAGCTTTCTGACAGAAGACTTGAGACTCATCCGCGGCTATCGCCGGATGCAGGGTCTGGTGACGAGGCGCGAGGAGACTCGCGATATCCGATCGATCGTCGACGATGACTCCCTTCGCATGGTCAATCGCAACCGAGGTGCAGGAACGCGAATCTTGATCGATCGGCTAGTCGGAGAACGACGCCCAGCCGGTCATCCCTATGAACCCCGTTCTCACTATGCGGTCGCAGCGGCCGTATCTCAGGGGCGTGCGGATTGGGGAGTGACCATCAAGACGGTGGCGGAGGAAGCCGGACTTCGTTTCCAGCCGATTCAAGCCGAGCACTACGATTTCGTCGTTCCCGAATCTCGCTGGAATCGGCCCGCCCTACGGCTGCTTCGAAAACTGCTCGAAGACCCCAAGTCGACGCTTCGCCAGGATCTCGACGCTCAAGGGTTTTCAGCGGATTGATCTGCGCCACTTTCGACGCAGGCTCGTGATTCCCGGTTTTACCCGGAGCGCGATGCCCCCTTGAAGCCCCGATCCGAATTTCGAAGCGGGATACCGATATGGATTCGACAGGCCCTGTGAATTCGTACCGGGCGATCCAGACGAGCCATGGACGAGACCCGACTTGAAGACGTCTTGATCGACGCTCTCGCCAAAGGTGGGAGAGACGCCGGACCTGCGCGTGGTGGGCCCGAGGGCGGCGACTCGTCCGCGCATGCATCGACCCAGGCTTCGATCGAACACTCCAAGATCCAGCGTGTGATCGCCAGTCTCGGTTCCGACTAGGCCTTCATGATTCAGCTCGATGCCCAGCGGGAGGCCGGCTGAGCCTCGAATGCGCCCTTTTCCGTCCCCGAAGGTCCGATGCGGCCACGCTACGTTGCCCCTCCGGATCCTGAGCGGTAAATTCCTTTGACCCCAATGGACTCAAGCATTCCATCCATTCCCCCGATCCCAAGAGTTGTTCCGTCGACACCGAAGCCCGGTTTTGCGTCGTCTCGCAAGGTCCCGTGCGGTCGTTTCGGCGCGGTGTCCCTTCGTAATCGACCGGCCCGTCTACTGGAGATGGAGGAAAAATGATGTCGATCGTCGGTGCAGTCTTGATCATCATCGCCTGCCTTGCCGCCTCGGCTTTTTTCTCCGGGAGCGAGACCGCGCTCTTCCGGCTGCGCTCTCATGATCTCGACGGAGACGACAAGGAGGCCATCGGCCCTGCGGACGCCGCCGTTCGCGATCTGACCGCTTCCTCTTCGCGACTTCTCGTCACGATTCTGCTCGGCAACAACGTCGTCAACATTCTTGGCGCATCGGTTGCTTCGGGCCTCGCGATTCATTTTCTCGGCGTCGAGCTGGGGATTCCCGTGGCGACCTTCGTCATGACGAGCCTGGTTCTGGTTCTTTGTGAAATCCTCCCAAAGGCGGTCGCAGCGAGACATCCGCGAGGTGTCTCACGAACAGTCGGACTTCCCCTCTACATCTTTCATCAGATGCTGCGTCCGATTCATGGACTCTTCGATCGAGTCATCGAGCCCCTCGTCCATCGTGTCACGGGCGGAATGGACAGCAATCAATCGCTCGGATCGGAAGAAGTTCTTCGGCTCGCCCGCGAGGCGATGCAAGACGTCGATGACGTGGGCTCCCCGCTGGCGATCATGGGGGCCACCTCGAACGCTGCCGAAATGGATGTCTCCGAGATCATGGTGCCCCGAACCGAAATCGAGGCTTATCCAACCGATACACCCGTTTCGGATTTGATCGAGAAGATGCTCGAGGGTCGCTACACGCGCGTGCCGATCTATGAGGACACGATCGATCACGTCCTGGGCGTGATCCACCTGAAAGACTTGATCAAGCTCGCGCGCGCGGATGGCAAGGAACTCTTTGGCATCCTCAAGCCGGTCCTGCGAGTTCCAGAGCGCAAACCGATCTTGCGCCTGTTGACTGAAATGCAGCGAGCGTTCTGCCACGTCGCGCTGGTGAAGGACGAATTCGGCGTCACTCAGGGATTGGTCACCCAGGAAGACATCCTCGAAGAGATCGTTGGCGAGATACGGGACGAATTCGACTCCGAAGAATTGCTGATGATTCGTAAGCTCCGAGACGGCAGCTACGAAGCCCTCGGCCGAATCAAGGTTCTCGACTTCAATCGAGAAACCGGCTGGCAGGTGCCCGCCGAGAAGGGTGACACGATCGGTGGGTTGATCTTCAACACCCTCGAGCGCGCGCCACGAAACGGCGAATGGGTCGATCTACCCGGCTACCGCCTCGAGTGCACCGATGTTTCCGGCAGCCGGATTACTCGGGTGCGCATTGTCGAAGCTCCGCTTTTCTCGCGCGACCCCGATTCGGATCGGAATTCCTAGTCCCCGGGAACTCGCGGACTCGATCAGCGAATGCGCCGAAGCGCCTGACTCTTGATGATCAGATAGACGTTCGATCCCGTCGCCAGCTGGAGATCCTGCGTAGCGCCGACCGTGAGTCGAGCGATCAAGAGGTCTCGACCGACTTCGACATGGATGAGACAATCGTCCGACTGTGTGTCGATTCGCGCAACGCGTCCGGGGCAGACGTTCCGCGCCGAAATACGACTCGGTTTATCGAGAGAAACCAGGATGTCTTCGGCCCGAATTCCGATCGTGAGTGGCTCGTTGGGAATGAGAGGCCACGGAGTCTCGAGTTCGAGTCCCTCGGATGTCTGAACCCGACGCGAGCTTCCGGATGCCGTCCCGACGTTCTCGAGACATGTCACATCGACCACGTTCTCGACCCCGACTTGAACCGATAGAGAATGCACCGCCTGGCTCCAGAGGGTCTCGCGCGGCGCACCCTGCGCGATGAGTTGACCGTTGTCGAGCACGGCGATCGTGTCGCCCAGCAAGAGTGCTTCGTCGGGATCGTGGGTGATGTAGACGATCGGGAGATCGAGTTCGTCCCGAATGCGCAACAAGTACGGAAGAATCCGGGAGCGCAGTCCGAGATCGAGAGAAGCCATCGGTTCATCGAGCAGGAGCGCACGCGGTCGGATCGCAATCGCACGCGCGAGTGCGACGCGCTGGCGTTCTCCTCCCGAGAGGTCGTCGACCGCGCGCTTTCGCAGAGCGTCCAACTCGAGCACGTCGATCGCACGTTCGATCCACGAGGCGTCTGCGCCGGCTCGAATACCGAACCGAATATTCGCTTCGACGTCTCGATCGGGAAAGAGGGTTGGGGATTGAGGGACCCATCCGAGGCGGCGCTCGTGAATGGGCTGGCAGATACCCTGCGCCGCGTCTTCGAGCCAATTCCCGGCCAGACGCGTTCTGGCTTTCGCAGCCGGTTCGAGGCCGAGTAGAACTCGGAGTAGAGTGGTCTTGCCCGATCCACTCGCGCCGAAGAGCACGAGAGATCGAGCCTGCCACTCGAGACACAAGTCGATCTGGAAATCGCTGCGATCGAACTGGACTTCGAGCAGGGAGCCCGGCTCGCTCTTCATCTTTGCCTCGGTCGAAGCCAGCGTTCAGCGGCGATCATGCTCGCCAGCGCGAGTGCGAAGGAGAGACCGACGAGTCCAGCGGCCCCGGCGTCGTCGCCGAGCTGGATTCGAGACCAGATTCCGAGCGAGAGTGTTTCGGTTTTTCCGGGGATGATGCCCGCGAGGACGGCGGTTGCCCCGAACTCGCCGAGAGCCCGCGCGAAACAAAGCAGCGAACCATAGAGCAATCCGCGTCGCGCGAGCGGGAGGCTGACGCGATAGAAGGTCGCGATACGCGAGGCGCCGAGCGTGCGCGCAACTTCTTCATAGCTGGTGTCCACTTCGGCGAAGCTCTGTTCAGCGCTTCGTGCGAGCAGGGGAAATCCGACGACGGCTGCTGCGACGACCGCGGCACTGGGCGTAAAGATCAGTTGGATCCCGAGGCCTTGCCAGATCGGTGCGAATGGACTCGTCGTACCGAAGAGCCACAACAATGCGAGTCCCACCGCGACGGGTGGCATGACCATCGGCAGAGAGACCAGCGCCCTCAAGAGACTCGGAAACGGAACGAGTTGCCTCGCCAGGACGTAGCCGATCCCGATCGCAAAGGGAAGGCAGAAAAGAGTCGACAGAAGCCCCACCCAGAGCGTGAGCCCAAGAATTGGAAGCGTCGATTCGATCATGATCGATTCCGATTGCGACGGGCAACGAGAAAACCCGCGTTGGCCATTTCTTGTTGCAGAGCAGTGTCGCCCCAGGCGGCCAGCGCCGAATCGATCGATGGACAAGCCGGTGCGCGGGAGGTGCGAGCTGCGATGTAGCGGATTGGCGGGTGCTCGGCCGGATCGATCAGCTCGACCGTCGTCGCCCGACGCACGAGGCGAAGTTCGCTTCGATAGACCAGCGCTAGATCGACGAGTCCCGAGTCGACGGCCGAAAGCGTGGCTCGAGCATGCTCCGTCACGACGATCCGACCGCGGAGACTTTCGAGTAGACCTCGTGAAGCGAGCCATGCCCTTGCATAACGTCCGAGTGGAACCGACGCCGAGGGAATCGCAATTCTCTCGAGAGTCGCCGCCTTGAGGGCGGATTGGGCAGAACCCAGAATCGGCCAGCGAGGGTGGGCGACGAGTGCGAGTTGGCCCCCGGCGAATTCGAGTTGCGATCCGTCGACGATCAAGCCGCGGCGAACGAGGTCGTCGATGATCTCAGCGTCGGCCGAGACAATGAGATCCATGGGAGCGCCCAGAAGCAGTTGCCGTGCATGCGCGCTCGATGCACCATAGATCGGTGTAATTTCGATCGGCTCGGGAAGCGTTCGCAGCTGATGTCGAAGGGATATCGCGAGTTCGCGCAAGCTGGAAGCAATCGCCATCTGCACCGGTCGGTCGCGACAGTGTGTCGAAGCATCGAAGGGCTTGCGATCCAGCCGATCCCGGCAGCCCAAGACCAAGATTCCGAGTAGCCCAAGAAGACAGAGGGTTCGGGGCGCGCGGCGAAGAGCGCGGACGCCGCGGAGAAGAGTCACGCGCGACATGGCGAGAGCCCTGCTTTCATGCATTCAAGCCTAGCAGGCCGCGAACGCGAATCGGTTCGGACTGGCCTACCGAGCCGGGACGTCATACGATCGCGACCTCGTAGCGCGCGTCTGCAAAGAGGAAGGCACGAAGTGGAAGAGACGGCGGAAGCAGATGCGGAATCGGTCGAAGGGGCCTCGCCTTCCATTTCGCTGCGGGTGACGGCCATGG
>CAWLAJ010000105.1:0-12914 GCA_963854795.1 Deltaproteobacteria bacterium UBA4427 | reverse complement strand
GAGCGCTTCAGTCCGAACGCTTGCGCAGGATGACGCTGCCGACCGAGTAGCCTGCACCAAACGAACACAGTACGGCCAGATCTCCCACTGCGAGTCCATCGCGATGCAGGTGGAACGCGATGACCGACCCCGCGGAACTCGTGTTGGCGTATTCATCCAGGATCACCGGGGCTTCATTCGGGAGGGCATCACGCTCGAGCAGTATTTTCGTGATGAGTTTGTTCATCCCAAGGTTCGCCTGATGAAGCCAGAATCGCTTCACATCGCTGACCTCGAGCTTCGAGTCCTCGAGATGTTGCCGAATCAGGTTCGCCACCATCGGACAGACTTCCTTGAAGACCGTCCGACCGTTCTGGCGAAAGAGCAGGTCGAAGGGATCGCGCTCGCCTACCTCGCTGGAATTCAAATAACCTGCGTCGTTTCGAATATTGTTCGAGAATTCCGTCGCCAGTCGTGTGCCCAGAACTTCCCATGATTCGCCAACAGCGGCGGAGTCGTCGGACTCTGCGCGTTCTAGCAAGACCGCGGTACAAGCATCTCCGAAAATGAAATGGAATTCGCGAAGCGCAAAATTGTTGTGGCCCGACGTAATCTCGGGATTCAGAACCAGCACGCAATTCGCGCTGCCCGATCGGAGCGCGTCGACTGCGTTCTGAATTGCGAAGGTGGCGGAGGAACACGCAACGTTCATATCATAGGCAAAGCCCGTGGCTCCGAGTGCACCCTGAACTTCGATCGCGACGGCCGGATAGGCTCGCTGCAGGTTCGAGCATCCGACGATGATCGCATCGACGTCCCCGCCCGATCGGCCAGCCTGTGTCAACGCCTCCTTGGCTGCGGCCAGGCAGATCTCCGCCTGAATCGACAGTTCTTCTTCGCTTCGCACGGGGATGCGCGGGCGAAGCCGCTCCGGATCGAGCACGCCCTGCTTGTCCATGACGTAGCGGTGACCGATTCCCGAAGCTCTCTCGATGAATTTCTCCGAAGGCATGTCGCGCTCTTCGAGATCGCCTCGATCGATTTCGGCCCGATGGTCGGCGTTCCACTTCTCATTCGCCTGGCCAAGAGATGCGACGAGCTCTGCGTTCGTCACCGAATCTGGCGGCGTGAATAGTCCGGTCCCCGTTATCAGGATGCGACTCAATTCGAACTCCTCAACTCTTCGGACGCGCGGGTTTTCAGAGACTAGTCGGCTGATACAAGGAATAGTCCTTCCCTCGAGCCGAATCGAGACCCGAGATCGGCGATCTGTCGATCATCCTCAGCCAAGACCACGCACGCGAGCGACTCCATGCGCAACCTTTGGCCCCGACTTTCTGGAAATCTCGTTCGCGTCAGGGCCGAGAACTTCGATTCGGAGGTCGGGACCCACTTCGTTCAGTCGAACGATGTTTTCGCCTACGAGAACTGAGTTGTCGGCTGGCAAGTGATTCAAGAGCGTGCCGTTGCGACTGCCGAGATCTTCCAGGCGCCACGAGCCCCCCTCGAAGAACAAGCGCGCATGCCGACGCGAAACGAGCGGGTCATGGAAACGAACCCGACAATCGCTTCCGCGTCCGAGGAAGAAATCCTCCTGAAAGATCCTTGCGTGTTCGCCGTCGGCATCTTCCCAGCGAACGATGACCGCCCCGGACACGAGCTGCCCCCCGGTCATGGTCGGCATATTCGAAATGTCCATTCTGTCTTCGGCGCTGTCGGGGGCGCGATGGGAAACGTCCTTGGGGTCTCGAACAATCCCTTCCCTTCCGATATCGAACATCCAAGCCAGCACCACGACGACGGGCAGGAAGGCGACCGAGCCGACGACGAAGGCACGAACCGCCCAATTGGGGGCTCCAAACAACGGCGCCGTTTCGGCGGCGCCCTGCGAAACACCAAAGACTGCGACGAGGTAGACACCGGTCGTTCGAAACACTCGGCGGCGCCTGGCCTCGGCGAATAGCTCTTTCGGTCCCCTTGCCATGGTGGTGTCACTCACGGTTCGACCCTTGCGACGGACATTCGACGATGGAGACCCGGAAGTCTATCAATCCTGCGGGAGGGTCCGCACCCGACGCGATTCAAGCCGTTTCGCGACGAAGAGCGGCCTCCGGCGACTCGCCCCCTCCCACCGTCACGCCAACCCCACCAAAGAGCGCTGTCACACAGAACGTGGCGAAGACGAGCGCCAATAGATCCAAAAGAGGTGGGTCGAAGGGCAACTCGAACAGGTAGACGACGACGCAGAAGGATCCGATCATCGTGAGCAGTCCGCCGACCAGGGAGGCGAGCAGAGCCAACGCGATCGCTTCCGTCGCGATGATCCGTCGCAAGACACTCGTCGAGGCACCCAGGATACGAAGGAGCAGTGCTTCCCGTGCTCTCTCGCTGCGGGCCGCCAGCGCGGCCGCAATCAGAATGGCGATGCCGGTCCCGAGCGTAAAGAGGGACAGCAATCGAATCGCGATGCTGATCTGACCGAGCATGGTATCGAGTGAGCGAAGAATGAGCGTGGCGTCGAGGGCAGAGACGTTCGGGAAACGACCGACTAGATCGCGCTGCATCTCGGCGCGCGCCTGTTCGTCAGCAAGATGCGCGAGCAACACCGTACTCTGGGGCGCCTCTTCGAGTGCCTCGGTCGGAAAGACGACGAAGAAATTCGTCGCCATGCGACCCCAATCGACCTGACGTAGATTCGCCACGACCGTATCGACCTCGACGCCCTGAATCTGCCAGCGCAGCCTGTCGCCGACGCCGACGCCAAGCGACTTCGCCAGATCCCGCTCGATGGACACCGGGTAGCCGTCGTCCCCGACCACCAACTCGCCGGCCTTCCACCAACTCCCGGCGATGAGCTCTTCGCTGTCGCGTAGATCATCGGCGTAGGTCAAGCGATATTCACGCTGAAGCGCCCAGCGAAAATCACGCGTGAGCGTCTCGTCCTGATCTTCGAGCCAGAGCGCACGGTCGATTCCATCGACGGCGGCGATCCGGGCCGAAATCAGAGGCGCTTGATCGACGACCCGCGCTCCATGCTCGTCGAGCAGTCCGAGAATTCCTTCGAGTTGATCGCGCTGAACATCGAAGAGGATGAAATTCGGTCGCCGAGAACCCGTGTCGACCTCCATCTGGGCGAGGATATTCCGCTCGACGGTGTGGATCGTACCCACCAGGAAGAGTGCGAATCCAATGGCGATCGTCGTCGGCAGGGTGTGATTGCGTGGGCGAAAGAGGTTGGCGATTCCCTGGCGGGCCCAATACGCGAAAACCCGTGGCGGATACCTTCGCAGGACGTACACCATCGCAAGAGCGGAAGCGGCCAATGCCGCGACCGTCGCGATCAACCCCGCGGCAAACGCCAGACCGACGCGCAGATTGCCGGCTTGCCAAACAGCGGCGAGCACGAGACTCACAACGACCACCAGAGTCGCGCCGACCCGGGCGACCCGGCGATCCTTCTCCGTCGACCCGAAATCACGTCGAAGCGCGCGTAGAGGCGCGACCGAAGCGAGATCCGAGACGGGCCCCATTGCGCATAACAAAGTTGCCCAGACACTGAGACCCAATCCCGTCGCGATTCCTTTTGGACCGACGCGAAGGCTGACTTCGACCGGCAGCAGATCTCCGAACACGTCGGGCAAGACCCACAACAAGGGGAGCGAGAGGACGATTCCGAGCAGACCGGCCGTCAGTCCCAGAGCGACGGCCAGACCCGCATAAATCGCCACGACATCTCTTGGCGAAGCGCCGATCGAGCGCAGCAGGGCAACCGTATCGAGCTTCTCGCGTACAAAGACGCGTATACCAGCGGCGACCCCGATGCTCCCGAGCATGAGCGCCGCCAATCCGATCAGACCCAGAAAGCGCGTCAGATTGCCGAAGGCTTCGGACATGTCCTCCTGGTACCCGCGAACCGTTTGCACGCGCACCCGACTCTCTTCGAGCAGCGCTCCCTGCTCATCGACCCAAGCATCGACCACGCCATCCGCGAGCTTCATGTATCGGAGATAGGAGACGAGACTTCCCTTCTGAACCAATTCCGTTCGGTCGAGGTCGCTTTTCGAGAGAAAGACCCGCGGCGCCATTTCCGCTTGAAGACCGAAGCTTCCAGGGGCCTTCTTGATCGCTGCAGCGATGACGAAGGATTCGCCACCGATGCGCAGTCGATCCGAAACCTCGAGATCGAGTTGAATCAAGAGCGTCGAATCGACGAAGACCTGACCACTCACTTCCCCAAAACGCTCCCAGAGAAAGGCGGGTTCGGTCCAGACCTCACCGTAAAGGGGATAGAGACCGTCAATGGCAAGCAGGTCCACGAGTCGGCTGCGTCCGGAGCGCTCGGCGAGAGCCATGGAGCCGAGACGTGTGAGCTCTGTCGACTCGATCGGACCGCCCTGCTCGAGTTTCTGCAGTGCGCGCTTCACTTCCGTGCTGAGCGGTTCGCGACTCTCGAGGCGCAGATCTGCACCCAGCAATTCCCTCGAGCGCAAATCGACAGCACTGTCGACGGCTTCGCGAAGCGAGTGAAGGCCCACCACGACCGCGATTCCGATGGCTATGCAACTTCCATAGAACCCGAACCGTCGAAAGGCCGTGCGAAGCTCACGTCGGATCATGGCAGCAACGAATCGCGCGTTCATGTGCCGCGACCGACGGTTTCGATGCGTTCGATCTGCCCGCCCGCTAGATGAATGATGCGATCGGCTCTACGGCTGAGTTCGAGGTCATGTGTGACGATGACCAGCGTCGTTCCACGCTGCTGATTCAATTCGAAGAGCAGATTGATGATCTCCCGGCCCGTCTCGCGATCGAGATTTCCGGTGGGTTCGTCGGCGAATAACACGTCCGGCTGATTGGCGAAGGCCCGCGCGATCCCAACGCGCTGCTGCTCGCCTCCCGAGAGCTGTGCGGGATAGTGTTCGAGCCGATCGCCGAGACCGACTCGATCGAGCAATGCGCGAGCGGTTTCTTCGGCATCCGCTGCGCGCCTGCGGCGATTCGAAGACAAGAGTTCGAGCGGGACGAGCACGTTCTCGAGCGCCGTCAGCGTTGGAATCAGGTGAAAGCTCTGAAAGACGAAACCAATCCGTTCGGCGCGCATCGCGGCCCGCGCATCCTCGTCGAGCATTCCGAGGTCCACGCCCGCGAGTCGAAGTTCGCCATCGCTCGGCCGATCGAGTCCCGCCAACAATCCGAGCAGCGTCGTCTTGCCGCTGCCCGATGGACCGAGGATCACGACGACCTCACCTTCGGCCACGTCGAGGTCGACCGAGTCGAGCACGGTCAACATCGAGTCGGTGCCGGGTTCAGTCGCTGCCCGGGAGTAGCGTTGTGTCAGATTGCGAGCGAGGATCATGCGCGATGGGGAAACCGATTCGAAACAGAGCCGGAGCCTGGGCCCATGGGGCCAATATGAATGGGGCGGCGCGGGTCATACACTACTGCTTGGGGGTCCTCGGCGCATCGTTCGTACTGCTCTCGCTGGCGACGTGTTCGAGTGAAGAGACTGTCGAAGTCGCCTCCGACCCCGGGCACGCACGTCCGACCCAGACGCAGCCGGCAACGGAAGAAGCGAATCGAAGCACTCGCCCGGTCATCGTATTCCTGGGAACCAGCCTGACTGCCGGCTACGGCCTTCCGGAGAGCCAGGCCTTTCCAGCGCTGACGGCGAAGCGCCTTCAATCCGCCGGCTATGACTACCGCGTGATCAATGCGGGCGTGACGGGTGACACTTCCGCCGGCGGCTTGCGCCGATTGGATTGGCTGCTCAGACTTCCGATCGGGGTGCTCGTCCTCGAACTCGGTGCCAACGACATGCTGCGCGGACAGAGCGTCGACCAACTTCGAACGAACCTCGAAACGATCCTCGAACGAACGCGTGAAGCCCATCCTCAGGTGAAATTCCTGATCGCGGGCATGCGCGCCGCCCCGAATCTGGGACCCGACTATACGAGTGAATTTGATTCGGTCTTCCCGATGCTGGCCGAACGATTCGGAGCGGGACTGGTGCCCTTCCTCCTCGAAGACGTCGCGGCCGAACGACGACTGAATCAGCCCGATGGCGTTCATCCGACGGCGGAGGGTCATGCCCTCATCGCGGAACGGCTCTGGACGAGCCTCGAAGCTGTTCTGCGTTAGGCCGCCCAACTATACCCAACTACGCGACTCAGCGGCTAGCGATTCGGTTCGACGACTACCTTTCCCGTCACCTTTCGATCCATCAGGGCGCGAAGCGCTTGCGGCGCCTGCTCGAGCGAATAGCGTCCCGACACGTAAGGATTCAACCGTCCCTGTTCGGCCAATGCGTCGAGATCCCTTTCGATCTGGGCTCTCGTCTCGGGCTCCCGCGACACCATCGCGCCGTAGAAGACACCGATCACCTGACAACTCTTGAGCAGCGTCAGATTCAGTGGCAGCTTTGGAATTCCGGCGGTGAATCCGATGACCAGAAAACGTCCGTTCCAGGCGATCGCGCGCAGGGCCGCCTCAGCGTAGTCACCGCCGATGCAGTCGTAGATCACGTCCACACCACGACCATCCGTCAGCTCCTTGGCGCGCTTTTTCAGATCTTCTTTCGAGTAGTCGATCGTCGCGTCGGCACCGCGATCGCTGCAAACGGCGAGCTTCTCTGCGCTGGAAGCGGCCGCGATGACGGTCGCCCCCATCGTCTTTCCGAGTTCCACGGCGGCCAGGCCCACGTTGCCCGCAGCGCCCAATATCAGAAGTGTTTCCCCGGGTTGAAGCGCTCCGCGGAATTTCAAGCCGTAGTAGCCCGTCCCATAGGCATAGAGAACACCCGTCGATTCCGCGAAGCCCATGTTCTCGGGAAGCCGGCGAGTCGTACTCGCTTTGACGAGTACCTTTTCGGCGAAGCCGCCCACCAGCATCGTACTGCCGATCACGCGCTCGCCGATCTTGAAGCCGTCAACGCCCTCGCCGAGTTCACAGACGACACCGGCCGCCTCGCCGCCCGGTATGAACGGAAGCGGTGCCTTGAATTGATATTTGTCCTCGATCATCAGCGAATCGGGAAAGGTCACCGTCGACGCACGCGCCTCGATCACCAACTCGCCCGGTCCCGGCGTCGGATCGGCGACCTCCTCGAGGACGAGCTTCTCCGGCGGACCAAATTCTTTACAAACGATCGTTCTCACATCCCTCTCCCTTTGGCTACGCCGCCACAGCGCCGCGCCGACCCGTCGACCGTGCCGCCGATCACCCAATTGCGCAAGCGTTGCTTCGCCGGGGATGCTAGCGACTCGCGACGCTGGCGCGCCCCGCTCGACTCGCGATACTCAGGGCCCGGTCAGCGCCCGTGCTGGTCGACAGACTCGAGTGGGCCCGGCGGCCCGCTCCGGAGACCCCATGACCCCTGGCAGCGAGAAGAGCGTGGACGGCGTCACCAGCATCCGGGAACTCGATCAATGGATCGACCGCGAGGGCATCCGATATTTCAAGGTCGGAGTCTTCGACATCGACGGTGTCATGCGCGGGAAATACATCAATCGCGAGAAGCTGCGCTCGGCGGTGGACAAGGGATTCGGATTCTGTGACGTCGTGCTGGGCTGGGATAGCCAAGACGAGCTCTACGCCTTCGACCGGACCGGGGCCGGCGAGACGAAAGGCATCGAGGTCTCCGGCTGGCATACCGGTTATAGCGACGCGATCGCCCAACTCGATCTCTCGACGCTGCGCCGGATTCCGATGGAAGAAGACACACTTCTCTTGATCGGCAGCTTCCAGGGAAACCACGCGAATGTCTGTCCGCGTACGATCCTGTCACGCACGCTCGACAAAGCAACCGCGATGGGCTTCGCAGTCGACACGGCCTTCGAATACGAGTTCTTCCTCTTCGACGAGACTCCGGACAGTGTTCGCGAGAAGGGCTATCGCAACCTTCAACATTTTACCCCGGGAATGTTTGGCTACTCGGTCCTTCGCAGTTCCGTTCATGCCGAGTTCTATCACGACCTGCTGGACCTGATGGAGGACTTCGACTGTGCGATCGAAGGACTGCACACGGAGACCGGGCCCGGCGTCATCGAGGCCGCCATCCGTTATGCGCGGGGCCTCGAAGCGGCTGATCGGGCCTCGCTGTTCAAGACCTTCACCAAGGTCTTCGCACAACGCGCGGGATTGATGGCGACTTTCATGGCCAAGTGGAGCAACGACTACCCGGGTCAGAGCGGCCATCTTCATATTTCGCTCTGCGACGCCAAAACCGGCGAGAATGCCTTCTATGGCGAGGGCGATCCTTCCAATATGAGCAAGACGATGTGCCAATTCGTCGCCGGTCAGGTTCGATACATGCCGGAATTGCTGGCGATGGTCTGTTCGACGATCAACAGCTACCGGCGACTCGTGCCGGGGATGTGGGCGCCCACGGCGGCCAATTGGGGCGTCGAGAATCGAACCACTTCCGTGCGCGTGATCCCCGCCGGCGCCGAGGCACAGCGCAGCGAGTACCGCATAGCACCCGCCGACGCCAATCCCTATCTCGCCCAGGCCGCGGCCCTCGCCTCCGGTCTTCGCGGAATCGAGGAAGGCCTCGAACTTCCCGAGGTCGTCGTCGGCAATGGCTACGAAGATCCAAAGGCACTGGTCCATCCGCTGCCCTCGACGCTCCGCGAAGCGAGCGTCCTGTTTCGCGCCTCCGACATGGCACGGAGCGAGTTCGGGAACACTTTCGTGGATCACTACGCGACCACTCGTGATTGGGAGGATCAGGAGAATCGAAAGGCGGTCTCGGACTGGGATCTCGCTCGCTATTTCGAGATCATCTAGAGCGCCGGCAGACGCGTTCGATTGACGTTTGACCGCTTCAGCTATCCCCCTTCATACCGGAGAACAACCTCGTGAGCGTCGAAATGGCCGCAGCGAAAGTCCTCGTCGGAAACTTCAACTACCCGTCTACCTATCGAATCGGCGCCGGCCGTATTCGCGAATTGGCCAGCGCTTGCCGGGAACTCGAAATCGGGCGCCCGCTGATCGTGACGGATCCCGGAATTCTCGGACTCGACTGGTTCGCACCGATCGTTCCCGCCCTCGAAGAAGCCGGTCTCGTTCCCCTTGTCTTCTCGGACATCGAGGCCAATCCGGCAACCACGCATATCGAAGCGGGCCTCGCTCTCGCGAAGCGGCATCAGGCCGATGGCTGCGTTTTGATCGGCGGCGGATCCGCCATGGACGCGGGAAAGTGCATTGCCCTGTTGGCCCGAAATCCCGGCAGCGTTCTCGACTACGAGGATGTCGGCGAAAATTGGAAACAAGCCGACGGCGCGAAGATCCTACCGACCGTCGCGGTTCCCACGACGGCGGGCACCGGTTCCGAAGTCGGCCGGGCCGCAGTCATCGTCGACCCGAGCGAGCACAACAAGAAAATCATCTTTCACCCGCGAATGCAGCCGGATCTCGTCCTGGCGGATCCGGACCTCACGCTCGGACTTCCGCCGGGGTTGACTGCGGCAACCGGCATGGACGCCCTGGCCCACTGCTTCGAAGCCTATTGCGCCCCCGCCTACCACCCGATGGCCGACGGCATCGCACTCGAAGGCATGCGTCTGATCTCGCAGAACCTGATTCACGCTTTCAAGAATGGGCGAGACGAAGAAGCCCGTACACACCTCTTGATGGCCGCATCGATGGGAGCCACCGCCTTCCAGAAGGGACTCGGATTGATTCATGCTTTGTCGCATCCGGTTGGCGGCATGACCGGGCTTCATCACGGGACGGCAAACGCGATCTTCCATCCCTATGTGATGGTGCACAATCGCGAGGCCATTGAAGACCGCATGCCACGCATGGCCCAGGCGCTCGAACTCCCCGAGCAGCGTTTCGAGGATGTCCTCGAATGGACTCTCGACTTGCGATCCGAGCTCGGCCTACCCCATACCCTCGAAGGCGTCGTCGACGAAGAGATGATTCCCAAGCTGGTCCCGATGGCGGCCGCCGACCCCTCGCTCGCAACGAATCCCAAACCGTGTACGCACGAAGAAATCGAGCGCGTGCTGCGAAAATCGATCGCCGGTGATCTCGATCCCTGATCGCGCCCGATCGAAGCGACGAGCCTACTCGGATTCGCTCGGTGCAAGCCCCGCGCGCCGGACCATTCCCACGGCAATTGCGACGGATTCCGCCAGGTGCTCGATGGCGACTCGTTCATCGCGGCCATGCGCGCCGCCGATGAGGTCCATCTGCGCTCGCTGCGGGATGAATCGAAGGATCTCGTCCACGAGGCCCGCGAAATGGCGGGAATCCGTCGCCCCCGGAAGCAATCCGGGGATCACGACCGCGTCGGGCAGGACTTCCTTGATCGATTCCGCCGCCAGGGCGAAGGCGAAGCCATGGACGGAGGCGGGCGTTGCCCCGTCTCCCCAATTCTCGCCCTCGATCTCGATCTCCGGATCATCGATCACCCGCTCGAGATGCGCGAGCACATCCTCGGGCGCATCTCCGGGCAGTCTTCGGACGTTGATCGTCGCCTGCGCCAGCTCGGGAATCACGTTGTCCTTCACGCCGCCCGAGATCAATGTTGCCGCAAAGGTGGTCCGAACCAGCGGCGCACTCACACGATCGCCGAGCAACCGGCGCTTGATGAATCCACTCGTCAGCCAGAGATTTCGAAAAGCGAAGCGCTCCCCGAACGAGAGATGCGGACTCGCGGCCTCGAACATTTCCCGAACAGGCGCGATCAATCGACTGGGCATCGGATTGTCTTCGACACGAGTGATCGCGCGGGCCAGCTTTCCGATCGCGGTATGTTTGGGCGGCATCGAGGAGTGTCCACTCACGCCTCTCGCGGTCAGCCGAACCGTGAAGAACGCCTTCTCGGCCGTCACGACCAGGGCCGTCGTCACATCCGGAAGCAGCGGGTAGCCGTCGAGAATGAAGCCGCCTTCGTCGAAGAGAAAGGCCGGTCTGACTCCGCGCTCGCGAAAGAGCTCTGCGACGGCAATCGCACCGTTGGGGCCGCCAATCTCCTCATCATGACCGAGTGAGAGATAGATCGTTCTGTGCGGGACGAAGCCTTCCGTGAGCAGGGTCTCGAGTGCTTCGAGCCAGAAGATCGCGCCGGTTTTGACATCGAGTGCGCCGCGCCCCCAGATGAAGCCGTCCTCAATGACGCCCCCGAACGGCGGGTGCGTCCATTCTGCGACCGCTGCGCCTTCGACGGGTACGACATCGAGATGAGCCATGAAGAGCGCGGGCGCGAGTTTCGGATCCGAGCCCGCCCACTTGAAGACCAGGGTGTACTGATTGACCCTCTCGAGCTCGAGCTGTCCGAAAACGTGCGGGTAGAGGTCTTCTAGGTAGGCCGAGAGTTGATCAAAGGGCACGCCATCGAAATCGACGGGGTTCTCCGGGCTGATCGTCTCGAAGCGAATGGCCCCTGCGATTCGCTCCGCGATCTCCTCGTTGGACGCAAGATCACGCGCAAGCGCTTCGCCCCCGGTCGAGATCAGCATCATCGCGAGACCAGCAAGAATTCTCGAACCCATCTGCGTCTCCTCCTCCGGGGTCAGACTAGAACCGGAATGTCCACTGAAGTTTGATGAGCGGTGCAGTTCGTCCTGCCTCGATACCGTGCGAAGTGTCGAGACCCTGGTTCAACACCAGGAAGACCTCGCGACCGTCCTCGATGATCCATCGCAGTCGACTGTTGATTCCGATGGAATCCGAGACGTTGTCGAATTGTACGAGGGTGATCCAGGAGATGTCCGGCGTAAAGAGGACGCTGAAGCGGGTGCTCAAGACATGAATGAGATCATCTCCGCCCGGAAGCCGGATGTCATTGATGGAGTAGACCAGGCTGGTCTGTAGGAACTTGGAGAAACGAAACGAAAGATCCGCTCGGGCTCGCGTTCGTGTGCCATCGAAGAAGCTCCCAGCGCCCACGAAGACCTCACCACCAATCCAGCGATTCTTGCTGAACTTGACCTGCAGCAGAGCTTCATCGAAGTGAAAGCGCCCAACGGGAACATCCAGATTCTCGAAGGGGGTCTGGACGAATTCGTACCGGTGAGAATAGCCGAGGCGAATCGCATCCTGGATCGGGCTCGCAATCTCCAGCAGCGTCCATTGGAAATGGCCCGTCTGAACCTCAGGTGAAAAACCCGTGACCAATCTGCCCTCGACCTTCGTGTCGACAGTCTGAATCCGGCTCGACTTGGGTCGCCAACGACGGCGATACTCACCGCGGTAGTCCCGAATCCCGACTCGATTCGCAAACCCGAGCGCCGGATTGAACTCGTCTTCGAAGATCTCGGCGGAGAATCTCCAGCTCGTCGTGTCATTCGGATATTCGATGCGAAGCCCGTAGGCGAGACCGCTGCCGTCGATCGCCTCTGCGTCCGCGCCGGGACCGGAGTCCGGGTCACTGAAGCTACTCTGGATCCAGGCTCTCGCATAAAGACTCTGACCGCCGAGAAAATCGGTATTGCGATAGTTGTAATCGCCACCGATGACGGTGTTATTGCTCATCGCCGACGGGTCACCATGGGTCAGGATCACGCCGAGCGTCGACTCACCGAAATTGGCGGCTGCGCGAGCCACCAGCACATTTTGTTGATCGACCCGGTCATGATCATCGAGCACGACGTCGAGCACCCCGATCTTGAATCGCCCGATCCGGCCGGTGATCTTGCCTCCGGCGAGAATTCCCTCCGGCTCGCCGTCCTCTCCGAGGCCGATTCTGCGAGAGAAAAAGGGCTGACCGTTCCCTGTCAAATTCGCAAACTCGAAAATGAGCGTGTCTTGCAGAAAGAAATCGCGCTTCTCCGGAAAGCGAAGACCGAACCGAGAAAGGTTGACTTGCCTCTCGTCGACCTCGGACTCGCCGAAATCCGTATTCACGGTGATCGCTGTCGTGACCGACGGCGTCGCCTTGTAGAAAATGTCGAGGCTCGGATCCAACCGGGTGTAGTGTCGCTTCTCGT
>CAWLAJ010000104.1:0-13006 GCA_963854795.1 Deltaproteobacteria bacterium UBA4427 | reverse complement strand
AGTCGGCGACTGGGGCGTATGCCTTAGTCGAACGGTGTGTTAGGTGGAGTGCGGACTGTGCTCAAGGACGGTGGCGGGGCGGGCCGTTGGCGATGCGATCCGCCATGCTGCGAACCATTCGGACCGCAATCGCAGGATTGCAGGTCACGATCTGCTCGAGTTCGGCTTCGTTGAAGAGGCAACACCAGGTGGATCCCTTCGCCCGCAGATTCGCATGTCGTCGGGCGCCCGTCAGTGTGGAGATCGCACCGAGGAAGGTCCCTTCGCGAGACTCGGTGGCAACCTCCTGGTCGTCGATCACGACGGCGACCTCGCCACGCAGGAGCAGGATCGTGTGCTGAGCGGTATCGGAAACGCCTGCAATCGTTTCGCCATCATCGAAGTGGATGATATGGCGATCGAATCCGGGTCCACGGCAGATCGAAGCCCAGAGGGGATCGACCAGGGTCTCGATGACCTCGCGGACTTCTTCGGGATCGCAGCGGTCGCGACGAGCGGAGGCGATCGTTGCGGTGTCGAGGCCAAAGCCGCTGGCGATTGCACGGATTCGCGCCAGTACCTCGCCGGTACCGCCAGGGCGCTGGGCAGGATCGATATAGAGCATGCCCATCACGATTTCTTCGAGCGGAGGGGGACAGTCGAGCGCGATGTCCGAGAGCGCCTTGAGACCGAAGGTGTTGCCTTGCTCGCGCGTGCGAAGAACGTCGTGTCGGCGATTGAGATCGATGCCCGTGAAGAGTGCCCACGCGGTTGCCGCGATGCCCCATAGATCGGTTCGAAGATCGAAAGATTGGACTTTGGCCGTCGCTTGTTCAGGTGCACGGTAGCCATGGGTCCCGAGCCCAATCGAAAGCTGTCCCTGATTCAGCAAGCCTCGCGACATGCGCGAAGAATGAGAGACGCCAAAATCGGTCAGGACATAGCCGCCATTGCCGTCGAGCAAGACGTTCGAGGGTTTGACGTCGAGATGAAGCACCGAAGCACGATGCGCGGCGCCTAGCGCCTGGGTGAGGTCGGAGAGTAGTCGCCAGGTCTGCTCGGCCGAGAGCCGTCCGAAAAAGGGCCAGGCGTCCGCGAGGCTGCCGGCCGGGTAGTATTGAATCGCGGCGAATGCGGTTTCGCTGTCGATGTTCCAATCGTAGAGCTTGGGGATTCTGTCGTGGCGAACGGCCAGTAGGGCCGCGAGCTCTCGTTTGAGCGAGTTGCGAGCCTGTGGATCATCGGGCCTCGCCATCACCTTCAACGCAACGAGCTGCGGCGGACTTTCTTGATCGCCGATCGCGTCTTGCGGGTCCGGTCCATCGAGACATCGCGCGAGAAAGACCGAGCCGAAGCCACCGCGACCTAGGCGTCTCAGAACGCGATAGCGATAGCGGCCTTGCAATTCGTCACCCGGCTGCGGCGCCTGGACCGCCCCGTCATCTACACCGCCCGCTCCGGCGGTCGATGTGCAGTCGAGCGTGACGTCGTCTCCGGCCTCGGAATGGTCGAGTAGGATCGTCCGAGAAGCGGCGATGCTGCGTATGGGGTGCGGGGGGGCGCCCAAAGATCTCTCCGGCTGTTCGAGATCTCTTATCGGTTGGAAGGCGCGCGTCCCTGCGCGAATATTGTCCGGGACCAGGAAGGGTCGTCGACCTACATGCGGCGCCGACGCAGGAGACTCGAGCTTCAGCCGGAGTTGCCTTCTACCTGCTTCTTCTCCGCGGCCGCCTGTTCTTCGCGAAAGTCCTTGATCCCGCGTGGGACCAAAAAGAGCGACAGCGGAAGCATGATGTAGAACATGATGCGGTTGAAATTCTGATGCTCGAGCATTTTGGGATCCGTCGTCAGAAAACCGTCCCAGCCGAACCACAAGGTAAAGGCGATCAACAGAACCGGGAGAAAGAGCGGGTGGTAGAGCGGGTTGGGTGGCGGTCCACGTCGCTCCGGACGCGCGTTCGAGGAATTCCCGTCGTTGGATGCGGGCGTTCCATTGCCCGAATCATTCTCTGCGCCACTTCGTGAATCACCAGCGGAGCCCGAATTGTCTGTCATGGTCCAAGCATAGCGTGACTCGATTGAGCCGGGACCTTGATTGGGCATTTCTGCCTTGAATGCCGCGCCCCACCATGCAAATCTTCGAATCGAAATGGCCGAGCAAAGCATCTACATCACGCGGGCGGGATTCCAGAAGCTCCAGTCCGAGCTGGAGTGGCTCTGGAAGGAAGAGCGACCTCGCGTGACCGAAGCGGTTTCGGTGGCGGCCGCATTGGGCGATCGGTCCGAGAATGCCGACTACATCTACGGCAAGAAACGGCTGCGCGAAATCGACCGACGCATTCGCTTCCTGACCAAGCGGATCGAAGAATTGAACGTCGTCGACGGCGGGCCACGCCAGGACAGCGGTCGCGTCTATTTTGGTGCCTGGGTGAGCGTCGAGAACGAAGACGGCGAAGCGCAACGATATCGGTTGGTGGGCCCCGATGAATTCGACGCCGAGGCGAAACGAATCAGTGTCGATTCACCGGTGGGTCGTGCCTTGATGGGCAAGCGGCTCGGAGACGAGGTCACCGTGAGGCGGCCCAAGGGCGACGCCGTCTACACGATTCTAAAGATCGAATACGAAGACGACGAAGGCTGAATGACGTCGCGGATTGATGTGGAGGTGGATGCGAATCGTGTCCGACGGGACTCGCTGGATCTTTGGCTATGGCTCGCTCGTCTGGCGTCCCGCGTTCCCGTATCTGCGGGCGTATTCGGCTTCGATCGAAGGCTATGTGCGTCGATTCTGGCAGGGGTCGACGGACCATCGCGGGTTGCCGGGTCGGCCGGGTCGCGTCGTGACGCTACTGCCCGAAAGACACGAGAGTCTGGTCGAGGAAGGGCCGGACCGCGCTGCGCCTTGTTGGGGCACTGCCTACAAAATTCCGTTCGAAGATCCCGACCAGGTCCTGGCAGGGCTCGATCATCGTGAGCGCGGAGGCTATGAGCGAGTCGGGATCGAGATCGAGCTGCGCGACCGGAGTCGCTTCGGTGCCGAAGCGGAAGCCGGGATCGACGAGCCGCCGCAGCGCGTCCAAGGCCTCGTCTATATCGCTGGGCCGGAGAACGAGAACTACCTCGGGGCCTCGTCGATCCATTCCATCGCGAAGCAGATCCAGATCGCGACGGGTCCGAGCGGGACCAATCCCGAATACGTCTTCGAACTCGCGGATCGCCTGAGGGAAATGGGGGCGGTCGACGCTCATGTCTTCGAGGTGGAGCAGGCGCTGCGCGGCCTGATGGCGCCGAGTCTTCCAGGATCACAGCAGGCGTGAGCGATGCCGATGTCGTCGCAGATCGATGAATTGGCTCGAAGCACGCGTTCGCATGAGATGCCGCATTGGGGATTCGCCGGTGGGTCGATGAGGGGGATATGGTTCTCGACCTGATCTTCACTCTCGTCCTGCTGGGCATGTTCGCGCTGGGTGCCTGGCGCGGCGCCGTCGTCAGCGGTTCGGGGCTCTTTGCTCTGGTCTGTGGCTATGCGGGTGGAATTCTTGCTGCCAGTCGCGGTGGACCCTGGGTGGCGGATTCTCTGGTCGTCTCGTCGCTCGCGGCTCCCGCGATTGCTGGCACGATCGGCTTCGTGGTCGCCTGGCTCGTGGTGAGTTCAATCGGCGATGTGGCGGTGGCCTGGGATCGCGGTCGAACCGAACTGGGCGGTCGAGGTCCCTTCGATCGAGGGCTCGGCGGCTTTTTCGGCCTGGCGCGCGGCGGATGGATCGTCGTCCTGCTGGCGGTGCTCGCCAGTTGGCTCGATGTGGCTCGCGATATCGGGGGGCTGTCGGGGTTGGCTGCGATGCCGGACGCCGAAAATTCGCGGATCGCGGATGCGGCCGGAGGCCTCGTCGAGTCCGCAGTCTCGAGCGCCCTGGCCGGTGCCGGACCCGCCGGTGAGGTTGCGGCTCGCTTGACCGCGCGTCCGGGCCAAGCACTCGGCAGTGTTCAGGCCATTCTCGAAGACGAGCGCCTGACCGGTCTCTTCGAGGATCGCCTGTTCTGGACGCTGATCAGCAACAACTCGGTCGATTATGCGATGAACCGAACGTCGATTCGCTCGATCGTGAACGATCCAGAGATGCGCGGGCGGTTTGCGGATCTGGGACTGGTCGAGGACGCCGCGCGCGAGGACGTCGATCTCTTTCGGGGCAGGATGGCCGGGCTGCTCGAAGAGGTGGGTCCCAAGATTCAGCGTCTTCAGAACGCCGCTGAACTCAAGAACCTGGCCAACGATCCGGAGATCGTCGCCCTCGTCCAGAACGGCAATACCTTCGCGCTGATGAACCATCCACGCATACGCGGAATCGTCGATCGAATCGCTGCCGATTAGTTCTGACGAGCTGTCTAGAACGACGGAACGAGCTGTCTAGAACGACGGGACGAGAGTCTAGAACGACGGAACGAGAGTCCAGAACGAGTGAACTAGAAGAGCGGCCGGTCTTCGTCGATCGGCGCGTACGCCGAGATCTCGCAGCACAGCGAAATCTCCTGGATCGAAGGGTGCTCGAATGCCCGCGCCGTCATGTTGGTCGAGACGAGTGGGGACTCATCGTTCGTGGTCGTGGTCTTTTCCATGGGGGGCGACTGTAGCAGCCTCCGGCTGGCTCCGTCGGATCTGTCGTAGTCAGCGCAGCAGGACGTCGCAGATCTCTCGGACGCGGCGAATCACTCCGCCGAGCGCATTGTCAGGGCTGATCAGGCGCCTCACGCCGACCAGGAGCTTGCGTTCGAGCGCGTAGCGCGTGAGTCGCGGGCGGGCCGCTGGTTTACCTCCGAGGTCGATCCCATCAACGGCATCCATGATCTGCGTTCGCGTGTAGCCCCAGGTTTCGAGGTCCTCGTCAGCGAGCCGCGCGAGAATCTTGCGATAGAGGCCGACTCTTTCCGGTCGTCCCGTCGCGGCGGCCGCCCACTTCGACAGGCTTCGCGTGGTCGGTCGAGTCTCCTTGGCCACCGTCGTGGGATCGCCCAGACCCCGCGTCGATGCGCCTCGGGCACCCGGTTGGGAGCCGTAGTCAACCATGCCAGATTCGTAATCGATTCCGAGAAAAACGCATAGATTTCGAGCGTTTTCCTCGGGTTCCTGAACCAGATTCTCGTATCGGATGTGATGGATCGGGACCTTGGCCTCACGAATGAACCGAGCGATCGCCGGGACGTAGCGCTCGAGTAGCGGGTTGTGAGCGTGAGCGACCCGGTCGTCGCCGTCGAAGAAGGAATCGACCAGCGAGGACCAGACCGCGATCGGATGACGAGTGAGCACGATGTATCGGGCTTGCGGGTAGAGCCGAGAGAGAAAGTCGAGGTTCAGCGCATAGGCTGGCGTCTTGTCGAGAACCAGGGTTGCCGAGCTGCTTTCGGCTTCGAATAGACCGCGATACACGGCATCCGTATAGGCGCGAAGCGCGTCGAGGTATTGATCCTCACCATCGGGCAGGGCGGCCACGAACGTGCGCGCCGCTTGACGCGTAATGATCGGGTCATAGGGCGCGGCATCGACGCTCTCGAAATATCCCAGGTGGGCGAGAGGGGTGATCAGATGCGGTTCCTCGGGAGCAAAGATCTCGGAATGGGCGCCGAGCACACGGCTCAGAAGTGTCGAGCCCGAGCGCGGCGAACCGATCAGGAAGACGAGCTGGTTCTGCATCGATGGAGCGACTCCGACGGATCGCGGCGCGAGGGCCGCATTCGCGAATCACCGAGAATAGGCCGAGCTAGAGGATCTTGCTCGCGAGACCGAAGACTTCGGACATGCGCATCGCGTGCACACGGAGCAGCGCGATGCCCAGTCGATGCCCCAACCAGGGCTTCATGCTGCGCAGGTGGCGAAAGGCTGCGCGGTCGACTTCGAGTAGCCGAACATTCGAGTTGGCCACGGCAGATTCGCAGTGTGGGATGTCGGCCATCAGGGGCAGACCGCCGAAGAGATCACCCACTTCCAGCTGTGTCAGGGTCTGTTCGAAGGCGTCTCGAATACGCAGCTGAAGGGTCACGCTGCCTTCGGTGATCAAGAAGATCGAATCGTTTGATCCGCCCTGGGTTCCCTGGCGGTAGATCGTGTGGCCGGTTTGAAACGTCCGGTAGCGGGAGACCTGAGCCAGACCCATGGCTTCTTCGAGTCCGAGTTCATGAATCGCCGTGCGCTTGTAGAGGAAGCGGGCCAGCTTCTTGCCGGCATCGAGGACCTGATCCCAGACGAGTTCGATGGCCTCGGTGTGCGGGTTGTCGAAGGCGATCCCCGTCAGGATGATGTCTTCTTCAGGGTCTTCTCGTTGCCAGCAACCGACGGCGTCCAGGGTCAGGTTCCGGGTCGGCAAACTCAGAACGATTCTCTGTAGCGATTTGAAGGAAAAAGGAGACTGTGTGGCGATGCACGCTCCGCCGATACTGAGATCGCGCGATCTTCCGAGCAGGGCGCCGCTGAAATCGCCGGTGTAGAGCTCGACCGGCAGGTCTGTTCCCACACGCGGATTACAGCGAACCTCCAGCGGGTCGATGGGGGCACTCGTCTGGTTCATGGGATCCGGGGAACCCGATTCGCGCGTGGACTGGGAATCGCTTTGAGTCATATTCTTGCAAGGCCTCGATGCACTCCTTTCGGCTTGGCTCCGATGGGACTTGAATCCTCCGCTGAAACTGGACACGCTCCTCGAGTCTCGGGGGCCGGGGAGAGTCGGGGCGTGCGTTGGGGATCGGATGGAGAGTGAGTTGACGAGCACTACCGAGCCGAATTCAGGGAATCGCCCGAGCAACGGAATCAGCAGATTCGAGATCGCGTTGATCGCGATCTTGAGTGTGGTCTGGGCGCCGGGGTTGCTTCAGCTCGCCGAAGTCTGGCGAAACGTGGAATACGCTTCGCATGGATTTCTCGTTCCCGTGGTCGCACTCTGGGCGGCCACCGCCCATCGCCGAACACTTGCGACGCTCGAGCCGAAACCCCTGCGTGGGGGCCTCCTGCTGGTGGGACTGGTGGCGCTGCTCTACTTCGGCGCTCTGGCTCTTGGAAACCGGACCCTGCTCGGATTGATTGCCGTGCTGGAGGTGGTCGCGGTTCTTCTCGCACTTCGAGGCATCGAGACGGTGAGGACGCTTCGCTTTTCGGTCGGCTACCTGTTTTTCATGGTGCCGCTGCCCATCGGTTGGGTCACGCCGGTGATCGTTCAGCTTCAACTCTTGGTGAGCAGCCTCGGCGTGGACCTCCTGCAGATGGGGGGTGTGTCGATTTTTCGCGAGGGCAATGTTCTGACACTCCCGAGCGGTCGCTCTCTATTCGTCGCCGAAGCCTGCAGCGGGATCACGTCGCTGATCACGCTGCTGCCGATCGGAGTCTTCATCGCCTACTTCACCGAGTCGCTGCTCTGGCGACGCTTGGTGGTTGTGGCGGCGGTCATCCCGATTGCCCTGGCCGGGAACCTGTTGCGCGTTGTGTTGACGGTACTTGCCTCGATTCACGTGAGCGTCGAATTCGCGACCCAGGGACCGCTGCATGAATGGGCGGGCGTGGCGACTTATGTCATCGGATGTCTATGCCTGCTGGGTGTGGGTGCGCTCCTGCGTCGACTCGCCGACCCTGCCGATCTCGCCGTGGCGGGCTGACGATGGAAGAGTCCGCGCGTCTCGAGGAGCGGATCAGGCGAGTCGGTCTGGCTCTTGGCCTCGATGTGGTGGGATTCGCGGCGGCCCTGCCCACGGAGCGAACGAAATTCCTGCGCGAGTGGATCGCCCGCGGCTTCGCGGGGGACATGGACTATCTCGGTCGCCGACTCGAGGAACGGGTCGACCCACGACGCGTGTTACCCGGGGTGCGATCGCTCATCGTCGTCGGTCTGGCTTGTCCGGCCGAAGACGAGAGTGTCGAACATGCGGACGATGTTCCACGGGCTCGGATCGCACGCTATGCGGGTGGCGACGACTATCATGAAGTCCTTCTGGACCGGGTTCGCGCACTCGAGGCGTCGCTCTGCTCGCTCAGTGGCGAACCGGTTTCTTCGCGGAGTTATGTCGACACCGGCCCCGTTTCAGAGCGCGCTGCGGCCGAAGCCGCCGGGCTGGGATGGATCGCCAAGAACAGCTGCTTGATCCATCCCGAACTCGGCTCGCATCTCCTGCTGGGTGTGATCCTCGTTGATCTCGAACTGGCTCCGGATCAAATCGTGACGGACCATTGTGGAACCTGTCGAGCGTGTCTCGACGTCTGCCCCACAGATGCGTTTGTCGAGCCCTACGTCCTTGATGCCACGCGCTGTATCTCGTACACGACGATCGAAACCCGCGGTTCGATTCCCATCGACCTGCGCGAAGCACATGGGAATCACGTCTTCGGATGCGATCTCTGCCAGACGGTCTGTCCCTGGAATCACAGTCGTCCGAGGGAACCCTTGTCGGATCCCCTCGGCTTGCGCTCGCGACTGGCCAAGCACGAGCAGTGGCTGGCTCCCTCGCTCGAGTGGATTCTCGGGCTCGACGAAGCAGGCTGGGCGGATGCGACGCGGCGGAGCGCCCTGAAACGTTCCGGCCATCGCGGGCTGATTCGAAATGCCCTGCTGGCCGCGGGCAATTCCCGGAACCCGATCTTGCGGGCTTCGATCGAGCGACACGCAGGCGGCGACGATCTGCTTCTGCGTGAGCATGCCGAGTGGGCGCTCGCTCAACTCGACGCGGACTAGCCTCGGCGTGAGGCAAGCAGTCGAGCTGTTCTGGGAGCACGTTCGTCCTGCGAAGGACCCTCTTCATAGACCTCGATCTCGAGATTGGGAAAGAGCGTCGGCAGCTCGGCCGGCTTGAGGAGAAAGTCCTCTCGCGAGGGACCCCAGCCCAACTCGGTCTGGTCGCGCGTGAAGGTTTCGTAGAGAAGGATTCCGCCCGCGCCGATCAGCCCCTCGATCCAGCCGACGAGCGGACGATGGAGATAGCGGAAGACGAGCACCGCACCGAAGCTCAAAGGTTCGAGCGACGGAGGCGACGTAGACTCGAGGTCGACTCGCAGCGTTCTGATCTTGCCATGATTGCGAGGCTGGATGTGGCCGAGTGAATCGAGCGCTTCGCCATTGCGGTCGATGGCCAGAACATCGAGCCCGAGGTCGGCCGCTGCTATCGAATGGCGTCCGTGACCGCAGGCGAGGTCGAGGACCGGGCCGATCCCCGAGGTCGCTGCCAGTCGTTTCTCATGGGTCTGAAAGAATGCGGTGGGGCCGCCGAGGGCCGACCTAGCGTCGTCCGGCATGCTTCAGCCAGTCGTGCATTCGCCCCGGATAGTCTGTGATGATGCCATCGACACCGAGATCGAGTAGCGCGCCCATTTCATCGAGATCGTTGACGGTCCAGACATGAACTTCGATCTGGTGTGCATGGGCATGATCGACGAAGTCGCGAGTCACGAAAGGTCTGCCGGCGAACGTGGGCGGAACCTGAAGCGCCATCACGCCCTCTGGCATGGGCGAGCCTTCGAGAGCACTGGCGACGGCTGCGATGATTTCGGCAAGAGAAGCGCCGAGCGCGGGGGTGCATGGGTGCGATGCCACGACGCTGCGAAGGTCACGCATGATGTCGTCGTCGCCGGCCGCGAGCAATGTGCGATCCGATCGATCGAATCGGTCGACGAGGTCGAGTGTGGCCTGGACACCCTTCTCGCCGGGACATTTGATCTCGAGGTTGAAGCGGGCTTCCGGAAACCGCTCGAAGGTTTCCTCCAATGAAGGAACGCTCACACCCTGGCCGAGGAAGGGAACCTCGCCGCGCTCGTTCTCGAAACGTCCGCCGGCGTCGAGCTGCCGAAGCTCTGCCCAACTCGATTGTGATGCGGGACCGGATCCACTGGTCGTTCGGTCGAGAGAGGGATCGTGAAGCAGAATCGGAACGCCGTCGCGCGAAAGATGGATATCGCTCTCGAGAATCTGTGCGCCCACGGTGAGCGCAGTTTCAAAAGAGAGCAGCGTATTCTCCGGGCGGACACCGGCGGCACCCCGATGACCGATCACGACGGGTCGCTCGACATCGAAAAACGTATGCGTCATGTGATCTAGGTTATCATGCGCGCCGCATGAGTGTGCTGACTCGAGATGTGATCCTCCGCGAACTCGATAGCGGGCGAATTCGGATCGATCCTCTCGATCGAAGTCAGATCGGTGTGGCCTCGATCGATCTCACGCTGGGTCACCAGATCCGTGAGATCAAGAGTTCGGATGATGCGATTCGCGTCGAGGACGAAACGGACTATCGCGACCATACTTCGGTCCGAACGCTCGACGCTCCCTATCGACTCGAACCCGGTGTGACGATTCACGGGATCACCGCGGAACACGTCAGTCTGCCTGACGATCTCTGCGGTTTTCTCGAGGGGCGCAGCCGTTTCGCTCGACTGGGACTGATGATTCACGTCACCTCCGCCTACGTACAACCCGGCGTTTCAAATCGCCAGGTGCTCGAGATGAGTAACGTCTCGAGTCGTGCGCTCGAGATCGTGGCGGGCGTTCGAATCTGTCAGCTCGTCCTGATGCGTACCGAAGGCCGCGCCGTCTACGCGGGTCGTTTCAAGAACCAACTGGAAATCTAGAATTGCGAGCCGTTGTTCAGCGCGTCTCGCAGGCCCAGGTCGAGGTGGCGGGGGAGCGCATCGCCGTCATGGAGCACGGGTTGCTCGTGCTCGTCGGCGTGGGCCGGCGCGACGGTCGTGACGACGCGCTCGAACTCGCCCGCAAGCTCGTTGGGTTGCGAATTTTCGAAGACGACGCCGGCAAGATGAACAGATCGCTGACCGACGTGGGTGGCACGCTCGGCCTGGTCTCGCAGTTCACGCTCTGGGGTGATGCTCGAAAGGGGAGACGACCCTCCTTTGGTGAGGCGGCCGAACCCGGCGAGGCGAAGGCGCTCTTCGAAGTGCTGACTGCGGAGGCCGAAGAACTCGGTGTGCCCGTGGTCACCGGTCGCTTCGGCGCGTCGATGAACGTATCGCTGACGAATTCCGGTCCCGTCACGATTCTGCTCGATACCGAGCGGTCATTTTGACCGCGGAACCGTTCCACTCTTGCCGACACTGAAAGATTCGGGACACTCTGTGTTGGGGAATGTGAGAGCGCGGGTTTCGCGAGCGGCCGAATGGGCGTGCGCGGTCCGCCTTATGAGGTTGGACGACATATGACAGAATTGTGGGACGAATCGGGCAACTGCTCGAACAATGGTGATGCGCGTCTGGAGACCCGAACTCGAGACGAGAGTCGAGATTTGCGTGCACGGCAGAACAAGGCGTCGAAGGGTGGGCGCGTGCTGCTGATCGGAGTACTTGCGGTCACTCTGCTCTGCGCACCATCGATGGCTCTGGGTAGGGACAAGGTCGCTGAGGTCAGTCGAGAGAGCGGAATCGGTGCTGCGGCAGCGATCGCCTCGCTCGTCTACGGACCGGTCAAGTTGCTCTATGCGACCGGCGGACTCGTGGTCGGTGCCTTCTCCTGGGTGTTCACCGCGGGTGATACCGAGGTGGCAGAAAAGGTCTTCACTCGTTCATTGCGTGGGACCTATGTCATCACGCCCGAAATTCTACTCGGGGAAGAGCCTCTCGAATTCATCGGACGCGACGTCGAACCCTATCGGCCGAAGACGGAATCGGTTGCCGCCGCTGACGTCTCACCGACCGAGATCGATGAATCGGGTTATGACGAGATGGGCTGGTAGCGACCTGCATCGGGTGGAGCACGGCGATGGTCGTGTTCCGCCCGTGGGGCGCTGGCGTTCGAACCGGTGAACGGTCACTATCCGCCGCCTACCAATGTCTGAATTTCTAGCCCAACTACCACTTGCCTTCGCGTCGGGATTGATTTCGGTCTTTTCGCCCTGCGTGCTGCCGTTGATGCCCGCCTATCTCTCGCTGATCTCGGGCGTGAGCGTCGCTGAACTCGGCGAGGGCTCCGACAATCGCGAACAGCGTGCGCGCGTGATGGAAGCTTGCTTCGGCTTCGTCTCTGGATTTTCTACGGTCTTCATCGTGCTCGGTGCGAGCGCCTTCGCGCTCGGACGAATTCTCCGCGTCTGGAGGCTCGATCTCTTTGGCCTCGAAATCGGGATCGCCCAGCTTGCCGGCGTCGTGATCATCGTCTTCGGATTGCACATGATGGGCGTCTTCAAGATCGGTTGGCTGCTACGCGATACGCGACTGCAGCTCGACATGGGGGCTCCCGGATTTTTCGGTTCCTTTACGGTGGGGGCGGGGTTCGGTTTTGGTTGGTCGCCGTGTATCGGCCCGATTCTCGGTGCGGTTCTCACACTTGCGGGAACGCGGGAGACCGTCTTCGAGGGCATCACATTGCTCGCCGTCTACTCGGCGGGATTGGCCGTCCCGTTCTTGATCGCGGGCTGGAGCATCGATCATTTCTTCACGGCCTTCGCCCGGATCAAGAACCATTTTCGCAAGCTCGAGATCGGTTCCGGCGTGATGCTGATCGGGGTGGGCCTGCTGCTCGCGACGAATCAGCTCGGCTGGTTCAACGCCCGCTTCACCTTTCTCAGTGACTTCGTCGTGGCCGCCGAAGAAATGCTGCAGTGAGGCTGGCGCGCGGCTGGTTCCGGATCGCCGTGTTGCTCGGTGCTTGTCTGGTCGTGGCATTGTCGACCGGGTGTCCTGAAGCGGATCGCGGAGGCACCGGGGGCCCGAATCCGCCGGCCCCCGACTTTGATCTTCCGCTGATCGACGGGCACTCTGTTCAATTGCAGGCGCTGCGCGGGAAGATCGTGATCCTCGATTTCTGGGCAACCTGGTGCACACCGTGTGAAGTCCAGATGCCGGTTCTCGACGCTTTGTGGCGCGATCACGATTCGCTGCGAAATCGTCCGCAAGGCGACGACCTGATGATCGTCGGCCTCTCTGTGGACACGAATCCCGTCGCCGAGGTTGCGAAGTGGATCGAAGAGCGCGGATTCGAATATCCGATCGCAATTGCGAACCAGGATCTGGCCATGCGCTTTGGGGTGATTGGTTTCCCGACCCTGGTGATCG
>CAWLAJ010000103.1:0-13100 GCA_963854795.1 Deltaproteobacteria bacterium UBA4427 | reverse complement strand
ATTCCAGATTCTTCTTTGAAAACAAATATCTATGCGGCTTCGTCAGCTCGAGAGGGCGCTCTCGTCGAGTAGAGCCGTCGGCGCGTCGACCTCCAATCTCGACCCTGTTGGAATATAAAACATGTTTAAAATCAATTAGTTATACGTTCTTCTGCGTATTTCTGAACTCTGGCATAGGCCTTGCTTTATCCGGGGGCATGTCAGCCAATCTAGAAGCCATCGAGTCTGGCAAGCGCGGCACGCGAGCAGCGACCGAAGCGCGCAAGTCTCATCTCCTCGTCGTCGACGACGAACGCGGCCCGCGTGAGTCCCTGCGCATGATCCTCTCCGGGATCCACAAGGTCTCGATCGCCGAAGATGGCGCCGAGGCACTCGAAATCCTGCGAACGGACTCGATCGATCTGGTCACAGTCGATCTCAACATGCCCGGCATGAAGGGCGACGAACTCATGCGCACGATCCGCGCCGAGTTCCCACAAGCCGAGATCATCGTGATCACGGGCTGCGGGTCCGTCGAGACCGCGGTCGAAGGAATCCGTCATGGGGTCTTCGACTATCTGACCAAGCCCTTCGATGTCGTACAGGTCACCGCGTCCGTCGAGCGAGCACTCGCCCGTCGCGAAAGTCGCGCACGGATGGTGGACTTCCTCGAAGGCATCAGCCGCGTATTGGGTCGCAATCGCGATACCGAGTCCATACTCGATGAACTCGACAGCAGCGCGGCCATTCAGGAGAGGCTGCGCGCAGTGCTTACGGAACCGATCCTGGGTCCCGGCGCCGGCAGCGCTCGGGTCGGCGGACCCCGGACAATCGAATTTCTCGAAGTGCTCGCCGAAACCATCGAGAGTCGCGACATCTACATGCGCGGCCATGCCAGGCGTGTCGCCTTCTATGCCGAACTCGTCTCCACTCGACTCTGCCTATCGCGCGAAGAGCGAGATCATGTCCGAATGGCCGCTTTTCTGCACGATATCGGCAAGGTAGGAGCAGCCAGTGATCTGCTCGCCGGAAGGGTCATGCCGGAGCCCGAGCGCCTCGAATCCATCCACGACCATCCCGCCATCGGCGAGCAACTCCTTCTGCCGCTGGGCCTGGCGATTCCGGTCGCGACCACGGTGCTTCATCATCATGAGCGCTACGACGGCAAGGGCTACCCCGATGGTCTCGCTGGCGACGATATTCCTCTGGCGGCTCGGATCATCGCCGTCGTCGATGCCTTCGATGCCATGACTTGCGAACGACCCTATCGGGCCGCCAAATCCCACGAAGAAGCACTCGACGAGCTGCGTCGAGAAGCCGGCGCTCAATTCGATCCGAGTGTCGTCGATCTCTTCTGTTCATTGGCCGAAAGCGGCGCGCTCGAAGCCGTGGGTGCCGCCGGATCTCTCGGTTCCATCGATGTCACGGAACGGGATCTTTTCGACTCGAACAAACGAGGTGCTGCATGACTGCCACGAGCGAAGCCTACGCTGCTCGAACACGAGATGGTAACGATCGCGAAGCCAGCTATCGAACGACGCGTTCCGAAGAACGTAAACGCACGGTTCATGTCGTCGAATACAGCCGCTACCCCCGCCGTCTGGCGAACGAGGGACGGCATGTTGGATATACGCAGGATCGGTCGCAGACCGGACTTGGACTCGACCTGAGTGAGCGCGTCTGGCCTGGAGAACTCCTACACGTCAGGCTGCGCGACATCGACGGCACCGTGTCGATCGACGGACTGGCGCGGGTGGTCTGGTGTCGGGAGAAGCGTGATGGACGTGCCGAAGCCGGATTGTCGATGCTTCGAGAACGCAACAACAGCCCGATGATGCGCGTACGACGTAGCGCGAGCGAGTCTCGGCGTCGAAAGCGACTGGAATAGATCGGGAACGGAAAACCAAGTGCTCGGCACACCCCCAGTCGAACACGGAGGTCAGCAACGCAAGTTCCATCGAGGTAACGCTGGGGGCGAGGGCCGTGGCGAATAAACCGGGGGGTTGCCACGGCCCCGCCTCCACACCTCCTCGATTCAACTCTGAAGCCAACGGGCTTCGTGAGCAAAACTTGCTGCGAAAGACACCCCGGCTCCGGAGCAATTCCGCAACCTGCTAGATTCTGGATCTATGTTTGGCATCGGACCGATGGAACTCATGGCGATTCTCGTCGTCGCGCTACTCGTCTTCGGACCCAAGCGCATTCCCGAACTCGCGCGAACGGTCGGGCGCGGCCTCGCAGAGTTCCGTCGCGCCAGCAGCGACCTTCGACAGAGCCTGGCACTCGATGAGTTGCAGCGAGACCTTCGACAGGACTTGTCCCCGAACAAGACCATCCATCGTCCGGAGGACCGACCCGCTCAAGCCGGGGATGATGTCGAAGCTTCCGACGAATCGGCGGCTCCCGCTGATCAAGAGAGCGAGCAGTCCGTAGGTTCGAGCGAACCCGGAGCGAGTGATAGGCATTCAGGCGAGTTGCCCCTAGGCGCGGAACACGAAACCGAACATCACGACGTCGACGACACTTCAGACGGCTCCGACGTATCCGATGCATCCGATGCATCCGATGCGAACCTCGCAAAGGAGCCTCAACATACCAATCGTCCGGCAGACTCGGAGCTCGGCAACATTCCGGTCGCCGGCTCAAAGCCGGCGGACACGTCGCGTGGATGATCGAGCGCTTCCAATTTCCGAACACCTCGCAGAGCTACGTCGTCGAATCGCATGGATCGTTGGCACCATGGCGCTGGGGACGGCGGTATCCTTCAACTTCGCCGAAGAGATTTTCGGATTTCTGCTCGCCCCGGCCACCAACGCGTTAGGCGCAAAGAACAGCCAGCTCCAGGCAATCGCCCCGACCGAAATTTTCTTCACCTACATCAAATCCGCAATCCTTTCGGGGTTCGTGCTGACCCTGCCGGTCACGTTCTGGCAGCTCTGGTCTTTCATCGCCCCCGGGCTTTACGACAATGAGCGGCGTGCGATCTTCCCCTTTGTCTTCTTTTCGACAGGCCTCTTCGCGGGCGGTGCGATCTTCGGCTATTCCGTCGTCTTTCCGATGGTCTTCGAGTTCTTCAACAGCTGGGACAACGAATGGGTCGTGTCCGCATGGACCATGAAAGAAGTCTTCAGCCTGACCACGCGTCTCTTCCTGGCGTTCGGAATCGCCTTCGAACTTCCGCTCTTCGTTTTCTTCCTGGCAATCACCGGAGTGGTGTCGGCAAAGCAGCTCTTCGTCGGAACGCCCTACGCGGTCGTGGCGATGTTCATTCTCGGCGCGATGCTGACACCGCCGGATATCGTGAGCCAGATCTTCCTGGCCGGGCCGATGATCGTGCTGTACCTCGTCGGCGTCGGGGTTGCCTGGTTCGTCGACCCGTCGAGGCGCAAGAGCCGGAAACGAAGGGAAACCGGCAACACGGTTGCCCATCACGACCGCTAGCCGGTCGCGGCACCATCCTTGTCTCGCTTACGGAGGATGCGGTCGCTCAGTCGCCGGAATTGATTTGCGCGACGATTTGCTCCGCCGCTTCTCGAGGCTGCATCGCGCTCGTATCGAGGCGAAGAACCGCGGCCATGCTGGGCCGCTTGCTGGAAGCTCTCGATCCAGATCGACTCGCGGAGGCGCACAAAGCCCTCGCTTCCGAATTCGAAGAACGACCCGACGAGATCCACCGTGAGATGATTGTGAAAGAGCCGCAGCCCAGTTGAGGCCGCGACTTCCTTTGCGATCGTCAACTTTCCGCAGGCAACGGGACCGTGGACGAAGATGAGTTTCATCGCTGCCTTTTCGGTCTTTCGTGTCTAACGGCGAGACGACTGGCCATCCTAGCCAGCGGGGCTCGCGCCGGAATCCTGCCAGACGAGAATCTCAGCTGGCTGCCCGGCCGGCAGTGCGCTGACACGATCCCGCGCCTCGTCAAAGCGAACTCTCTCCATCTCGAATTTTCTCCCCAAACTCGAACCTTGGGCCCATGCGAGCGTAGCGAGCCCCGAAAAAGCAAAGGCCGGCTACCCCCAGGTAGCCGGCCCAAGAGCCGATCCCAATCGCGATGCCCTAGAGCGAAGCGATTTCGCCGATCGTCTGGATCAATCTGGTCTCATAGTCCTTCAAGTCGATCGGCTTTCGGGCGACACCCGAATCCATCGCCGCCTTCGCAACCGCCGGCGCCACGTAGAGGAGAACGCGAGGATCAAAGGGCTTCGGGATGATGTAGTTGGGACCGAAGTCGAAGCTCTCGCCGGGGTAGGCCTTCTTGACCGCTTCCGGAACGGCCTCACCGCGCTTCGCCAACTCAGAGAGCGCGAAGGTCGCCGCCAACTTCATCTCTTCGTTGATCTTGCTCGCTCGAACGTCGAGGGCACCACGAAAAATGAAGGGGAAACCCAGGACATTGTTGACCTGATTCGCGTAATCCGAGCGTCCGGTCGCGCAGATGGAATCCGGACGCGCGTCCTTCGCATCGAGCGGCGTAATCTCGGGGTCTGGATTCGCCATCGCAAAGATCGTCGGCCGATTGGCCATCGACTTCACCATGGCCTTGGTGACAAGACCCTTCTGCGACAAACCGACGAAGACATCGCATCCGACCATCGCGTCCTCGAGCGTTCGAGCCTCGGTCTCAGCGACGAATTCTTCCTTGTATTTGTTGTAGCCCTCGCCCCGGCCCTTCCACATCACGCCGCGGCTGTCGCACATCAGGATATTCTCGGCCTTCACGCCAATGTCCTTGTAGAGCTTCGCGCAGGAAATCGCAGCGGCCCCGGCACCCGAGAAGACAATCTTCACTTCATCGATCTTCTTTTCCTGAATCTCGAGCGCGTTGAGTAGCGCTGCCGCGGAGATGATCGCGGTACCGTGTTGATCGTCGTGGAAGACGGGAATGTCGAGGCTCGCCTTCAATTTTTCTTCTATCTCGAAGCATTCGGGGGCGCGGATGTCTTCGAGATTGATGCCACCGAAGGTCGGCGCGATCATCTCGCAAAAGCGGATGATCTCCGCAGTATCCTGACTATCCACTTCGATGTCGAAGACGTCGATGTCGGCGAAGCGCTTGAAGAGAACACCTTTGCCTTCCATCACGGGCTTGCCTGCGAGCGCACCGATATTGCCAAGCCCGAGAACCGCAGTTCCATTGCTGATTACGGCAACCAGGTTTCCCTTGGCCGTGTATTTGTATGCATCCTCGGCATCCTTCTCGATCGCGAGGCAGGGCGCAGCGACGCCAGGGGAATAGGCCAGGGAGAGATCGTCGGCCGTCGCACAGGGCGTGGTCGGAACGACCTTCACCTTCCCAGGGCGACCGGCGGCATGGTATTCAAGAGCTTTCTTGTCGAGACTCACGGAGGGGATCCTTTGACTAGGTGGATGGGTCCCGAGACAGGCTCGGGAACGGGCATGAATTCGCGTTCGACCGCAGAACAACCTGACAAAGCGCGCCGAAAGCAGCAACCGATTCTATCAACTGCCCGAATCAATGTCGAAGAAGCAATTTCCCAACCCCCAATTTCTCCAACGCCCCCTCACACTTACCCCAATACCCGCACCCGCAACCCCCCGGCAAGAAAAATCGACCACAACCCCCCTTCGACAAACGGAGGAGCAGCGCGCGCGCAACGGCATGAACGTCAGCGATGGGGCCGGAATAGGGTCGAGGGATATGACGAGCGAGCGCCGAGCGCTGGCGATTATCCGCGCCGCAGTTCGCGGGCGATCACCACCCGCTGAATCTGATTCGTCCCCTCATAGATCTGCATCAGCTTCGCATCCCGCATCAACTTTTCGACCGGATACTCTTTGGTATACCCATTTCCACCAAAAATCTGAACTGCATCCGTCGTCGCGCGCATCGCGGAATCTGTCGCGAAACATTTCGCCATCGACGATTGTTTCGAAGCCTGACGACCCTGGTCGAGCATCCAGGCACACTGGTAGGTCAGCAGGCGGCCTGCCTCGATGTCTTTCGCCATGTCGGCCAACATGAATTGAACGGCTTGAAAATCGCCAATGGGCTGGCCGAAGGCTTTACGCTCCGCCGAGTAGGCGAGACTCTCTTCGAGCGCTCGACGCGCGATCCCGGTCGCCAGAGCGCCAATCAAGGGTCGCGTTCGATCGAGCGTCGCCATGGCGATCTTGAAGCCTTCACCCTCTTCGCCGAGCCGCTGACTCGCGGGCACTCGAACGTTGTCGAAATGGATCACGCAGGTATCGCTAGCGCGTTGACCCATCTTGTCTTCTTTCTTGCCGGGTGTGAGTCCGGGCGTGTCGCGCGAAAGGACGAAGGCGCAGATCCCCACATGTCGAGAGGATCGATCGAGAGTCGCAAAAACCGTGTAGAGATCCGCGACTCCGCCATTCGTGACCCAGGCCTTGGTCCCATTCAGGATGTAGTCGTCGCCATCTTTCTCGGCAAGCAGCGTCAGTCCGGCCACATCTGAACCGGCACCCGGCTCGGAAAGACAAAACGCAAAGATCTTGAACTCTTCGGAGCAGGGCGCAAGCCACTCGCGCTGCTGATCCGGCGAGCCGCCGACGAGAATCGGCGTCAGGCCCAGGTCGTGGCTGATCATCGAAGTCGTCATGCCCGAACAGCCGCGTGAGACTTCTTCGACGGCGACACACGAGGCCAGAATGGACAAGCCGACGCCGCCGTACTCCTCCGGAATGAAGGTGTGGGAGAGCCCGAGTTCCCAGGCTTTTCGGAGGATCTCGGTTGGAAATTCGCCACTCACATCGAATTCGGCCGCGACGGGGATGATCTCCTCGTCGGCAAAACGACGAGCCGTCTGCTGAAGTGAAAGCAGCTCGTCGTCTAGTTCGAAATCCATTAGATCGGAGATCCCAGCTTCTGTGAGAGGTCTCTGGCCGCCTGCACGACCGCGTGCGCGCCGTCGCCGTGCAGCATTTCCTCGGACATGCGAAAACCCGGTCCCGACATGGAAATTCCCGCGACGATCCGCGCTGAAAGGTCTCGAACCGGTGCCGCCACGCAGCGCAACCCCACCGCGTACTCCTCGAGATCCGTGGCGTAGCCATTGAGGGCCACAGCGCGCAATTCGTCGGCCAACTTCGCCGGGTCGACGAGGGTGGCCGGAGTCAATCGCTCGACTCTCTGCTCGGATAGATCGAAATCGAGGCCGGCGACCAGGACTTTCCCGAGTGCAGTGCAATGCGCGGGCATTCGCTTGCCGGTCCGGAGTCCCGTCAGGACGAGTTGATCGGGAAGGACGCCATCGAGGTGAACGACTTCTGTCCCGCTCTGCATACCAAGATGAATGGTCTCACCGACCGTCGCGGCCAGTTCTTCGAGAATCGGCCGAGCCTGATCGATCAAGGCATGGCTGCGCGCGAAGGCATGTCCGAGTTCCAGGCACTTCGGGCCTAGATGGTAGAGCTCGGTCTTCGGAGTCTGTTGGATATAACCCGCAAGTTCGAGCGTTGCGAGTAACCGGAACGCGTTGTTCTTGTGAAGGTCGAGCCGGCGAGCGAGATCGCTCACACCCATTTCCGTTTCTTCATGAAAGACTTCCAACATACGGAGCGCGTTGCGCACGGTCCGAATCGCGTACTCACTCTTTGGCTTGATGGATGGCTTGTTGGAAATCTTCGGCACCACATTTCCCCCCGATGCTTCGACCCTTCCCCCATTACCACCAGTTGATCGAAAAATCAATCTCGATCAAACGGTTTTACTCGACTCGAATTCGGGAAACGATTCCGATCCAGTGAACTCGGACTCAAAGATCTGTTTCAAGGTACAAATCTTGAAACTGGAACGAAGTGGCTGATCGATGAGGCCCAGGGGGTAGGATATTTTTAACGCAGCACACTCCGCCATGTCAACGAATTCGAAGCGCATGGACGAAACTAAAACCTCCTATACACGTGAATGCGTCTGTGCGATCAACGGCAGCCACGCGAACCCAAAGGCATTTCAATCGCGTACGACAAGAATTGAAGAGCGAAAATAAATCCGCGCTCTTCGCACAAATCGTCCATCGGACTCCGCCTGCAACGCGGAGGCTTTTGAACTCTCCGTGATCCGACGCCCGATGGGCCATGCAATGTCGCAGGTGCGTGAAGAGCGAAAACCTGAACCAGAGCACGCCAATCAGAACGAAGCGTCCGCTTGGGTTCTCAATGACGAGGACGTTCATTCGCGCGCGCCGCCATCTCCGTCGCCAACAACTCGACGATGAGGGTCGCCACCCCCAATACAATCGCAACATCCGCAAGGTTGAAGTCGGGGAGTCCGCTGCCGCTCTGCGAACCGACATGGAGGAAGTCGATGCTCGCTCCCGTTCGCAACCGATCGATTGCGTGACTGACGACTCCGCCGAGGATCGCGCCCAATCCAGCCGCACTGCCGAACTCCCCTGGGGCCAAGCCACCAAAGAAGTAGATGATCATGATCGTGGCAGCGACCGAAACCAGAGCGAATCCAATGAATTGTGCTGCCATCGACCACTGCGCGAAAAAGCCGAAGGCACTTGCGGCGCTCTCCGAATAAGTAAACGACAACACATCTGTGACCAGGGGAACGCGCGCGCCCACCGCGAGGTTGTCGGTCGCATGAAGTTTGCCCAGCTGATCCAACAACAGGACCGCGAAGGCCAACGGAAGAAAAACCGTTCGTTTAGAGTTCATGGCCGACTCGACCTCTCGATCTAGCGAAGCTCGGCGGATGACAGCCGCTCGTCGCCCCAGATCTCGGGTAACAACCTGCGCGCCGCATCGAAGCGCTGGTCGGCTTCTGCATCTCGCCCCAGTTCTCGATCGATGCCCGCTCGGAGGCCCACGCCCCAGACATCGACGGCACGACCGTGAAGATCGTCATTCTCGAAGAGGGAACGCGCCTGATCCAGAAAGGCACTCGCCTCCTCGACAGAAGCGCCTTCGAGATGGTGACGTGCGAGCGCCAGGAAGGCGAAGGGATTCGTGGCATCAACTCGCACCGCGCGTTGGTAATTCGCCAGCGCGCGGGCCGGGCGACCCGCCGTGTCTTCGTCGAGTCCCGCGATCACGAGTCGCAGGGATGCATCGCGTGTCGCATCGATCTGTCCGATCGCCGCCGAAACCGTGAGCTGCCGATCGCCGGAGCGACGCGATCTCGAAAAGTCCAGCCCCAGGCAGCCCGAGAGACAGATCGCGGCCAGCAGGGCGATCGTCAGGCGAATGAGCGCGCGAAGAGAATCCCTCAAGGTTCTGCACCCTCGCACATCCGGGAAGTCGCAGCTACGAGGATGCGATCGTTCCGGCCCTCAGCTGCCGAACAAACGATCAAAGAAACCTCGACGGCGCCGGGCATCCCGCGGACAGGTCGCCTCGGGTGCCGTCCCCGTGAGAAAGAACTCGACCCGGCGCTCGGGACAACCGGAGAGCGCGCGAGCACCGCTGCGCGGATCGATCTCGACACGCTCGATTCCCGGCGGCTGCGCGAACGCTCCGCGCACGCGCTCGCCGGTCACCTCAGAGAGAAAGTCCACCCAGATGGGCAGAGCCCCTCGACTGCTCGGAACCCCGATCGGCTGTGGCTCGTCGTAGCCGACCCACACGACTGCCGCGATCTCAGGCGTGTAGCCAACGAACCAGAGGTCGTACTCGTCATCCGTCGTTCCCGTCTTGCCAGCGATCGGACCCCGCAACCCGCGCGCCCGAATTCCGGCTCCGGTCCCTCGATCGACCACCCCCTCGAGCAAAGAAGTCGTGAGATATGCGGTCCCGGGATCCAACACCCGACGCGCACCGGCGAGAGGCCAATGCTCCTGACCCACCCCTCGCTCGTCCAGGAGGCCGATGAAACTTCGTGGCGTCGGGCGAAGGCCGCCGTTCGCAAACGTGGAATAGACGGTCACGATTTCCAGCGGCGAAACCTCCGCAGTTCCGAGCGCGAGACTCGGGACTGCGGGCAAGCGACTCTGGACACCGAGTCGTCGCGCCATCTCGACGACCTTGCCGATGCCGACCTGTTGACCAATCCGCGCCGCCGGGACGTTCAGGGAGCGCTCCAGCGCGTCGCGCACCAGCACCGTCCCGCGGAATTTCTTGTCGTAGTTCACGGGCTCCCAGGGACCGTCGTGGGTCTCGACCAGCAGTGGCGAATCCTCGACCGAACTCGCCAGCGTGAGCAGCGGACCCGACTGCGGCGAGAGCGCCGCCGCGTAGACGACCGGCTTGAATACGCTGCCCACCTGCCGACGGGCCAGCGTGCAGCGATTCCACTGTGACGTCGCATAGTCGCGCCCGCCCACCATCGCCAGGATCTCGCCGGTCTGCGGACGCATCGCCAACAGACAGCCCTGTAGCCGCGCAGGTGGCTCGTCCGGGTCTTCGCCCGATCGAGCGGGCGGCGGTCCAAGTCGTGCTTCCAGAGCCTCGAGCCCGTCGTGCAGCGCACGAACCGCCGCATGTTGAATCATCGTGTCGAGAGTCGAATAGATCCGCAGCCCCTCGACCGAAAGCAGCTCTTCGTCGTAGACCTCGGGCAGCTGGCGCGCCAACTCGTCCAGGAAATAGCGATCCTGACCGGACTCGAGTGCGACGGCCGCCAGGTTGATCTCGCGCTCGCGCGCGCGAGAGGCTTCGAGCGATGGCACGCGGCCCTGCTCCTCCATCAATTCGAGCACGAGATTACGACGACTGCGGGCGCGCTCGGGATGACGATGGGGACTGACGCGATTGGGACTCTGGATCACCGCCGCCAGCAGGGCCGATTCGTCGAGCGCGAGATCCGGCACGCGCTTGCCAAAGAAGAAGCGCGATGCTTCCCCTACACCGTGAATCGCAGTCGAACCCCGACGCCCCATGTAGATCTCGTTCAGATAGGCCTCGAGGATCTGCGGCTTCGCGTAGCGAGCCTCGACCACCAGCGCCATCACCGCTTCGGTGAGTTTTCGCCGAAGCGTCCGCTCCGGTGTCAGGAAGAAATTCTTCACCAGTTGCTGGGTCAGCGTGCTGCCACCCTGGCGAATCCTGCCCGCGCGCAGATTCGCGAGCATGGCGCCGACGATACGCCGAGGATCGACGCCGTGATGCTCCTCGAAGCGCCGATCCTCGATGGCATAGATCGCCGAAATCAGATGCGCGGGGACGTTCTCGATCTTGACCAGATCGCGCTGCTCCCGGCTCGTGCCGTAGAACGAGGAAATCGGTTCCGGCTCGAGGGCCACGACGGCGATCGGCTCGCCGCGATCGTCGCGCATCTCGCGGACGCGGCCCTGTTCGAGTCGAAATTCGACCTTGCGATCGGGCTCAGGTAACTGCGGATGATCGAAGCCCCGCAGATGAACGCGCAGGCGACCGGGCAGCCAGCGGTAGTGGCCAACCACCAGCGGCCCCGCTTCCTGCTGTTCTCGGTAGCCCATTCTCGCGAGCCAGCCGCCCAGGTCGAGGCGCTGCCAGTCGACGCCGGGATAGATGACCATGGGCGCAGCATAGACACGCGAGGGAACCGAGAAGCGTCGGCCCTCGAAGCGCGACACGACGGTGCGATCGAGTTCGAGAAGCCAACCGGCGACCCACAGCCCGGACACGAAAGCCAGGAGGACGATGGCCAGGCCGACACGCCGCGCTCGCAGGAGAGCCCGCGACCGACCCGAGTCGTCTTCGTCCTCGCGCCCCGCCTTTCCCCTGGCGCCGTCGCCGGATCGGCCGGCCGCTTTCTTCCTGGCTCTCGCCATTCTCGCTCCCTACCTGCATGCGGGTCGTAAAGGCCCGCGCGACCGCCCAACGGTCGAAGTCCCACCGGCCCCGGGAGCCGGGAGAGCCCCACGGGACCCTACCGGGCTCGAGATCCAGATCCACGCCCGCACCGTTTGCGAACGAAGCGCGAGCACCTCCGTCATGGAACCCGCGCGCGCCCTTGTGTTCCTTTAGACTCCCGAGACTCCAACAGATTCCAGGCGAATCAAAAATGCTTGGGTCGCGATCGTTGCCGGCTTGTCTGTCTGCCTACGAATCGCGAGAGTAGGGCGCCATGAGCACAAACAAACCCTGGGGTGGCCGATTCGACGATGCCACCGACCCGACCGTTGAGCGATTTTCGACCTCGATCCATTTCGATCGCGTGTTGGCGCGTCACGATTTGCGCGGCTCGCGGGCCCAGGCGCGGATGCTCGGAAAATCAGGGTTGATCTCGAACGAGGACAGTGAAGAGCTGCTTCGCGGCCTCGATCTCGTTGCGACCGAGATCGAAGACGGCTCCTTTCCCTTCGATCCCGCGCTCGAAGACATCCACATGAATATCGAGATGCGACTGCGGCATCATCTCGGGCCGATCGCTGGGAAATTGCATACCGGCCGCTCCCGAAACGATCAGATCGCCACGGATCTCGCGCTCTTCCTGCGTGAGGTCACGCTCGCGACCGAACGGGGCATCCACGAATTGCGTGGCGTGCTCGCGCGACGGGCGCGCGAACAGATCGATACGGTGCTGCCCGGCTACACCCATCTTCAGCGCGCACAGCCCGTGCGGCTCGCTCATCATTGGCTCGCCCACGCCGAGGCGCTTGGTCGCGACGCCTCTCGATTTCGCGATGCCCATGCGCGCATCGCGCGCTGTCCGCTCGGCGCGGGAGCCATGGCGGGCTCGACGCTACCGATCGGTCGCGAAGAAACCGCGGCGGAACTCGGCTTCGAGGCGCCGACGCGCAACAGCATGGATACGGTCGCCTCTCGGGACGCAGCACTCGAATATCTTTCGAATACCGCGATCGCCATGGTGCATCTGTCTCGGCTGGCGGAGGAACTGGTTCTCTGGTCCACGGCGGAATTCGGGTTCATCGAACTCGCGGATGCCTATTCGACCGGCTCGAGCCTGATGCCGCAGAAGAAGAACCCCGACGTGCCGGAGATCGTGCGCGCCAAGACGGGTCGGGCGATCGGCAATCTCGTGACGCTCTTGACGGTCCTGAAGGGTCTGCCGCTCACCTACAATCGCGATCTACAGGAAGACAAAGAGCCACTCTTCGATTCGGTGACGACGATTCGCGACTGCCTGGAAGTGATGGCGGGCGCGCTCGCCACCCTCGAGGTTCGGGTTGCGCGCATGGCCGAGGCGGCCGCGGATCCCATGCTCCTGGCCACCGACCTCGCCGAGATCCTGGTCCGGAAGGCGATTCCCT
>CAWLAJ010000102.1:0-13108 GCA_963854795.1 Deltaproteobacteria bacterium UBA4427 | reverse complement strand
CACTCGCGTCGTCGAAGGTGCCGGCTCGCAGGCTTAGAATTCCGTTCGATGGATCTTTTGCCCGTGAGCGATCCGACAGCCACAGCCGCCGCAGAACATTCCGTAGCGTTCGTTTCCCGATTCGGATTTCCATTCGACTCGTGCCGGCTTGCCGGTCGTGAATTCGAGGGAGCCTTCTGTGATCGTCGTGGCGAGTCCGAAGGCGCTGCCCGCGATGCGCTGGCAATTCGTGCAGTGGCAGGCGTAGATCATCAGCGGCGCGGCGGTGATTTGGTAGCGGAGTGCGCCGCACTGGCCGCCGCCCAGGATGGGGAGTGCGATCGTTCTGGTCATGGCGATTCTTTCTCGGTTCGAGCCGGTCGGGCTTCTAGAAACGTGCGAAGACTCGTCGCGCCTAACGTCCTGGCCAGTCGACCTTGGCTCGCTTGGCGAAAGCCTTGACGCCCGCTTTGCGATCTTCCGAATTCATGACGCGAGTCTGGACCCAGTCCGTGAGTTGATTGAGCGCGTTGTAGTCGAGCGTCGTTCCGCGAACCATGAGTTCCTTCATGCCCTGCACGGCCATCGGGCTGAGTTCGCAGAGACGGTTCGCCATCCGTTCGGCTTCGACCATCAATTCGTCGCGCGAGACCACCTTGTTCACGAGCCCGACTTGATAGGCGCGCTGGGCGTCGACCCGTTCCGCCAGGAGCAGGAGTTCCGAGGCGATCGCCCAGGGCATCAGCCTCGGAAACCAGGCGGCCGGAATCGTGGCGATTCCCCATTGCGGCTCGGGCAGCCAGAAGGAGGTGTCCTCGGCGGCGATCCGAAAATCAGCGTCCAGCGAGATCCACATCCCGTAGCCGACCACATGGCCATGTAGGGCTGCGATGATTGGCTTGAAGACGTTCTGTGTCTGCGAGATGTCGGGAAATTCTCCGCTATAGCGATAGCGGCCGGAGGTCCGTTCACTGAGATCGGCGCCGGCGCTGAAGCATTTTCCGTTTCCCGAGAGAATCGCCACCCGGAGGTCGGGATCGTCCCGGAAGTCGGCCCAAACGCTCGCGAGGTCGTCATGCATCGCGGTGTTCATCGCATTCAGCTTGTCGGGGCGGTTCAATGTGACGTAGGCGATCGCGCCCTTCTTCTCGTATTGGACGGTGGTGAGTTCCATTTTCGTTCTTTCCTGGTCGCTAGAGAGCTCGAGAGAGAGTCGTTAGAATGGGAAACGGCCTCCGCAGTATCACATATTTCCTGTGGCTCGTGAAAAGACGGCGAGCCACGATCCCCCTCACATTCTAGGAGTCATGCTATGTCGATGGTTGTTGAAACCGGTTCTTTTGCAGTCCCTGCGGCCAAACTATGGGCGATGGTCTCGGACTTCGGTGGTGTCGCCAAATACATGGACGGCCTCGAAGGCTGTGTCGTCGAAGGAGAGGGTGTCGGCGCGATCCGGAAGATCCCGGTTGGAGACGATCACGTCGTCGAGTCACTCGATGTTCTCGATCACGAGACGCGGACACTGACCTATTCGATCATTTCAGGGCCGATGCCTTTCAAAGACTACTCGGCCACCATGGTCGTGACCGAAGAGGGTGATGAGGCTTGCCTTCTGACCTGGACGGGGACTTTCGAGCCCAATGGGATTCCGAGTGAGAAGGCCGACCGGATCGCAGGCGGGATCTACCGTGGCGGGATCAAAGGCTACGGCAAAGCGCTCGGGCTCTAGCCGGCTGCCGGGCGCCCCTCGACTCTGGGGCCATTTGTAAAAAAGGTAAGAAGATTCTTACATAAAAAGACGATCATTAATTAATAGATAGAACTATATTTGAATAATACGTAAGTATATGATTACTAAAGAGATCGACGCGGATTCGGCACGAGCCCTCGAGACGCAAGTCTTTCGCGCCCTCGCGGACCCCTCGCGCCGCCGGATTCTGGATCGCCTGGTGGTCGGGGACGCTCGCGTGAATGAGCTTGCCGCTGGCTTCGCAACGAGTCGACCGGCCGTTTCCCAGCATCTGCGTGTCCTTCGTGAGGCGACGCTGGTCATCGAACGGCGGGACGGACGGCGACGCGTCTATTCCATCAACCCCCAGCCGATGTCCGTCGCGGATGCCTGGCTCAAGAAGTACCGCGCCTTCTGGGCGGCTCGACTTCAGGTCTTGAAGGCGATGATCGAATCGAGTGAACCCTCTCTAGATGCTAGTTCGGAGTCAGATGATTCCGAAAAGCAGGAGCCATGAGCTTTCGCGAGACCTTCGAGTTGGATGCTTCGCCGGAAACCGTCTTCGGCGCATGGCTGGATCAGGAGATGCTGAGGGGTTGGCTTGCGGAGAATGTTCGCGTCGATCCGCAAAAGGGCGGTGCCTTTCGTTTCTGGGGTCGGGACGTGATCTGGTGTACTTCCGAAGAGGAGACAGAAGGCGAGATCCTGGAAATCGATCGACCCCATGGTCTGGTCTTCGGCTGGCGTTGGAACGGGCACGCAACGCGCGTCTCCGTTCGGGTCGAGGGCGCCGAGGGCAAGAGCCGACTGACGATCGAACACGATTTCGAGACCTTCGCAGCCGGATCGGATGGGCCGGGGCCCGATATGGCGCGCTGTCATTGGCACATCGCGATCGGAAATCTCGCGACGCTCATCGCGACAGGTCAGGCTGCGCTTCGCCCCGACTATCTCGCGCCGATGGCGGATGGCAAGCGACGCGTCGAATTGGAGATCGAGATTGCGGCTCCCGTGGAACGCGTGTTTCGAGCGTTGCTCGACCCCGACGAAGTGAAAGTATGGATGGACGCGGAGTCGCCGGAGATCGATGTCGACGCCAGCCGCTATTCCTACGGATGGAGTCGCGACGATGGGGCGACTCCCGTCGGTCCAGGACGTATTCTCGAACTCATCCCCAATCGCCTCCTGGTCCACGACTGGAAATGGGTCGATGAGCCGGAGGGACAGGTCCGCTGGCAGTTGACTCCGACGGATTCCGGTACGTGCTTGCGACTCGTTCACATCGAGTCCCTGGATGTCACGCATTCGCTGGGTTGGTCGGACGCGCTGTTCGCCATTCGCCAGCTGACCCTGACGCGGTGAGTCGATCGTTGGATGGATCGACCGCGGACCGACTGTCGGACGCGTCGTGTACGGTCCGTCGATGCGGAGGTAGACAATGGGTCAAACAAAATATCTCGGTATGAAGTCCGGTGATCTCGATGGCAAGGCTTATGCGAAATACTGGAATCCGGTCATGCAGCCGCTCCAGCCACAGGTGGCACAGGCGGTCGTGCATGGGACGGAAGCCTCTGCTTTGGGCTTTACGATCGACCAGGCCGACTTGCTGAAAGAGCCAGGGTATCTCCCACTCGAAAACGGCACGACCCGATTGGAGACGGGGCAGATCTTCGTCGCTGTACAGACCCACATGCCACGCGTAACGGGCGAGATGTTCGAGTGGTGGATGGGATGGCACTACATGGAAAATCAGCGCTACAAGCTCTGGCATCCGCGCGCCCATCTGGCCAACGGGACGAAGGAGATGAAGGGCGACGATCCGGCGCTATCCGACCGCGAGAAATATCTGACGACGCACTACGTGACCGAATATATCGGCAATCGCTGTGAGGCCATTACGATCACTTTCGAGGAGCCAGAGGCCTACTTTTCCGACCCTTCCGAATTCAGAGGCAATGGGATTACGGCCACCGTCTGTGGACGGGTGGGTCTGCAGCGAGCTCCCATCACGATCGGGACCCTCATTCATCAGATTCGCGAAGTCGAAGGCGGATCGGAAATGCGCAGCCGGTTCTGGTTGGCCAGGCCAGAGCTAAGGGGTTTCGAGTCCGAGAGCTGGGTAAACAAAGCCTTCGGTTCAAAATGGATCGCCGGGGGTCTTCTGGGCGCCAATATCGGCCGGGATATGGTCGTTCACTGCGGGATGGAAATGAACCATCTCGCCGGCTTCCTGCCAGACCTCTACGCGGATTACCATCCATAGGAAAACTGGCGCCAAACCATCGCCGACCCGATGAACGAGCGAGAGTCGCGAGCGGTTAGCCGCCGGCGACCGAGTTGACGATCGTGATTTCATCGCCGGGCCGAAGGACCCTGTCGAGGTCTTCGCGTTCCCGGATATTGTCCCGATTGCAGAAGCACAAGATCAGGCGGCGCAGCGCCCCCGAATCATCGAAAAGATGAAGTGCGAGCCCGGGCTCTCGTCTCACCAGATCGTGCAGAGCGTCGCCCACTGTATGCCCGGAGGCTTCGATCTTGCGTTCGCACGACACCAGTTCGCAGAGCACGGGCGGCAGTCGAACGGTCACGCCGGTCAGATCGGTCGCCGTCATGCCTCGAAGGACTCGACGCAAAGGATCTTGGGAAGATCGGAGGCCAGTCTCGCCCACGACTCGCCGCAGTCGGCACTCGCATAAATGGAGCCGCTCGTCGTTCCGAAGTAGACGCCGCAAGGGTCGAGCCCGTCGAGAGCCATGGCGCCTCGAAGTACGTTCGCATAACAATCATCGGGCAGACCCTTTCGAAATCCCTGCCAGCTCGCGCCTCCATCTCGGCTGCGATACACGGCGAGTTTCGCGTCGTGCGGATAGCGGAAGCCGTCGCTGGTGAGCGGGACGATGAAGAGGGATTGGCTCGCGGGGTCCAGGGCGCTGGCGAACCCGAAGCAGCAGCGATGTCCATTACTCAACTCTTCGATCGGCAATCCGCTTTCGATGACCCGCCAGGTGTCGCCGGCATCGTCGCTTCGATAGACGCCGCGATGGTCCCGTCTGAAGATCAGATCTGCGTGATTCGGATCGTGAGCGAGGGAGTGAACGCAGTAGCCTTCGTCGGCACTGTTGACGCCCTCATTCTTGGTTTCGAAGGTCTTGCCGCCATCGTCGGAGCGGAAGACATCGGCCGCCGAGATGCCGACCCAGATCGAACGTGGCGATGGGATTCGAGATAGTCATCTCGGCGAGATCGAAGAGTGGGTCGATCGCGTCCGGCTGCTTCGAGAGCCGAGCCCTGATCGCCTCTCGGATCTCGTGAGCGATTTCGATGCCGAAAGTGCTGCGAACAAGATTCGCGCGCTCTTCGCGCCCGAGATAGAACGATTCTCGGTCGAGGCGAATGCGCTTCCGCCCATTCCCGGTTCTGGTCCTTCGAGGCTCGCTGGCGGTCGTTCGTTTCAGATCGCGTTCGTGGGCGGCTACTCGAACGTCGCTCAGCCCGACTTTTCGGATGGCGGCAGCCGTCGGAAGTGCAGGGTCGCTTTGAGTCCCTCGACAGCAATTCCATCGACCTCGACGTGGGGATGGATGAAGAAATTCAGTGGCTCGCCAGCCTGTGGAGGTTCGAGGACGAGATCTCGACCGATCGTGAACTCGACTCGATCGCTCGGCAAGGTTCCAAAGTAGTCGTCGAGACGCCCCGAAATGCGCGCCGCACTTGCATCGAGAGGAAACCACCCCTCTAGGGAATCGAAGGCTTCGGCCCAGCAGTGGTATCCGGGGCTCTGACCCTCTTGCAGGTCATCGGGAATCCCGAATCCGATCACGAAGCGAGCGGGAAAACCCTGCGCCCGCGCCAGTCCGAGAAAGAGAGAGTGGAAATCCGTGCAGTTTCCGTATTTCGAAGTGCAGGCCCAGATTGCGTCTCCGTTTCCCCAACCCTCGCCGTGTTTGCTGTAGGTCATGTTGCGGACGACGTAGTCGTAAAAGGCCCGAAGTTTTTCGAGGTCGCTCGAAAGCGTCGCCCCTTCTCTTTCGGCGATGTCGGCGATCACCCCGTCGAGTGGGATTCTTCGCGCGGGCCGAAGGAAACGACTCGCGTCCATCGAAGGGTCGACTGACCGGTCGATGCCTGCGGTCGGACGCCTGACGACGAGATGTCGAGTCACCAGCCTGGCATTGGTGACGTTGCCGCCGTCGACGCTTCCCTTCGTATAGAGGATTCGATTGCCGAATCGATCGGCCGTTTGTCGCGTCGACCAGGGCGAGTCGATCTCCAGGGATAAGACCTGCTGATGCTCGTTCTCGGCGGGAAGCGGGAGCCAGATTCTCGCCTCTCCCTGCGGTAGTGAAGAAAGCTCGACCCGGTATTCGATCTCGTAGCGCGCCGCTTCGGTCCAGGTGTCGAACGTCGCGGACGCGTCGGCTGCCGGAATCTCGAAGCGAGGCACAGCGATGGCCATCGCGACCCACGCGATCATGGCGAAGATTGAGCTAGCGATGAGGGCTCGGTGCATACCGAGTCTTCCTTTCGAGCGGGCGCAGGGGTGGAGCGAGCAAGACAGGGGAAGGGGCATCGCGTCCCTTCGGGTTTCATCGGTCGCTGTCAAGGCCGCTGCCGATTCGGTCGATCTAGACGCTGGACTCTAGCGTACGAGATGGATCCATCTCTGCTTGAAATCGCGCAGGCGAGGTTTGGGTATGGATCCGGGCGAGCTAAGATTCGCCCCAGTCGGGAAGGGACTTCGTGATGGATCGATTCATGGACCACGGCGACCTGGCGCGCGATAGCCGATTCAAGCGCGCCGAGAATCGCAATCAACTCCTACAGGGTCTGCCTGACGATGTGACGGCGATCGTACGAATTTTCGAGAAGATCGAGCCGAAGATTCGCGAGCGCGTTGCGGGAACGGCACTCGAACCCGTCTTTGAAGAGATGGGTCCGGGCTTTCAGTTCTTGATCGCTTCTGGAGGGCGGCAGGCCAAAGGCGATCGCAGCGAACTGCAATTGAAGACGCAGCTTCATGGGATCTTCGTTGGCGAGATGCAGGCGCTCGAGGCGGCGGGTCGCACGGTCTGGGATTTTCCGGAAACGCCATGGGAGTTCAAGATGAACATGGCGCGTCAATGCTGGGATGAAGGGCGACATGTCCAGATCTTCGAGAAGCTGATCGATCATGTCGGCGGCGAAGTCGGAGAGTTTCCAGAAAGTACGTTCTTGTTCGAGACTTCCTGTCACGATGATCCGGTCTTGCGGGTGACGGGTGTGAATCGGTGCCTGGAAGGTCTTGCCTGTGATGTCTTTCGGTCCTTGATCGAATACGGCAAGGCATCCGGCGATCTAAAGATGGAACAAGCGGTCGATTTCGTGTTGGCCGATGAACTCACGCATGTACGCTTCGGGAGTGAGTGGTGCCGGGAATTTACGCGAGATGATCCCGAGAGGGCGCAACGCGCGAAGGACTTCCAGCGCGAGACCGACGGCGCTTTTTCGTTTCCAGGGCGCCAGATCGCAAGGGAAGATCGCATCGAAGCCGGGTTCACGAAGGAAGAGCTCGACGAACTCGAGAGCATCATCGACAACTTGCCCAAACGTGAGATTCTCGTCGAAGCCGCGGAGATCCTTCGCGACCGTCATCAGGCTCGAAAACGCGGCGAATCGATTTCGGAGTATGACGGCGAAGCCTGATTCCGGGATCCCGAGAAGATCGTCGATCGAAGCCATCCATGACCAACGCGCGCGTCGCACTTCGAGCCCAATCCGCTATCAGGGTCGCTTGACCAGGCGCTCTTCCGTGCGGATCTCCTTTGCCACCTGCTCGGCACGCTCGAGCACTCGCAGGACATTCTCTCCGAGCACTCCGCGAACGGTCGCTGGCGAATGGCCGCGCTCGAGCAGGCCCTCTGTCAGCGAGGGCAATTGGCTGATCTCTTCCATGCCGACCGGCATGCTGGGAACGCCGTCCCAATCGGCACCGATACCAACGTGGTCTGCTCCCGCAATCTTGATCGCGTGATCGAAATGATCGAGCAGCACGTCCATCGACGTCTGCGGCACCGGATATCGAGCGAAATGTTCGGCCATCATTTGGCGCCGTCTGGCCGGATCCCCGGCGGCGGAAGCAACGACGGCTCCGATCGTTTCGCCGTGCTTCGAGAAATACAGACGTGCTTCGTCGCGAGCGGATTCGTCGATGTAGACGGGATAGAAGTTGATCATGACGACGCCGCCATTTTTAGCGAGCCCGCGCAACATCTCGTCGCTCATATTGCGCGGATGGTCGGCGAGCGCGCGGACCGAGGAGTGTGAAGCGATGACCGGTGCGCGGGTCACTTTCAGGGTGTCGAAGAAAGTCTGATCGGAAACGTGGGAGATGTCGACGAGCATGCCGAGCCGATTCATTTCCTGGACGATCTGCTCGCCGAATCCGGTCAGCCCATTGTGGAGGGGTTCCGGGATCTCCGACGTACCCGAGGAATCCGCCCAGCCGGTGTGGAAAGAATGCGTCAGCGTCATGTAGCGAACGCCCAGCCGATAGAAGTCTCGCAGGGCAGGCAGGCTCTCTTCGATGATGTGTCCGCCCTCGATACCCATCAGGCTGACGAACTTTCCGGTGCCGACTGCGTCGCGAATCTCGCGCACACTCTCCGCGACGACGACCTCCTCGGGATGGCGCGCCGCCATTTCGTGCACGGCATCGATGCGCTCGAGAGCTTCGCGCAGGGCGCTCCCGGGCGTTTCGCGCTTCCCCATGTAGATCGACCAGAACTGAACGTCGAGGCCACCCTGGCGAATTCGCGGGAGGTCCATGCTGCCGTCGGCCACGTCGTGGCGGTCAGCGAAGGACCAGGTCGGATCTTCGAATCTCGGCGTCGTATCCGAGTGTCCATCGACCACGATCGAATCGAAGTGAAGGTCTCGAGGTGTCTGGACCGGTGTCGCACAGGCCGAGAAAATCGCTGCGAGACAGAAGAGCATTGGGAATCGAAAGGTCGAGTTGAATCGGGTCGGCTCAGGCAATCGACGATCTCCTTGACGGGTGGCAGCTGGAATTCTCCCCATTCCTGCGCTTCGTGCCATGGCCGCCGAGATCCGGGAACCGGCTACAATGCTGGACGCCGAATCGGCCGGGACGATCGAAGTCTGTGCATGGCGCCGCGCGCCGAGGAGTGAATGGATGAATGAATTTTGATCGAGTTCGTTAGACGCGGAGTTCACGGACCTCGACATCACGAAGCTGTCGGATTCCGACTTCGAACGACTTCGAGACGCATACCGCGATCAAGAACTCACTCCCGAACAGCACATCGAATTCGCCGAGCGCTGGGGCAAGATCAACATCAACCGCTTCTTTGGCGCGGTTCCCGACCATCCCCAGATCGCGGAAGTGCGAAAGGAGCCCGAGCAGAAGGTCAATATCGGAGGCGGCTGGCATACTGACCATTCCTACGACCTCGAGCCGGCGATGGGCTCCATTCTTTACGCTCGCGAGGTGCCCGAGACGGGGGCGACACGCTCTTCGCGAGCATGTATGCAGCCTACGACGCGCTCTCATCCGGGCGCAAGACGACACTTTCGGGTCTGAATGGCGTGCACTCCAGCCGTCATGTCTTTGGCGCCGGTGTTCCCGGCAGAGAGGCTCTCGAGGGCCGCATCGGCAATGCTGACGCTGCGACCCAGGATGCCATCCACCCGGTCGTGATTCGCCATCCGCTGAGCGGTCGCCGGGCGCTCTATCTCAATCCCGGATTCACCATTCGATTCGAAGGTTGGTCTCGAGATGAATCGAAGCCGCTTCTCGAATACCTCTACCAGCACGCGATTCGACCGGAGTTCACCCTGCGCTTCCGCTGGCAGATCGGATCGATCGCCTTCTGGGACAATCGCGCAACATGGCATCATGCGGTCAACGACTACCACGGTTATAGCCGCCTGATGCACCGAATCACGATCGAGGGCACGGCGCTCGATTGAGCTAGCTTGACGCAATGGTTGATCACACCGAAATACTGGGTCCAGTCTCGAGCTACTACATTTCACAGCGTTTGCGGCTTCACTTCGCCGACTGGGGCAACGACGACAAGCCCCCGCTCGTGCTCGTTCATGGCGGCCGCGACCATGCGCGCAATTGGGACTGGGTCGCGCGTGCGCTTCGCAGCGACTATCACGTGATTGCGCCGGATCTGCGCGGCCATGGAGACAGCGAATGGGCGCGCGGCGGCAATTACATGATTCAAGAGTTCGTGCTCGACCTGGCGCAGCTCTTGACGACGCTCGATCTCAATCCGGTCACTCTCGTCGGCCATTCGCTGGGAGGCTCCGTGGCGACCCAATTCACTTCGGTGTATCCGGATCGCGTGCGTCAATTAGTCAACATCGAAGGGCTCGGTCCTCCTCCCGAAATGTTGACGGGTCGATTCGCCCGACCCGCTTGGGAGCGAACCGCCACCTGGATCGCGCAGGTGCGCGAGTTTTCGACGAAGGTTCCGAAGCACTATCCGACCATCGAAGCCGCCGCTCAGCGCATGCTCGAGGCGAATTCATTTCTCTCGCCGGAACAGGCGCACCATTTGACCGTTCACGGCGTTGCACGCAATGAAGACGGGTCTTTCAGCTGGAAATTCGACAACTACGTTCGCCTCTTCTATCCGCAGCGCTATGACATGAAGGAAATGCGGGCGATGTGGGGGCGGATCACTTGTCCGACTCTTCTGATCTACGGAGAAAAGAGTCAATTCGGCGACCCGTCAAAGGATGGTCGCTTCGATGCCTTCAAGAATGCGCAAGCCGTTGGCGTTCCCGATGCCGGGCATTGGGTGCAGCACGATCAGCTCGACGTCTTCTTGAATCTGCTGAAGGCGTTTCTCGACTGACGGACCCCCTGCGAACTGAATGAAGCGATTGCCGTCAGTAGCGGTCGAGGCGTGTGGCCGCGTCGTTTCCACCGTCGGCGTAGACGATGCTTCCGTGGACATACGAAGCGACGTCGCTTTGCAGGAAGGCGATCACGTCGGCGATTTCTTGCGGCGTCGCGCGCCGACCGAGCGGCAATTTCAGGCTATCGACCCCCTTGCCGTAGATCGGATGGTCGATCGACCCCTGCAAGAGCGGCGTCTCAGTCATTCCGGGAGCAATTGCGTTCAAGCGGACACCGGCGCCGCCCCAAGTTTCGGCCCGACGGCGGATGGCGCAGCATAGTGCATGCTTCGATCCGCCATAGGCCATGAAACCATTCTCACTCGCCACCAACTCGCGAGCTTTCTCTTCGTTTCCATCGAGCATGGCCGCGACGAACGCGGAATCTTCGAAGGGAGCAAAGCGGGCAGAGTTCGAGGCCACCACGAGCGCGGCCGCGCCCGGGTTGTTCGCCATCATGGGAAGAAGCGCATCCAACAGCGCCACCGTTCCGAAATAGTTGACCGACAGAATCAGGCCGAGGTCATCGATGTGTGGACCGAGCCCAGCGCATAACACGAGCCCATCGAGTGGGCCGCCGACCGTGTCTTGAACCGCGGCGGCCGCGGATTCGCGACCCTCGGTCGTCGAGAGATCGGCCGATATCTCCGTTTTGCGAAGATCGATTCCGACGACTCGCTCACCATCGCTTTCCAAACGAGCGCGTACCGCGGCCCCGATTCCGGAGGCGGCCCCTGTGACGACTGTTGTTCCCATCCTGTGATTCCTCCGTTTCGGTGTCGATCCTTCTGCCGGGGCGCGGCGATCAGGGCATTTCCAAGAGTTCGATCAAGGCGCCACCGGTCTGTTCGGGCGACGTCAAGTAGGAAAACGCAATTCCCGGTCCAAAGCGTTTCCAGAAGATGTTCTCGTATCCGCCGGCTTCGAGTTCCGCGATTCGGGCTTCGATGTCCGTCGTCCGGAATCGCACGTGATGAGGGCCTTCGCCGTGTTCTCGCAGAAACTCGGTATGCGGCGTCTCGCCTTCGAGCACCTGGATCAACTCGATTTCGATCGGGCCGTCGTTGTTGGTCGCGATCTTGAGCTTGCAGTCGATTTCCTTGCCTCGAAAGAGCGCGCCGTCGATCGGCGCCTCGCCGACCTTGAAGGGGCCAAAGAGCGCCTCGTAGTGGGGGAGGGACGCTTCCAGATCTCGAACCACATACCCGATCTGATCGATCGCTCCGGCCAGGCCAAACTGGTTCGTCGTGCTTTCGCTCATGGACGTTTCTCCTAGTCGGGCCAGAACGACGGCGCGTCCGCGCCCCATCCTTCAGGGAATCTGGCTCTTGGTTTCTGTCGAAATAGGGGCTTCGAGGATGGCGACCACGCTGTCGATCAAGTTGCTGACGAATAGCCCGCGCGGCGGCGTGTCGCGGGAGGAACCTCCGGCTTCGAGGATGTGTGCGTAGTCCGCCATACCGTGAAAGAGTAGACCGATCAGCAGCAACCAGCGCGGTGTCCAGAGCGCTTTGGGCCAGTCCAGGGCGTTGCTGGCGATCAATCGATTGAGTCGGTCCGTGCCGCGATTGATCCGCTGCGTATGCAGCGCGAGCAGCGAGAAGCTCGGGTGGCCAATCAGCTGCGCATTGACTCGGAGGAAGGCTCGGCCGCCATCGGGATCGTCCAACTTTTCAGCGACCGGCATGACGAGCGCCTCGGCAAAGTCGCGCAAGGTCGGTTCGCCAGCCATTTCGATTTCGTCGAGCATCGCGTGCCGTCTCGATTCGATCCCAGGCGTATGCTTATCGAGGATGGCGTGGATCACGCCTTCCTTGTTTCCAAAATGGTATTGGACCGCGGAGCGATTGCGCTGGTTGGCCGCCTTGTTGACCTGGGCGAGGGTCGTGGCGTCGATGCCGCGCTCGGCGAAGAGGCGTTCGGCCGCCGAGACGATTCGCGCGCGGGTCGCCACGGCGTCGATTCGGATCGTCGAGCTAAGATCCGCGTCTGTATTGAAGATGGCGTCTTGTGCCAAGCTAGCTCCACCCCGGGGCAGGGTAGTCTGCTTCGAACCCCTGGCTCCATAAGGTCGTTTTTTACTCTTGACTAAATTAATACCATAGTCTTATATTAGATACCAATGAAAACGCCGAGCGAGGAAAACCATGACCGAACCTCTCTATCGCACTCGACCCGGGGGCTTCGAGATTCTTCCGGCCTCGATGTCCGAAGCGCGTCGCATCCGAGATGGAATCTATGTCTCCGAGGGATTGTCGAATTCCTACCTGATCAACACGGCCGAAGGTCGCATCGTGATCAACACCGGCATGGGATTCGAGGCGCCGATTCACAAGCGCAATTACGACGCGATCGATTCCGGGCCGGTCCGTTATATCCTGCTGACCCAGGGGCATGTCGATCACGTCGGCGGAGTCGATCTCCTGAAAGAAGCCGGCACGGAGATCGTCGCCCAGGCCGGCAACGCTGCCCATCAGGCCGATGACGAAC
>CAWLAJ010000101.1:0-13164 GCA_963854795.1 Deltaproteobacteria bacterium UBA4427 | reverse complement strand
ACAACGGCGCGTCCTTCTATGCGCGCGTGGATTGGTATACGCCGGATGGGTTGCCGACCTGGGGAGACGGCCGCAGCTTCATCGTGGGCACGGAAGGCAGTCTCGAGATTCGCAAGACTCTCGATCCGAGCCGGCAGTCGCCGGCTTCATTGCTCTTTTTGACCAATGCCGAGGGCGAACAGGAGATCGATTGCCTAGGGCAGTCCGCCTTCCCCTTCTTCGAAAGGTTGATCACGGACGTCCTCGAGCGCGGCGAAAGCGCCATGTCGCAGCGACACGCCTTCCTCGCTGCAGAGCTCAGCTTGAGGGCGCAAGCCCTGGCGGATCAGGTCCGAGGCTGACGAGCACTGCGTTTCAGTTCCGCCAAGGCATCGGCTTCCGGCCGGCGCTTGTAGAAAGGGTCGATCGGATAGCAGCCCGATACCAGGCCGTTTCGCGGAGCGGTCGTGCAGTCGCTGAATGTTCGACACACCAGCGCTCTCTGGATTGGGGCACCCTGAAGTACATCTCGTGGCAGCTCGGGATAGGAGAGCATCATGCGCCCGAGTCCGATGAAGTCGGCCCCATATTGTCGCACTACGGCCTGCGCGACCCGAGGTAGCCACTCTTGTAAGTAGGTGTAGGCGGAACCCACGATGCACAGGTCGGGGTGTTGCTGCTTGAGCTGCGCAGTCGCGTCGACTTGACGCGCCACACCTACGAGCGGGTCCTCGAGCGATTCGTAGCCGTCCAACGGTGGGTAAAAGGCCGGTCTCTGGGAATGTGGGTTGTAGTAGGGACTGCCGGCCGTCGTACACAGAAGGCTGACGCCGGCTTCCTGCAACAAGCTGAGCAGTTGATTCGTCTCGTGCAGGTCGACGCTTCCATTGCCACCGCCAAATGCGCGATGCGCCGTCTGCTGGGCTCTGCCGACTCCATCTTCACCAGCCTGATAGGGACCGAGGTCGAAGATCGACAGGCGCACGCCGATCGCGAGGTCCGACGCGTCCCGGCGCACGGCTTCGACCGCGCGCAACAAGAATCGAGAACGCCCGGCCAGATCGCCGCCATAGGGGCCGGGTCGCTCGTGGGCGGAAAGCAGTTCGTGTCCCAGATATCCGTGACAGGCCTTGATGTCGACGAAGTCGAAGCCCACGTTGCGGGCGATTCGGGCCAGCGATGCGTAGGCGCCAACGAGTTCGTCGAGCTCGCCATCACTGAGGAGTGCTGCATCGGAAGTGATGCCAACCCGCGCATCGAGAACCGGGTCGCGGAATGCCGTGCGCGGTGATGGGCTTCCGTCCGGACGGCTGTAGCGTCCCGAGTGCGTGAGCTGCAGGCCGATCAGCAGGTCGCTGCTGCTTTCTCCCTTGGCTTCGTGCGCGGCAACCAGTGCTGCACGAAGTTCGGCGAGGTCGCCTTCGGTTTCCGGATTACTCGAAAGTTGGTTGGGGTTCGCACGACCTTCCGGAACGATCGCGTAGGCTTCTCCGCCCCAGATCAGTTTCGCACCGCTCTGCCCGAAGCGTTGCCAGCGTCGCAAGACCAGCTCGGTCGGTCGGCCGTCGGCCGTGGCGTCCCAGCCCTCCATGGGTAACACGCAGAAGCGGTTGCCGACTTCGCGCCCCGCGATCGCGAAGGGTTGGGAGAGCGGCCCGTCCGATTCGATCTCCGGATCAATGGGCAGCCGGACTCCGAGATCCTGAAGTCGCTGTTCGAATTCGGCGAGCTTTCGCAGTCGCGTCAGTTTGATTGCCGTGCTCATGCGAAAGTCTCGAGCCGGCGCGCGATGTCTGCGAGCACCAGGCGGTCGCTGCCAGGTCGTTCCGGGGACGCGGGGTGGGTTGCCGGGCTAGCGATGCGTCCGGTCAGGTGCAGAAAGATCGCGGCGTCATGCTTGTAGGCGGGAACCGGATCGCGGAATGCGAAACAGCCGAGGTACTGAAGCAGGTCGTTCAGTTCGTAGAAGCGCGGATCTCCAGTCTCCCACATCTTGTCACGGATAGAAAAATGCTCGGGCGCGAAGGCGGACAGGCCTAACAGGTAATCGCTGCCATACATGATCATGTCGATGGCGAGGTCATTTCCCGTGAGCACCCAGAAGTCACTACGCCGCTCGTCGCGCAAGGCCAGCCGCTCCCATTCGAGCTGCCGGGAGAGCGAAGAGTGCTTCGCCCCGATGCACTGCGGAATGTCCATGAGAGCAGCGTAGGCGTCCAGGTCGTAGATGCGGCCGTAGGGGACGAACATTTCGCCGAGCTCGAAGCCGATGAATCGATCGTTGCTGCGCGCCAACTCTAAATGCGCGCCGGCCCAGTCGTCTCCGTCGAGCGAGCAGAGTCCGTACGAAGGAAAAACGACCGGAGTACCGCCTCGGGTCGCGATCGACTCCATGGCGGCACGGTAGCGGACGGCCGCCCAAGCGGCGCCAGGCTCGTCCGGAACTTGCGCACCGGCCACGAAGTCGTCGCCGCAGACAGCGGTGGTGGCATCGAGCACTCGAAGCCGTGTGGCTTCGTCGAGCAGCTGCACATAGCCCGTGTCCATATTGACGGCGGGCGTCAACCCAGCCTTCAGAGTGGACTCGAGAAGTCGGTCGAAGGCAGGCCAGTCGATTACGCCGCTTTCGCCGAACGGGAGCAGAACGGCGGACATGCCACGCACCCGACGGCGGGGGCGCAAACGAGCAATTGGATCCGGGTCTCTGCCGGGAGTCGGGCCTTCCTTCATGAATGCAAAGGGTAGGCAAAGGCGGGTGAAATGCAGATCGGAATGACCGAAACTCATTGCTCATGCGAACGACCGAACCCGTACCGTGCGAGCCCGGCTCGATCCTGCTGGGAACCGTCGCACTCGAGCCCAACCGTTGGGGCGCGCTCTCGCCCGACCGCAAGCCGACACTCACCACGAACGACTGGCTCTCGGGCGCACGGGAAGCCGGCTTCGATGGAATCGAGTTGTGGGAGCACCACGCGATGCTCGCGAGCGAAGCGGAAGTCGAAGCCTTGCGCACTTCGCCCGTTCCGATCCAGATCTGGAGTAGCTACGTCTCCTTCGACGATCCCGAGGATGCAGCACGAGACGCCGTGGCCGCGTGGGTAGAGCGGCTGGGTTGCGCCGCCGTGAAGTTCAACGTCGGGAACGATCGGGAGGATTGCGTTGCCGTGTACGCTGCACGTCTAGCGCGCTTCGCAAAGGCGCTACCCGATGCGACTCGCTTGATCTGTGAGTGTCACTCGGGAACTGCGGCGGACGACCCGAGTGTCGCGCAGAAGATCCTGGCGGAGGTCGGCGGCGTGGAGCGCTTGCAGGCGCTGGTTCACCTCGGGGACGAGCCCGAATATCTCGACTCGATGTTCGCGGCGCTCGGTGACCGCATAACACACGTACACGTGAACTTCCTGCGTCAGGGAGCACCGCTCTTGTCCACCATCGCGGAGGACCTGCAAGAGCGGATCGATCGGATCAAGTCGCACGGCTTTGCGGGCAGCTACACGGTCGAGTTCGTCCACGGGCTTGGCACGGAGGCGGACCGACCCGGCGATTTGTTGGACGTGGCGGCCAGCGACCTGTCGGTGTTGCGAGAGGCGATCGGCTGATGCGCATCATCAATATTACCAATGGCGACCGTATCCCCACGGTGTGGACTGATGATTTCATCGATTCGCTTCGAGGGCTTGGGGAACTACAGCTCGAGGACAACGGTGTCACGTTGTCGGACGACGAAGTGGCCGAACGGGTTCGAACGCATGATATGGCGATCGTCGGTTGGGATGCGCGGCCGCTCCCGGCTTTGCTTGCCGAAGATCCCGGCGAGCTTCGCTACGTCTGCTGCTATTCGGGAACGATTCGTGGACTGGTTCCCAGGTCGCTCCTCAAAGCGGGGGTCGCCGTCTCGAATTGGGGCGATCATCCCGCCAATGGGGTTGCCGAAGCCGCCATGGCGCTTCTGCTGGCGGTCCTCAAGGATCTGCCGCGGGCCGTTGGCGTCGCGAGATCTCAAAAGTGGGGCGTCCACACGAGTCGACGCGGCTCGTTGGCCGGAACGCGCGTCGGTGTCTACGGTTGCGGGATCATTGGCCGGCGTTTTGTAGAGCTTCTTCGGCCCTTCCGGTCTCAAATTCGCATCTTCGATCCCTATGCGGAGAGTCTGCCCGAGGGCTGCGAACTTGCAGGGTCGCTCGATGAGCTCGTCGACGGCTGTGAGGTGTTGGTCATCCACGCAGGCCTCAGTGATGAAACGACGGCCTCCGTGCGTGCCGAGCATTTCGCGCAACTTCCGGATGATGCCGTGGTCATCAATACGGCGCGCGGCGCGATTCTCGATCAGGAAGCGTTGTTCGCAGAATTGCAATCGGGGCGGCTGCGCGCTGGGCTCGATGTGTTGGAGCCGGACTATCTGCCGCCCGATCACCCGATGCTTGCGCTCGACAACTGCCTGCTCGGTTTCCATCAGCTCGATCAACTGCAGTGGCCGCCGCGGCCCGGGCTTACGCCGATGCAGCAGATCTGTGTCGACAATGTCGCGCGATTCGTGTCGGGTGAGACCCCAGAGTGGCTCTTCGATTCAGACCGATACGACCGCAGCACTTGAGGCCCAATGGAATACTTTGAAGCGCAGGAAGGTCGACCGAGCGGAAATGAGCTTGCGGAAGCAATGCTCGATTTCGTTGCCGCAGAACTCGACGCGCTGGCTGCGCGATACGCGCCCGGTTTCCGGCTGCCGAAAGTCTTTGCCGGCCACATTGTTGGGGAGGATGCTCGCAGCGACCTCGCCTTCAGCCTGGGCCTGCTATTCGGGGCGGGCAGGAAGGAACTCGGCGGGCTTCCCCTCGACGAGACCCTGCGCAATACCCTGCTGAGCCTCGACGGACACAACACCCACACCTTCTTCAGCTATCGCGCGGCAGAAAGCCTGCAGCGCCTTGGCGGGTATCACGACAATCCGAAGCTGGCACAGCTGTCGGAGTCTGAATTGAAGAATCTTCGCGAAGCCTTCGACTCCACCGATTCGGTGCCCCTGGTTCGCGAAGGCAAGCTCCCAAAGAACTACGCGGTGGTCGTCGCCCGTTGCGAGCATGCGCGCCATCAACTCGGCCTGCTTGACGACACCCGTCTATTGGAAGAGCTGTGCGAGCGCAGTCGTCAATTGATGGGGCCGGCCGCCGAAGGTTGGATCGACGACAGCAACGAAGCGCGTGGCCAGTTCGACATCTATACGCCCGACATCTTCCTGTTCGCCGAGCCGCTCGCGGAACGGCTTGGGGCGGTCTGGGAGGATGGATTGCGCAAGGTGCTCGGAGATGTCGACTCGCTGGCGCTTCCCGGCGGCGCAATCGTTTGGGGCCGGTCGATCGGTGCCCTGGGCATCGCGATGACGATCGAGTTGGCTGCGATCGGTACGGCGCGCGCGCTCGTCGACAATCCTGAAACGTGGCTCGCGCGTGCAGTGTGGAGTTTCGAAGAGCTGCGCAGCTGGTACTCGGATGGCGTCATCCGAGCCCATCAGCAGCGCTCGACGATGTTCTATCGCGGACCCGGTCGTCGTCTGCAGATGAGCCTCGACATTCTCGGCAAGCTCGCCCAGGCGGCCATTCTGCTTCGCAGGGTCGGCGAGCTGCGCGCCGCCAAGCCTTTCGATGCGTGGCAAGCGGTCGATCGTCATATTTCTTTCGCAACGAGCGGGCGCAATGCCGCCGCTTCTGCCTGGGCCATTCGCAGCCGGCAGATGTCCTTCGTGTTGCCTCTCGTGGGAGGCTTCAGCTCGGACTATCTGCCTGCGCCGCGTGCACCAGGCCTGTTCGAAGTTCCAACGAGTGGTCCCATCAGCATGACCCCGGTCTTGCACGTTGGCGGGAAGCAGCTGGTGACCGCCGGAGCGCCGACCCGAGTGGAGCATCGGCCCGGCGAGATCGAGGTCGAGTACTCGGGATGGGCAGAGCCGGCGGCGGGCCCGGAGCAGGCGGCCGCGTTGGAAGGTTCTCGCGTCGCGCGCTTCCGGGTCGAAGGACGCACGTTGCTCGTCGAAGAAGAGCTGGAGATTCAGGGGGACACGAGCACGGTCGAAGCCGCCGCGTTACAAATTCCTGAATTGATGCAGCGGCCGCTCGACGTCGAACTCGAGTCCAGCACCGAGCATCGTGTGAGCCGAATCGACGTTTCGGGCCTCGCGGAGTACCGGAGTTTCTGGTCCGAGTTCCGTACCGTGCACCAGCTGGATTTCGAGGCGGCGCAGCGCGTGCGTCTTCGTTGGCGGGTGACGCCTCGGCTGCGAGTCAAGACCAGCGCGGAGACGCATCCCTATAACCGCGCCCTCTACGAGCCGATTCGAGACCGTGTCGTCACCAGCCAAGCGCCGGCAGAACTTCCCGAGCTGCCGTTGGCGCTGTACCAGACGGATATCCTACACGTGCATTGGCCGGAGTGGTGGCAGGGACCCGACCTGGATCGCAATGCTCGTGCTCTCGCGGCCTTGCGCGATGCCGGCGTCCGCATCGTGTGGACGAAACACAATTTTGCCCCACATGACTTCCGGGGAAAAGAAGGGCGCGAGCTCTATCGCATGTGGGCGAAGGCTGCTGACGCCGTCATCCATCACACCGAGTGGGGCATGCAGAAGGCGCTGGCCAGCTACGAATACGGCGAGCAAACGTTGCACAGGGTGATTGCACATGGCCACTGGGGCAGCCGCCACGCACTGTATCGAGATGTCGACCGCGCGCAGACCGAAGCCTCACTCGGCTTGTCGCCGTGTGCGATTCGGCTCGGCGTGATCGGCGCGCCGCGAGTCGAGAAGGACGTGCAACTGGTGCTCGACGCATTCCATGCCTGTTCGCGCCAGGATTTGCAGCTCTTCGTCGCGTGCGTCTCGGGCGAAGACGTTCCCGATGACCCCAGGATCCACGCGATCGACAGCACACACGTGCCCGAACACGTCTATCAGCAGCGTCTCTCTGTCATCGATGCGTTGGTGCTGCCCTTCGACGAAGGCATGCTCATGACCGGAACCGCCTTCGACGCGATCGGCGCCGAGAAAGCGGCCATCATTTCAGATTGGCCGGTCCTGCACGAGGTCTTTGGAGAAGCCGCGATTGGCTTTGGCTCGACGCGCGAACATCTCACTCGTTGTCTGGAATCTCTGACGGCAGAACAGGTCGCCGCGTCTCAACGAGGCATGCAGGATTGCAAACGGAGGACGGAGTGGGCCGAGATCGCGGCGCAGACATTCGAACTCCTCGACGAAGTGGCATCGAGAACGGCGCGCGCTACTGCAGCGACGTGAGTCCGGATCTCGGGTCGTAGGTCGCGAGGCTCTGCCCTGACTCTGCCGCTACGATTTCGATCGCAGCGCCCTGCTCGTGACACTGTGACATCCAATTTGCGAGCCCCGCCTTCAAACCGGTGAGCGCACGGTCCCAACTCGCTTCGTCCACGCGAAACGCACCATCATCACGACGCCCGACCAGCAGATCCATGCGGCTCCAATTCGCATCCGCGCAGTAGTTGGCGATCTCAGATCGTGGTGGCTCTCCTTCCGCCATGAAGTCGATATTGCGGTCTCCGAATGGAGGTGGCATCAAGAGAAGCGGCGTAGACTCGTCGATCGACGGTGCCGCGGCGAGCCCGCCGGGAGAGCCAGCGGGGTCGCCCAGATCCACATCGAAGGGATTGGCCGCAGGCGACGGCGCTTGTGAGATACGTGTTGGCAGTTCGCCAAAGAGTCCGTAGAGGAGGAGGACGAGAACGACTGCAGCGCCGCCGGCGACGGCGCGCAACAAGTACTTGCTCTGCGCGTTACCCATCGCTCCGCCCCCTCGCGTAGCGACGCGTCAACCCGTAAAAGGTGATTCCTAGCATCAACAGGACCAGTGCGAGTTGCCCCTCTCCGTCGAGCGCCGGGACGCTAGGCGAGCCCGGAAAGGACGAGCTGCTGTTCGGGTCGCTTCCGAACGCAACCTCGACACCGTCATCGAAGCCGTCGCCGTCGCTATCCGCCAGGAGCGGATCACTCCCGGTGTCGAATTCCGAAACGAACACACCGGTATCCGTCTCATACACGTCGAGCACAACATCGTTGTCGTCATCCTGGTCGCAGACATCACCCAGGCCATCGAGATCGTTGTCTTCCTGATTGTCATTTGGAATTCCGGCGCAGTTGTCATTGCCGTCGAGCACGATGTCGCGGTCTGCGTTGATGCCCATGCGCGTACCCGAGCCGGGCGGTACACACGTGAAGGTTAGTGGGCCATGGGTCGCCGGAAGCGTCACAAGTGTCGCGTCATCAATTGCTCCGCCGACGTCATCCAGGAAGTTGGCTCCGTCGAAAACCCAGCCACGGGGCTCGCCATTGAAGCTTCCCTTGACGATCAGGTCACACTCGTTGATCCCGGAGCCCATCACGAGAGAATCGAACGAGGTCGTTGCCCTATCGGCCATCAAGGTGATTCGCGCTCCGACGACTGCGAAGTTGGTCGCATCCAGAGTCACTTGCTGCCCGACGATCGGAGCGAGGTCGCTGTCGAAGGCCAACATGAAGTCTTCCATCTCTTCGCGCTGTGCGTTCGTCAGCGTGTCGAATCCCATGTTGAAGTTGAGCAGGGTCGGGACGAACCCATTGTGAGAGAATCCGAAACCACGAATCTGATCACCTACGTCGAACCCGACAATCCCGAACGAAATTCCGAACATACCGACCTTCGTATACATGTTGCGCAGGTGCGGCACTTTCATGTTCTGGGTGCTGCCTTCGGGGGTCTGGCCGCCATCGGCACCAAAGAACCCGTCCACGGGCGACTGGCGGTGGCAGAGCTCGCAGGTAAACACGTCATTGATCACGGGGCTTGGATCGACGTCGACGTCGTCCAAGACGGTATTGAAAACCGTTTCTCCAGAGCTCTCGCTCGTGTTCAAGGAATTATCCAACGCGCGTACGGGGTTTGGTGGAATCATCAACTGCAACGCAAAGTCGGAGAACGTCTGCATGTCGGTGGGGTTGAGCACGTCGTTCGCACCGATCAAACCCTCGAATGCGACCGCGAAGTTTCGGAACGCTCGATCTTCGTCGCACGCCGCGCCGCTGGCTTCCAAGCAATCGTCGACGCCGTTCAAACCCGTCACGCGATCACCGCGCCAGTGGAGCGCGCCATGTGTGCTCATACCGCGCAGGGTCTGGGTCGTCATCGGTCCCTTCATCGGGTGAATGTCGTCAGCGCCCGGCGGTATCACGAACGGGGCCGGAGGCGCCATAGGGCCCGGCTGCATGTTTACGCTCACAACGTCGTCGGGGTTGCCGAGATCCCATGCGAGATTGTCGTTGTCCCCAAAAATGTGGCAACTCGAGCATGAGCTCTCGCCATTTCCAGACGTGAGTGCAGCGTCATACAAGAACGGACGACCCAGTCTGACGTTCGACGGCTCGGGGTTGCTCAGGGGGACGACCTGCATCCTGCTATTCGTTGCAAGGTCGATGACCGCCATTTCATTGTCGAAGCGTTCGAGCACGTAGAGTCGATTGCGCGACTCGTCGAGCGCCATGCCCGCCGGCCCGCCGCCGACCGGAATGTAGTGGGTACTGTCGACTGTTGGGTCGAACGCATCACTCTCGATGTCCGCGACGTCGAACACGCCGATCTTGCCGGAACCGAACGCGGCAACATAAAGCGTCCCTGTACTCGAGATCAACATCTGCAGCGGCGTCGCGAGGCTGTGTTGCTTCGCGGTGGGATCGAGGTTCTCCTGAAGCAGTGCGTAGTTGAGATGTTTGTTCAGGTGTCGCGGTTCGACGGTGTTGATCGGCAGATCGGTCAACACTGAAATTCGCGCCTCGGATAGATGACCTTGTACCGTACTCCCGCCGTACACTCCTGGGCCTTCGAATCGAACTTCACTCGGCGACTCTGTGTTGCTCACCAGGATCTTTCCAGACACCGGATTGACCACCATGTTGAACAAGATGGTGCCCGCCGAATTGAAGATCTCGAGACTCGCCGGGGTGTCGTCGAGCGAGTTTGCATTGACGCCGAACACGTCGTGGTCCGGCAGGTCGAATGGAATTGCGAGGCCCCAGTCGCGACCGAGTTGATCGTTCCACTCGCCGGTCGTGTTGTTCTTGCGAACGATCAGGCCCACTTCCGGTGCGGGAGCACCGGCAGCATTGTCATTCGGCCCCGGTGAACCACCCGGCATCAAGAAACCAGGATTGCCGCCAAAGCCCGGTGCATTGCACGGCGCGGCGGCCGCGAACCCGTCACATACAGTCCTTTCTGGAATCACCGTGGTCTGGTTGCCCGAATGGAACGCCGCAACATACACCGTGTTCAGATCCGGACTGACCGCAAGCGCACGAGGCGTATCTGCAAAGAACGACATGATGCGGAGCGGAGTGCCGCCCATCGTCGCGCCGAGAGTTGTCGATTCGAAGACCCAGACATCTGCGCGCGGGATGCTCTGAACCGTGAGCTGGGGATCGCCGGCACCGGTTACTGCCGAAATCGACGCGTCGGTTCGGTGCTGACCCCGATGTGCGGTCGAGATGAATGCGCGCGTTCCTCCGGTTCCCGCGAATACGATGTCCCTCGGTTCGTCCCCAACGAGCAAGGTTCGAACGACCTGGGGCGGCGCGGCGGTGGGGTCAACGATGCTGACGCTGTCCGACATGTGGTTCACGACCCAGACGAGGCCGTTTGGCGCAATCGCAACCGAACAGGGCTCTACGCCAACGGGGACGGAAGCGGTCGCAATCAGCCCGGCATCGGTCACATCGAAGATCTCGAGCCGATTGTCGGGGATGTTGACGGAATAGAGCGTCGTACCGTCATTGGTGATCGCCACAGGGCGCACCGGCCCGGTTTCGAAAAGGACGTAATCAACGGCCCGGGCGGGGGCACTGGCCAACCCGACCAACCCCACTAATACAAGGGTGAGCGCAAGCACGGCGTAGCATCGCGGGTGAGGACTCATGCGGGCGCATCTCCTGCTGGAGCAACAGAAACCACTCGTCTTCCAACTCCCGAAGGAGCAACGAGTTTCGCACATTCGTTCAGATACTTGTGAAATAACCAGCACCTGAACTTGTACAGGTTTGGTTCGACTGATTTTTCGCACCCTGCGGGATCTCCAAATCCTGTCGCGCTTCCAGCTCAGCCCGGTACCCCGTGGCGGCGTGGGGAGTCCAGCGCGAACTCGTCACTGGGACGAGACCCCTGTGGGACGAGACCCCTGTTTGTACCGCGGGCGCGCGGCCGGACGACCGATCTAGCGAGCATCCCAACGCGCTACGAAATTCTCGATCGAGACTTCAAGCAGAACCTTCAAATCCGCATCGAGGACTTCGAAGAGCAGGCCGTTCGACGTGTGCATCGAGAGCAGAACGATTCCGCCATCGGGTCCACCCCGCTCGAGATGAGGCGGCTCAACTCCAAGCGACAGTGCGTAGTCTCCGGCTCGACGCACCTTGTGCTCGATCGAGCCGTCCGGCTGGAGTTCATCCAGGTGTTGCTCGCCCTCGAGGACCAGCGTCGAGGTCACTCCGACGTGACGATGTCGCTCGCAGTGGCCACCATCGCCCGCCCAGCGCATGAGCATATCCAGCGTCCCGGTCTTCGTATCGTACCCGAGGATGGAATAGTCGTACCCCAGCTTGAACTCGTCGAAGCCAGGATCCGCACGAACTTGATGCCAGTCAATGCGGCTCGAATCGAATTTGAAGTTCATCGGGTGCTCCTCTCTTGTGATTTCCCGAGCGGAGCTTCCCCCGGCCTCAGACGGACAGCCGACCGCCGTGACCCTTGACGTCGAGGATCTCCTCGAAGGCTTCCGATTCCCTCGAGATGATTCGTGGAAGGATCGTCGGGATGGTCGCGGGGTCGATCGTGCGCTTCGCCTGGAGCAGCTCTTCGGTCGTGGGGTAATCGGCGATGGCCTCGAGATTCTTGAAGGTCGGCGAAATCAGATTGAGCTTTCCGGCGCGGAACTTCTCGAGCGCATCTTCCGGGCGGATCCATGAACTTTCGACCGTTTCATGCCCGTCGTGGAGCGCCTCCTGTCGCGCCGGAGCGCGCGCAACGAAGAATCGCGTGTTGTACCGACGAGGTTGATCGATGGGGGTAATCCAATGGGAGACATAGGCGAGCTGATCCGTTGCAAGCCGCAGTTTCTCTTCATTGCACATCGCTTCGAAGACATTCGGTTCACCGTCGTTCAACCGCGTGCGCCAGCTTTCGAAGCGTGTGCGAACCCTGGGCGAATGAAGTCGTAGAGTGTCTCCATCGGCGCCCAGGGCGAGCAAGATCCCCGCTTCCTCGAAGCACTCTCGAATGCAGGCGACCCAGTAGCCCAAGCCCCCGGAGTCGAGCCCGAGCGTCGCGCTGGCGGCGACATCGTCAGGACCTCGTGCATGCGTGGCCCATCGCTCGGCATGATCCAAGCGATCGACCTTGCCACCGGGAAACACATGCAGTCCTCCGAACATGCCATGCGCGCTGCGCTGCATCAGAAAAACTTCGACACCCGTCGCGCTGTCTCGCACGAGCATGACGGTCGCGGCCGGGCGAGGTTCGCCGGGAGAAGACGACGTGGAAGCGGGTTCGGACATCAGGGGACGCTACCTCAGTTCAGCAACGAGCCGAGGAGATCCGAGGCCCAACTCCCGATCGCGCAGGTCCCTAACGGGGCATCAGCGTTCTTCGAGGCCGTTCTCCTTTAGGCGCCACATCAGGACATCGAGGCGATCCGCATCCTTGAGTGCGCGAGCATCGAGATCTTCGAGATCCAGGCCTGCATCGGCGGCGGCACGCGCGAGGTGATCTCCCTCGTGCCAGTTCTGGGTACCGCCCCAAATCAGTGTGGAGACGCGATCGGCAAACTGGATTCCCCGGCCCGACTCTTCCGCGACGACGCCAAGGCGAGTCAACCGGTGAATAGGGGCTGATCATCCGCCGTTCGCATACGTCCGTCTTCCCGAAATTGTACGACGGGGTCGGGCTGGGGCCAGGTGAGGGGGATCTCGAGGAAATCCGCGACCCGGCGCAAATCGATCGCGAAGTAGCGCCCCCATAGCGGGTTGACCGTGTTGAAGAATTCCGGAGTGCGAATCGCAATCGGATAGACGGGACGAAAGCAGACTTCGAGATTGAAGCGTCGCTGCCACTCCGTTAGGCGCGGAGTCGCGAGATAGGACCAGGGACT
>CAWLAJ010000100.1:0-13350 GCA_963854795.1 Deltaproteobacteria bacterium UBA4427 | reverse complement strand
GCGTGCGTTGCGAGACCTTGCTGTAGCTCGCTACAGCTGCGGCCCCGCGCCTTCCCAGCGGCGCGTCTCGACACCTGGGCTTCCCACGAGAGTCTTGGGTCAGGCCCCTAGCCGCGCGTCCACGATTCGTTGGTCATTTGACCCCCTACTCAATACCCATCGAGAGCGTAGCGACGTAGACACATGGCCCATTCCGTCGGCGGCCAGGGTGGTTAGGCCCCGTCGGTGAGTTCGAAGTTCTTGTCCCGCAGCTTTTCGAGAAGATCTTCAATCGTTCCTCTATTCAGAATTTCGGCAAACTGGGAGCGGTAATTCGAAACCAGGCTGACTCCCTCGATGACGACGTCGATGATCCGCCAGCGATCGTTTCGCTTGCGCAGTCGGTAGGCGAGCGTTGCCCCGCCATATTGGCCGCCCACGATTCGCGTCTTGATCGATACATCGTCACGGGGCTCGATCTGTGTTCCGTAGACCTCGACCTCTTCCTGATCGTAGCGATCGAGTCGCGTTCCATAGGTTCTGGCGAGACTCCGTTTGAACTCGCGAACGAATTCCCCCTTCTGTTCGTTCGACAGCTTGCGCCATTTCCGAGCAAGGACCAGCTTCGACATCGTCGTGAAATCGAAAATCTCGTAGGCGATCTTTTCGATCTCGCGAATTCGAACGTCGGAGGACTGATCCTTTTGGCTCAGGATCGAGACAATCTGATCCGCGGTGTCTTCGATCAACTTCTGCGGCGCGGCCATCAGTGCGGCGTCTTCCACCGAGCGGCCCGGAGACGCGGCCAGGAGGAGAAACGCGAGCCCCATCAAGCTGCCGGCAACCCCCGACGCCGCCTGGCTGGCTCTCGCATCAGTAGTCATCGAAATCCTCCTCATCGTCGCCCGACTCCTCGTCGTCGAAGAAATAGAATTCTTCTCCTCCATCGGCCGGCGCATCCATCTGGTCGAGGACTTTAGCTCGCCGATTCTGTAGGTAGGCATTTCGAACAAAGACATAATAGTCGAACGCGTCCGCTCGACCGGCCTCGATCTCTTCGAGGTAGGTGGCCCGCAGGCTCACGAGTTCGAGGGTGAACAGTCCCGCTGAGGCACCGAAGGTCTCGACTCCGTTCAGATTCGCCACCTGAGACCAGAACGGTGTGAAGTACGCATACGAAGTCGCGCCGATCTCCACGACTCGACCGAAGCCCGATCGCAGGGTGTAGGGTCCGAACAATGGCATCATGAGATACGGGCCGGACGGTACGCCCCAAACGCCGAGGGTCTGCCCGAAATCCTCGTCGCTCTTCGGGATGTCGATCATCGTTGCGATGTCGATGAATCCGCCGAGACCGAAGACCGTGTTGTAGAGCAACCGCAGAATGTCGTTGGCCGCCGCGCCCGGCTTTCCCTGCAAGAGGTCGTTCACGAAGATGGTCGGAATCTTCAAATGATCGAAGAAATTTGCGAGTCCCGTCTGTGCGAATTCCGGAAGTACGAAATCGAAGGCGATGGCCACTGGTTCGAGCGCATACTCGTCGATCGTTTCGTTGAAGGCGAAGATGCCGCGATTCATCGGCTCCCAGGGATCGGGATCCCGCAGATTCGGATCCCCGCCTGTCGCACAGCCCAACCCGATCAGTGAGAGTGCGAGCAAGAACATCGATGAGCGAGCGGCCAACACTTGAAGTCTCCGGGTCCCGGGTCGAATGACGATCAGTTCGAAACGCCGGCGTCGTGAATGAAACGGCCGATCAGCTTGTCGATCGACAGCGCACTCTCGGTGAACGTGAATTCTTCCCCATCTTGCAGGACCGCGTCCTCCCCGCCGAGCTCGACGGCAATGAACTGGTCTCCGAGGAGTCCAGCCGTTCGAATCGCCGCAGAAGAATCGATCGATAGCCCCAGATCCGATTCCACTTCGAGGGAGACCTGGGCTCGAAGTTCATCGTCCAGATCGATCGAAGAGACCTGACCAACCTTTACCCCCGCGACCCGAACCGGCGCTCGAACCGAAAGACCTCCAATGTCATCGAAGGTCGCGCGCAGCACGATGCGCTCCTGACCACCGAGCTCGAGGCCACCGACCTGTAGCGACAGATAGGCGAGTGCGCCGAGTCCGATCAGGACGAAAAAACCAACCCCAAGATCACGCGTCGAATGGCTCTCCATGACTTCTCCCTTCTCCTACTTCTTGTCTCTCTCTGTTGCGTTCCCCAACACTTATGCGCCTAGACGCCCCAGAGCGCCGTAATCACATAGTCGGCAAGTAGAATACAAACGGACGCCGTGACCACCGTCGACGTCGTCGCCCGCGCAACTCCAGCCGCGTCCGGCGCACACGCGTGACCCTTGTAGGTCGCGATCAAGCCGAGAAGCAGACCGAACACGAGACTCTTCAGCAGACTCTGCCCGACGTCCTCGCCGAAACGAACCGCGTTCTCGAGCCCTGCCAAATAGACGCCACCATCGAGGCCCTGCAAAGTGACGCCCACCGCGTACGCGCCGGCGAACGAGAGCGTGATGAAGAGCGCATTCAGCAGGGGCATCGACAACGTCAGCGCCAACGCCCGCGGCATGGCGACGAAATGCATCGGATCAATCGCCATCATGCGAAGACCATCGAGCTGTTCAGTCGCTTTCATGGCGCCGATCTCGGCCGTGATCGCCGACCCCGCACGCCCTGTCACGAGCAGTCCGGTCAAAACCGGACCCAATTCGCGGATCAAGGAAAGACCGACGACGGCGCCCAACCCCTCCTCCGCGCCGAAGCGGGAGAGTGTCGTGTAGAGCTGCAACCCGAGCACCATTCCGACCGTAAAGCCGGACAAACAAATCAACGCGATGGACAGGACGCCCGTATTGAAAAGCGCGCTCAGAAAGAATCCGAATCGAGAGGGCCGACGGAAAAGCGAAGCCAGCAACCCACCACCAAAATTTGCGACACGCCCCAGTCCCTCGATCAGCGAAGTCGAGCGCGACCCCAATTCTGCAACCGCGTTCGTCATGACGGGTTCCGATCGCGCAACTCGTGTCGCCTTGCGAGAAACGATCGACCGTCTTCGCCCAGAAATTCCGTGATTATCGAATCATCGCTGCCGGCGAATTCTTCGGGCGTCCCAGCCGCGCAACCTCCGTCGCGAAGCAAGATCATCTGGTCGGCCATGCGAAGCGAAGACGCCATGTGATGCGATGTCACGACGATCGTCAGACCGAGATCGCGATTCAACTGCATCAAGAGCTCTTCGATCCGAGTGACGTTCAGTGGATCCAGCCCTGAGAAGGGCTCGTCACAAAGAAGAATCTCCGGCTCGCGAACGATCGCTCGCGCAAAGGCGACCCTGCGCAGCATGCCGCCCGAAAGCTCTCGCGGCAGAAGCGACTCGACGTCTTCGAGCCCAACCGCCGCCAACACTTCGGCGATACGGGCTCGGATGGATACCTCCGAAGCGTCCGTATGCTCCCTGAGAGGCAAGCCGACATTTTCGAGCACGGTCATCGAATCGAGCAGAGCGCCATTCTGGAAGAGCATTCCGATCCCCTTCCGGATCGGCCAAAGCTGCTTCTCGGTTTTCTGTGCGAGTGAATGACCGGCAACGAGGACCTCACCCGAATCGGGCCGTTGCAAACCGCCGATCATTCGAAGCATCGTGCTCTTGCCGGTACCGCTCCCGCCCAGAAGCAGATGCGTTCCGCCCTTTCTGAGCCGACAGTCGAGGCCGTCGAAAACCTGACGATGGCCGAAGGCGAGGCAGACGCCCCGGAGTTCGATAAATTCAGCGTCCGAAGCAAATCGACTCGTCCCACCGTTCGACGAGAACGACGAAACAGAGGAGGAGGACGATGCCGATTGCATGGCCGACACGGACGCTTCGTCGAGGCGTTCCAGGATCCATCCTCCGATTCGGAGCGGTTTAGGGCGCTCGCTCGCGCACTACATTAACTCAACACCTGAACGATCGAAAAGTGGAACGACGAGAAGATGGGAGAGGATATGCGATTTGGATTCGCCCTTCGGTTGATGGGGGCTGCGGCCCAGACTGCGGTCCTGCGCGAGAGTGCGATCCGCGCGGAGGCGGCTGGACTCGATACGATTTGGGTCCCCGATCACATTGCGATTCCGCCTGATGAGACCGAGGGATCGGGCGGGCGGTATCTCGATCCACTGACTTCGCTCGCCTGGGTTGCGGCGGTAACGGAACGAATTCATCTGGGCACTGCGGTCTTGATCGCACCCTATCGTGCGGCCCTTCCGACGGCCAAAGTGGTCGCCACGATCCAAGAATTGTCGGGGGCTCGCCTGGAGCTGGGAATCGGGGTCGGCTGGATGGACGCCGAGTTCCGAGCTGTCGGCGTCGATCGGCATGCGCGCGGTCGGATCACCGATGACACACTGAAATTCATCCACGCCGCCTTCGACGCCGCGGACGATGAGGTCGACTCCAACGGTCAGCGCTTCGTGTTTCGACCTCGCCCGCCGAAGCCGAGAATCTGGATCGGCGGCCATGGACCTCATGCGTTGACACGTACCGTCGCGCACGGGGACGGGTGGATCGCGATGACGAACGATCCCGAGAAGCTACGCGAGCCGGCCGCCGAGCTGCGCGCGCGATTCCATGACGCAGGACGGGCGGATCCAGAGATCGCGGTTCTCGGTGGGGTCGGACGGGACGGGATCGATGCGGATCTCGAACGAATCGCAGCACTCGAAGAAATCGGTGTGACCGAATTCATCGCCGGGGGAAGATACGATGATCTCGACGGCTTCTTGCGCGCGCTCGAACCGCTGGCTGAATGCCGGAACGCGACACTACATCATTAGTTGTTAGGCGATCAAGTCAACTCGACTTCGGTAAGGAGGGCTTAGCCGGCAGAGTCGGGCATCAGATCGGCCAGCCGAGTTCTCTGTCGCCCGGACTCATCGAAGTTCGCGGGCTCGAGCCACGATTCCATGGCCTCGCGAATCGCCGGCCACTCTTCGATCGTGATCGAGTACCAGGCAGTGTCCCGCTTGCGACCTTTCGCGACGACGTGATTTCGGAAGAGGCCGCGTGAAGACCCGCAGCATGTTTATCGGCATCGAGCGTCTCGAGGCGACATCGACGACCTTCAATGGATTCACGGTTCGGCTCGCTGGCCCCGGCCCAACCCTCGACCGACCTTCCGATCGGCTGACCGAATTCATTCAGAAGCTCACTCATCGCCCTGCCCTTTTGATTCGTCCCGGGAATCAGAGTGTCTCGGACATCAATTGGTTTACCAGTTCGGCAAAGCCGCTCGGGTCCTCGAGTTGCCCGCCCTCGGCCAGGATCGCCTGACCGAGTAGGAGCTTCGCCGAGTCGGCGATCTTTGGATCCGTTGGATTCTTTTCGAAACGCTCGCCCAGCTTCAGGACGATCGAATGTTCTGGATTCAACTCGAGAATCGGCTTGCGATCGGGAATCTCCTGACCCGCCTGGCGAAGCATCGCTTCCAACTGGGGCGAAAGATCGCCTTCCTCGAGCACGAGACAGGATGCCGAGCTCTTGAGGCGGCTCGACAATCGGACTTCCTTCACTTCGTCTTCGACCGCGGACTTCATGGCTTGCAGGAGATCGCCGAGATTTTCCTCGTCCTTCTCGAGCGCTTCCTTGGCCTTCTCCTTGTCTTCGCTAGAGCCGATTTCGACTTCGCCATGACCGATGCTCTTGAAGGGCGTGTCGCCGAAACTGATCGGCCCCTGACTCACCCAGACTTCGTCGACTGGATCCGTCAGGAAGAGAACCTCGACGCCCTTTTCGAGAAAGGCCTCGAGATGCGGCGATCGACGCAACACATCGAGCTTGGGGCCCGCGATGTAGTAGATGGCTTCCTGATCCTCGGCCATTCGCTCCTTGTAGTCGGCGAGCGATGTCACCTTGACCTCGTCGGCCGAAGACGGCGCCAATACCAGATCGAGAATCCGGTCGCGCTTCTCTTCGAAGTCGAGGAGCCCCTCCTTCACGACGGGACCGAACTCGAACCAGAACGTCTGATATTTCTCGGGATCTTCCTTGGCAAGCGTCTTCAGGCGATCGACGACTTTCTTGACGAGGTGTTTTCGAATCGTCTGGATCTGTCGGTCCTGCTGAAGCATCTCCCGCGACACATTCAGGGAGAGATCTTCGGCGTCGACGACGCCGCGAACGAATCGCAACCAATCGGGTAGGACCTCGCGACATTCATCCATGATGAAGACGCGGCGTACGTAGAGCTGGACACCGTTGTGCAGGCGTTCCCGATGGTAGAGATCGAAGGGCGCCTTGCTGGGCACGAAGAGCAGCGCACGCGCTTCGAAAGTCCCCTCGATCGACGTACTGACGCGAAGCATCGGATCCTGGAAATCATGCGTGATGTGTTTATAGAACTCACCGAACTCGGCGTCCTCGACTTCGCTTTCGGGACGGGTCCAGATCGCCTTCATCGAGTTGATCGGCTCCTCGATCTCTCGACGGGTCGGGCCCTCTTCGACCGGCGGTGGAGCGTCCTGCCCTTCCGCGGGTTCGATGGCGACCGCTTCTTCGATGATCGTGAGGCGGATCGGATAGCCGACAAAGTCCGAGTATTTCCGGATCGTCTGGCGCAGCACCCATTCGTCGCAAAAGTCGGAGACTCCGGCGTCGCCGTCCACGGGTTTCAGCGTGAGCCGAATCGTCGTTCCCGCCGCCTCGCGTTCCGCATCTTCCAGGTTGTACTCGCCGGAACCCCTCGAAACCCATCGGGCCGCCTTGTCCTCGCCGGCGCGCCGACTCACGACGTCGACTTCATCCGAGACCATGAAACTCGCATAGAAGCCCACCCCGAATTGTCCGATCAGGTCGGGGCTCGGCTCGCTCGCCTGGTCCGATTGGTTCAGGAATTCGATGGTGCCCGAGCGCGCAATCGTCCCGAGGTTTTCGACCAGCTCTTCGCGCGTCATGCCGATCCCGTTGTCCGAGACCGTGAGAGTCCGGGTGAGTCGATCGGCTTCGAGGTGAATCTCGAGATCCCGCTCGCTTTGCAATTCCGGGTTGGACAAGGACTCGAAGCGCCGGCGATCGAGGGCGTCCGAGGCATTCGAGATCAGCTCCCGCAGAAAGACCTCTTTATTGGTGTAAAGAGAATGGATCATCAGATCGAGTAGCTTCTGTGTCTCGGCCTGAAAGGAATGCGTTTCCATCGTGATGCTCCTCGAAGTCCAGGGTGGCAGTGGCGGACGCGCGAAGGTTGGACACGATGGGGATCGGATCAAGCCTCGAAAGGCGCTTTCGGAACTTTGCGCGGTGTCCCCGGCCTCTGACCCCTCTGGGAATCAAATGCTCAAGTACTATATGTGGATATCCGAATAGATTGATGTTAAATTCGGCCGCCGCCATGGGAGTCCATTGATGTCCGAAAGACCGCCTCGCAGCGAGCGGATCGAAACCTTGAAAAGCTTGTTGCAGCAGCGAATTCTCGTTCTCGACGGCGCGATGGGGACGATGATCCAGACCTTCAAACTGGCGGAGGCGGATTTTCGCGAGGGCCATTTCGAAGACCACGGCAGCGAGCTGAAGGGCGACAACGAACTCCTCTCACTCACCCGTCCCGAGATCATCCGCGACATCCACGACGGGTTTTTCGAGGCCGGGGCCGACATCGTCGAAACGAATACTTTCGGCTCGAACGCGATCTCCCAGGCCGACTACGACCTCGACGGCGGAACGACGGTTCGCGACCTGAATCTCGCCTCGGCCCGCATCGCGCGCGAGTGCGCGGACGCCTGGACCGCGAAGGATCCCGCGAAGCCTCGCTTCGTCGCCGGCGCAATTGGACCGACGCCCAAAACCCTCTCGCTGTCGCCCGACGTGAATGATCCCGCCGCGCGTTCCGTCAACTTCGACGAACTTTGCGATGCCTATCGCGATCAGGCGGTGGCCTTGATCGAAGGCGACGTCGACGTTCTGTTGATCGAGACGATCTTCGACACCTTGAACGCGAAGGCGGCGCTGGTCGCCGTCGATGAAGCCTTCGAGGCAGCGGGCGTCATGCTCCCGATCATGATCTCCGTCGCCATCACCGATGCCAGTGCGCGAACGCTCTCCGGTCAGACCGTCGACGCGTTCTGGCGATCGGTCGCACATGCCAACCCACTTTCGGTAGGCGTCAACTGTTCTCTCGGCGCAACGGATATGCGACCGCATGTCGCCGAACTCGCGGCCATCGCGGATTGCCATGTCTCGAGCTATCCGAACGCCGGACTTCCGAACGCGTTCGGCGAGTACGACGAAGAGCCCGCCACGACAGGGGAACTCCTCGGCGAATTCGCAACCTCCGGGTTGGTGAACTTCGTGGGCGGCTGCTGCGGAACGACGCCCGCTCACATCAAGGCGATCGTCGCAGCGGTCGACGGCGTCGCACCGCGAGAAGCGCCGGACGCGAGCGATTCCGTCACCTACTACTCCGGCTTGGAAACGCTGGTCATCCGTTCCGACTCGAATTTTCAGATGATCGGCGAGCGCACCAACGTCACGGGTTCCGCGCGTTTTCGAAAATTGATCGAAGCCGACGACTACGAGAAAGGTCTCGAAGTCGCACTCGATCAGGTCCGTGGCGGCGCAAATCTACTCGACGTGAACATGGACGAAGGCATGCTCGACAGTGAAGCCGCGATGACGCGCTTCTTGAACCTGATTGCCAGCGAGCCCGAGATCTCGCGGATCCCGATCATGATCGACAGCTCCAAGTGGAGTGTGCTCGAGGCAGGGATGCGCTGTGTTCAGGGGAAGTCCGTCATCAATTCGATCTCGCTGAAGGAGGGGGAGGAAGAATTCCTCGCCAAGGCAAAGATCATTCGGCGATTTGGCGCCGGCGTCGTCGTCATGGCTTTCGATGAAACCGGCCAGGCCGACACCACCGAACGCAAGGTCGCGATCTGCGAGCGCTCTTACAAGATTCTCGTCGAGCAGGCCGGATTCCCGCCCGAAGACATCATCTTCGATCCCAACATTCTCGCCATCGCAACCGGCATCGAAGAACACGCCGAATACGGGAAGAATTTCATCGAAGCGACGCGCCTGATCAAGGAGCGCTGTCCGGGCGTACACATTTCCGGTGGCGTTTCGAATCTATCCTTCTCGTTTCGCGGCAACAATCGCGTCCGCGAAGCGATCCATGCCGCCTTCCTCTATCACGCGAGCCAGGCCGGCATGGACATGGGCATCGTCAACGCCGGACAACTCGACCTCTACGAGGACATCCCCAAGGACCTCCTCGAACACGTCGAAGACATCATCTTCAACCGCCGCGAAGACGCGACCGAACGAATGGTCGATTTCGCGGAGAACGTGAAGGGCGGAGGGAAGAAGCGCGTCGTCGATCTTTCCTGGCGCGAAGCGTCGGTCGAGGAGCGGCTTTCCCACGCGTTGGTCCACGGAATCGTCGACTTCATCGACGAGGATACGGAAGAGGCTCGCCAGAAACTCGATCGGCCCATCCATGTCATCGAAGGCCCGCTGATGGCTGGAATGTCCATCGTCGGTGACCTCTTCGGTGCCGGAAAGATGTTCCTGCCGCAGGTCGTGAAGAGCGCTCGCTCGATGAAGAAGGCGGTTGCCTACCTCGAACCCTACCTCGAAGCCGAAAAGGAGGAAGGTTCGATCCAGGGCAAGATCGTGATGGCGACCGTCAAGGGCGACGTTCATGACATCGGCAAGAACATTGTGGGCGTCGTACTCGGCTGCAACAACTACGAGATCATCGATCTCGGCGTGATGGTTCCGACCGACAAGATTCTCGATACGGCGATCAAGGAAGGGGCAGCGATCATTGGCCTTTCCGGCCTGATTACGCCCTCGCTTGACGAAATGGCGTCGGTGGCCAAAGAGATGGAGCGACGCGGAATCGATTTGCCCCTCTTGATCGGCGGCGCCACGACCAGTCGCCAACACACGGCGGTCAAGATCTCGCCGCATTATTCGAAGCCGGTCATCCATGTGCTCGACGCGTCGAAGTCAGTCAACGTCGTTTCGGATCTGCTTTCCGAGGAGCGCAGCCCTGCACTCATCGAAGCGAATCGGATCGAACAGGAAAAGCTGCGCGCCGTCTACGAGGGACGCAAGAAGAAACCGCTTCTTGCGCTTGCGGACGCTCGCGCAAATTCGCCCGCCGTCGACTTCGTCGACCCCGCACCTGCGAAGCCCGCGCATCTCGGCCGCCAGGTTCTCGAAGACGTGAGCGCAGCCGATCTCGATTCCTATATCGATTGGACACTTTTCTTTGCGACCTGGGAATTGAAGGGGAAGTACCCGAAGATCCTCGACGATCCGAGACAGGGAGCCGCCGCCCGCGAACTCTTCGAGAACGCACGAGAGCTGCTCGACGAGATCATCGAAAAACAATGGCTCCGTCCGCGCGCCGTCTACGGATTCTGGCCAGCGCGTCGCGACGGCGATGACGTCGTGCTCTACAACGATGAAGATCTCGCCGGCGAAGTCGCACGCTTTCCGATGCTGAGACAGCAAGCGATCCAGGCGCAGGGCAAACCGAATCGCTCGCTGGCCGACTTCGTGGCTGCGAAGGACGATGGGATCGCCGACTACGTGGGCGCTTTCGCGCTCACGAGCGGAACGGAAGCGAATGATCTGGCCGCAGGGTTCGAAAAGGACCTCGACGACTATCGCGCAATCATGGTAAAGGCGATTGCAGACCGGCTGGCGGAAGCCTTCGCCGAGTTCTTGCATGCCCGCGTGCGCAAGGAGTGGGGGTTCGGCGCCGACGAGTCGCTCACGTACGAAGACTTGATCGCCGAACGCTATCGCGGAATTCGGCCTGCCTTCGGCTACCCGGCCTGTCCCGACCATCTTCCGAAGCGAACGCTCTTTGATCTCTTGAACGCAGGCGAGGTCGGAATCACGCTGACCGAAACCTGTGCCATGTCGCCGGCCGCCAGCGTCTCCGGACTCTATTTTTCCCATCCGGATGCTCGCTATTTCACGATCGGTCGCCTCGGCCGCGATCAGATCGAGGAATACGCTGTCCGGATCGGACTCTCGTTCGAAGAGACGGAGCGCTGGCTCGGGCCCAATATCGGCTATTGACGGCGTTCGATCAGACTTCTGCCGTGTAGGGGGGAGCCGGGTCGTATTCCATCGCGCGCTGGGTCTTCCTCGCATGGGCCACGCCGAAGATCTCGCCCACGAGCCAGAGCGCCATGTCGATCCCAGCGGAAACTCCCGCCGCGGTCACCAGATTTCCGTCGCGGACATAGCGTACGTGCGAGAGTACTTCCGTTTCGTCGCCGGCGGATTCACGAAGCGTCGGTAGATAGGCCCAATGGGTCGTAATGCGGCGACCCCTTGTCAGTCCGGCCCTTTGGAGCACGGCCGACCCTGTACAAACACTCGTCAACCATGCGACTTCCCCCGCCTGCTTGCGAAGGAAATCCAGCATCACATCGTTTTTCATTTCGCGCCGTGTGCCGATGCCGCCCGGAATCAGCAGGAGGTCGAGGCGCGGCGCCTCTTCGAAAGATGCGTCCACCTCGCAGCGCATTCCCTTCGCACCCTGAAGAGTCGTTCCGCTTTCGCTGATCAGGACCACGCGAATTCGCGACGCCGCCTCGGCGTTTTCCGCCGTCTCGAGAGCCATCGTGAAGACCTCGAAGGGTCCCACCCAATCGAGTTCCTCGGCGCCCTCGAAGAGCACGAGGCCGATCGTGAAAGGCGCTGTGTCGGTTGAATCCACCATTGTCGTCCCTTTCCGTGGTGACGCACTTGGGCTACGCGCGGGCCAGACCGGCCGTTTCGCTAAACCGTTCACGATAGGCCGACGGTCCCACGCCAAGCTGTCTGAGAAACGCGCGGCGCATCGTCTCGCCGGTCCCGAATCCCACACCACACGCGATCTCTTCGAGTGAGCGCCGCGATTCTTCGAGACGCCGTCGGGCCGCTTCGACCCTCACGCATTCGACGAACCGTCCTGGCGATTGACCGACTTCTTCGCGAAAGACTCGCGCGAAATGTCGCGGACTCATCGCGACGCGTGACGCGAGTGCTTCGACCGAATGCTCGACCTCCGGATGATCCACCACCCAGGCCTGCAGATCGCGCAACGGATCACGATCCGCCATCTGCCCGGCGAGCTGCGCCGAAAACTGAGATTGACCGCCCGGCCGCTTCAGGAAGAGCACCATCGCGCGCGCGACTTCGAGTGCCAACTCTCGATCGATGTCTTCCTCGACCAGCGCGAGCGCAAGGTCCATGCCCGCCGTCACTCCGGCCGAGGTCCAGATGTTGCCGTCCCGGAGATAGATCGCGTCGGGATCGACATCGATCTCTGGAAACCGCGCGGCCATTTGTTCCGCGAATGCCCAATGGGTCGTTACGCGGCGGCCCTCGAGCAATCCGGCTGCCGCGAGGATGAGGGCGCCGGTGCAGACGGAACAGACTCGACGCGCACCCGCGGCGGCGGCACGAACATAATCGAGAATGCGCTCATCCTCGCAGGCCACTCGCGTTCCAATGCCACCGGCGACGATTAGCGTATCGAGAGTCTCCGGCCGATCTTCGTAGATCCGGTCGACGCCCAGGGTCAGGCCCGAGGACGCTCGAACCATCCCGAGTTCGGGCCCCACGATCTCGATCGCGTAGCCGGGACCCGGGCCGCGCGTCGTCTCGGCCATTCCCGCCGAGGCGAGCACTTCGAGCGGCCCGGTCACATCGAGGATCTGGATCGACGGAAACACGACCATGGCGACGCGCCTCGGTGTGGCAGCGTCGGTCAAACGCGCGGGCGAGGTAGGCAGGGCCGATGATTGATCTACGTCGTGTGGCGGGATGTCCATGAAGACAGGATGACGCCTCTAGCCTGTGTCATCAACGACATGGATCCCACCTTTTCTGCCACATCCTCGCTTGAGCCCCGAGGGGCTATCGGCCTTCGCCCTTCAGACTGTCGTACACGATGCCCGCGAAGACGGCGGGTTTGATGAATCCTCGGCCATAGACGGCGTCATGCTCCTTCGTCGGCATCGCCGCGATCACCTGGTCGCGATCCTGGCCATCCTCGATCAGTTTGAGAACACGATCGCGTATCGAGATCAGCATCGTCCGCGTTGCCGCCAGATCCGCGCGAGTCGAGAGTGGGCCGTGGCCGGGGATGATTCGCGTCTTCGGACCCGCGAGCCGGAGACCCCGATCGGCCGCCGCGATCATCCCATCCACGGTGCCTCCGCTCGACGTGTCGATGAAGGGATAGAAGCCGGCGAAATAGGTGTCACCCATGTGGAGCAGGTCCGCTTCGTGGAAATAGACGATCGAATCACCGTCGGTGTGGGCGGGATCCACGTGAATCGCCTCGATCGTATGGCCATTGAGGTGAAGCGTGACGCCAT
>CAWLAJ010000099.1:0-13516 GCA_963854795.1 Deltaproteobacteria bacterium UBA4427 | reverse complement strand
CCGCCGAAATCGCGCGTGAAGAAGATCTTCGAATTCGTGCGCGACGAGATCGAGCATTCGATGGACACTCCAACCGAGGCCCAGACCTGTCGTGCGAGCGAAGTCCTCGAAGAGGGGACTGGACTCTGTTATGCGAAGAGCCATCTTTTCGCCGGGCTGCTGCGTTATGCGGGATTTCCGACGGGATTTTGTTATGTGAGGACGGCCGATGCGGCCCGTCCGGGAAAATTCGTATTGCACGGTTTCAACGCGGTGTATTGGGCGTCCGAGTCGATCTGGATCTATCTGGACGCGCGCGGGAACAATGCGGAGAGTCAGACGGAGTGTCTCCTCACGGCGCCCTGGAGCCTATCGGCCTGGCCCGATTCGGAGAAGGGCGAGAGCTTCCTGCCCTTCATCTACAAGCGTCCAGCGAAGCGAATCATCGATCTACTCGAACGCGCACCGAGCCTCGAGGCGATTTGTCGAAATCTTCCGGATTCGATCTAGAGTCCAAGTTCCGTTTCTCTTCAGAGTCGAATGGAGATTGGTGGATGTCCGTCATGCAAGGGTCGAATCGAAATGGGATCGTCGCAGCCGTACTGGCCAGTTTGATTCTCGCAATCACTGCATCAACGGCTGCGAACGCAGAGAGCGAACCACCCAATTCCTACTCTCCCTACGTCGGGCGCGAATTGCCGAATCGGATTTTCTTCGGCGATACCCATCTTCATACAGCGAACTCGCCCGACGCGTTCTTGTTCGGCGCGCGCATCGGACCCGAGGTCGCTTATCGGTTGGCGAAGGGCGAGCAGGTCGAATCGACCCACGGCCTTCCGCTTCAGCTGGTTCGTCCGCTCGACTTTCTCGTGGTCTCGGATCATCTCGAATATCTCGGACTCATGCCGCGGCTCTTTTCCGGCGACGAAATGATCCTCGAAACAGACTACGGGCGGCTCCTCTACGACACCGCGAACTCCGGCGATCGCGGATTCTTCAAGGCCGCGATGATTCTAGTCCGCGATCTCTCCATGAACGCGCGGAAGATGGAAGTCCCAGAGCTCGAGTCCGAAATCTGGTCACGGGTCGCCGAAGCGGCCGATCACCACAATGTTCCCGGTGTGTTTACGGCCTTCACGGGTTATGAGTGGACGTCGATGATCGAGGGCAACAATCTCCATCGCGTTGTCATCTACGAGGGAAGCGCGGAGCAGACCGCGAGCGCGGTACCCGCATCGAGTTTTGACAGTCCCGATCCCGAAGACCTGTGGGCGTCGCTCGCGGCCTACGAAGCCAGGACGGGCGGGCAGGTTCTGGCCATCCCGCACAACGCGAACCTGAGCAACGGAATGATGTTCGAACGCCAGCGGATCGACGGCAGTACGTTCAACGCCGAGTACGCGGCGATGCGGGCACGTTGGGAGCCGTTGGTCGAAGTCACCCAGATCAAGGGCGATGGCGAGGCCCATCCGAAGCTCTCGCCCGACGACGAATTCGCCGACTACGAGAGCTGGGATACGGCGAATCTGGCTGGAACGGAAGCCAAGACCGACGATATGCTGGAAGGCGAATACGCGCGGTCCGCGCTGGGACTCGGTCTGCAGATCGAATCGGATCTCGGCGTCAATCCCTATCGCTTTGGAATGATCGGAAGTACCGACAGTCATACGGCTCTGTCGACTTCGCGCGAAGACAATTTCTTCGGCAAGCATTCGGGCCTGGAGCCCAACCCCACACGCATGACCGATGCGTTGGCGAAGCTCGCGGACGTCCTGGTATACGGTTGGCAACAGACGTCCTCGGGACTCGCCGCCGTCTGGGCGGTCGAGAATACCCGGGAGGCGCTCTTCGCGGCGATGAAGCGCAAGGAAGTCTATGCGACGACGGGGACGCGAATTCGCGTGCGGCTGTTTGCCGGCTACGACTTCGCACAAGAGGATCTGGCGAATCCGGAATGGGCCGCTCGGGGTTATGCCCTCGGCGTTCCGATGGGCGGAGTCCTCGGCAAGGCATCGCGATTCGCGAAGCCGCGCTTCCTGGTCCGTGCGCTGCGGGATCCCGATGGCGCAAATCTCGATCGCATCCAGATCGTCAAGGGATGGATCAATTCCCAGGGAGAGCGCAAGGAAAAGATCTACGACGTGGCATTGTCAGACGGAAGGGCGGTCGGGCCAGATGGAAGGGCGCCTTTGGTCGGCAATACCGTCGACTTGAAGTCCGCGACCTATCGAAACTCGATCGGGGATTCGATGCTCGAAGCCTTCTGGGAGGATCCGGATTTCGATCGGAACCAGCGCGCTTTCTACTATGCGCGCGTGATCGAGATTCCGACGCCCCGATGGACGACCTACGACGCCAAAGCGTTTGGCGCACGAATTCCCGGGGAATCCGAGAGCATCACACAGGACCGCGCCTATACGTCGCCGATCTGGTATTCGCCGAAGGGCTCCTAGAGCGTCGACTTCGCGGCCAGATCTTCACGCAGCGTTCGCGCCGCGCACACGTAGTGAAAAATCGACCACGCGGCGAAACCGACGACCGTGAAGAGCAGCGCGTAGCGGAGCGACTCGTTCCCGAATGTCCCGGCCAGCAGATCGCTCAGGATGCCGACACCCTGCGGGCCGAGACCCAGTCCGATGATGTTGATCACGAACAGGAGAATGGCGGCCGCGGTGGCCCGCATGCTGGACGGAACCAGCGTCTGGGTCATGGCGAAGGTCGGGCCCAGATACATGCCGCCCAGAACCGAGCCGGGAAAGGACAGGGCGAGAGCGACGTACGGGTCGGGCGAGAGGTAGAGCGCGAAGGCGAAGGGAATATAAGCGGCGGTCGCTAGTCCGGGAACCCACATGTACCAGCGTTCGTCGCGCTTGCCGAGGCAGTCTCCGAGGTACCCCCCGAGAAACACGCCCGCCGCCCCCGCCGTAAAGGCGATTCCCGCGAGCAGGGATCCGAGTTCACCGGGTTCCATGCCATGTGATCGACGAAAGAACGCCGCGACGAACGCGGAAGCGCCGTATCCGTAGAAAGCGTGAAGGGCCGCTGCGATCGCGAGGTGGCGAAACGATTTCAGCCCATTCATGAACCGCAAGACTTCTTTGACCGTCGGGGCCGGCGCACTCGGGTCTTTGGTTTCATCGAAATGCCCGCGCGGCGGCTCCTTGAGCGTCATTTTGACGATCAGAGCGAGAAGGACGCCCGGCAATCCGACGACGATGAACGCGGTTCGCCAATCGAAGAATTCGTCGAGCCAGCCGCCGGCGAGAAATCCGATTCCGCCGCCAATCGGAATGCCGAGTGAGTAGATGGCCAAAGCGGTTGCTCTTCTGCTAGGCGGGAAAAGGTCGGAGATGAGGGAATGCGCCGGCGGACTACATCCGGCTTCACCGATTCCGACGCCAATTCGGGCGAGCATGAGATGGCTGAAATTCGCGGCCAGACCGGTCAGCGCCGTCATACCGCTCCAGATGGTGATAGCGAGCGCGATGATCGTGGCGCGGGGACCTCGATCGGACCAGCGCGCGACGGGCAGCCCGACGACTGAATAGAGAATCGCAAAGGCGGGTCCCGATAGGAGTCCGAGAAGTGTGTCCGAGACGTGAAATTCTTCTTTGATCGATTCGAGCAGAATCGAGAGGATGGATCGATCGATGAAGTTGAAAACGTAGACGACGACCAGCAGGCCGAGCGCATAACGTGTATAGGCTTTCGAAAAGGGGGATTCGCGCTCGGCTGTCGTCACGTCCTGATGTTACGGGTTTCGTAGGGCTTCCGGGCGACTACTTTGCGGACTTTTCGGCGGTCTTTTGGAGAAATTCGACCATCTGGGGCGCGATTACGTCCCGGAGAGCGGAGAGCGCGTTCATCGGACGGATCATGACGTCGAGATTCTGGATGTCTCCGCGCTCGTTCAGGCTGATGAGGTCGATTCCCTGGAGCCCCTGATCGCCAACGTGGCCATGGAATTCGAGCGCGATTTCCCCTTCGCCCTTCGCATCGTCATGCCATTCGCGATGATAGGTGAAGTCCTCGATCGTGTTGATGATCAGTCCAAGAAGATGAAGAACGATCGGGCGGCCGGCCAATTTGTCCCAATAGGGAGGCGCGCCCATCGAAACGTCGGGCGCCAGGATCTTTTCGAGCGCAATCAAATCCCGATTGGCCACGATCGGATGCCACTTCAGCAGGAATTCTTCGTTCCGGCTCGACATCTGCGTCTCTTCTCCTCGGGCGTCGGGATTCAGGTCCTGGCATCTCGAACCAGGGGTCTCGCCACGATAGAACATTCGCGGCTGCGGGATCTCTGAGTCGACTCTCGCCGGTAATTCATACCGAAGCTGGGGAGATGGTGGGATTTTCTCATCGATACTTCCGCTGGAATTTCATGTCCGGTCAAAGGCCATGCCTCTCCTCTAAAGCTATGAGAATTCCCGGCCGAATACCTGGGGAGCACTCGTTCTGGCCGGCGTCCCGGTCGAGGTTCGGGTTGGGGGGCTGATCATGAGCCATGGATCTTTTCGAGTCATCGAAGTTCGACAGCGGCGGCCACTTCGCTTGCTCGCAATGTCGATCGTCTTTCTATTGATTGCGCCCGCCAGCGCACTCGCAGCGGCCGACCTCACCGAGATGAGTCTCGAAGAGCTGATGAATATCGAGATCACTTCGGTTTCGAAGAAGGCCGAGAACAAGATGACGGCTGCGGCCGCGATTACCGTCATCACTGCCGAAGATATCCGGCGCGGCGGCTTCACTGTTATTCCGGAGGCGTTGCGAACGGTTCCGGGTCTTCAGATCGCGCGTGTTGATGCGAATCGATGGGCCATCTCGGTTCGCGGATCGACTGGACTCTTTGCCAACAAACTCCTGGTTCTGATCGATGGACGCTCTGTCTACACGCCCGTGTTCGGCGGTACTTATTGGGATCAGCAGGACTATCCGATCGAGGACGTCGAACGGATCGAAGTCATTCGCGGCCCGGGCGGTACGATCTGGGGAGCCAACGCAGTCAACGGCGTCATCAACATCATTACAAAGAACGCCGCCGACACTCAGGGAACGCTTCTCAGTGGATACGGCGGGAGCCACGAATATGGCCTGACGGGTCGACACGGCGGCTCGGTCGGCGAGGACACGCATTACCGGGTCTACGCTCGAGGTTTTGGGACCGAGGATTTCGATATCGATAAGAACCGCGATGGCCACGACGAGTGGCGGCAGGCGCGGTTTGGAACTCGGATTGATTCGCAGCTGAGCGAAACGGATACGTTGCGTATTTCGAGCGATCTATCGATCCAGGACAACGAGCAGGGCTTCCTGGATCCCACGGGCACGCCTGCGTTTACCGACTTTATCAGTATTGACGCGCATCAATTGCACGCAAACGTTTTGGTCAACTGGGATCGCAAGCTGAGCGACGACTCGAACATCCGGGCCAAGGCCTATTACGACTTCAGCGATCGCGAGTTTCACATCTCGGAGATTCGCCACACCGCGGACATCGAGCTCCAGCACAATTTTTCGCTGGCCGAGGAGGACCTCGCGGTGACGTGGGGTGGCAATTATCGCTTCTCGGCAAACCACTTCGGCATGACCGTGGTCGGATTTCCACTGAGCTTCGGCCTGAACGACGAGGAAACCCACATCGCCTCTGTCTTCGGCTAGGTCAAGGCCGATTTCCTCGACGACATGCTTTCCGTCATCGTGGGGACCAAGCTCGGCTACTACAGCTGGTCGGGGTTCGAGTATCAGCCCTCCGGCCGTGTCGTGGTCACGCCCACGGATGGCCATGTCTTCTGGGGAGCGATCTCTCGCGCGGTTCGGACTCCGACGCAGGTTGAGCGCGACCTTTCGTTTACGTTGCCGTCGGCTCCCCCGCTTCCGCCGACCATCCCGACCATTCTGACCGGTGATCGGTCTGCACGGTCCGAGGAGCTGCTCGCGTTCGAATTGGGATATCGATTTTTCTCGATGGAGCGCCTTAGCATGGAAATCGCCGTGTTCTGGAACGAGTATGAGAGCCGGAGCTCTTTCGTGGTGACAGCGGTCCCGCCACCGTCCCTCAACATTTCTTTCGCCAGCCGGGACGAGTTGACCGTTCGCGGCGTCGAGTTTGAGATCAATGCCGTTCCGGCACCGTGGTGGCATCTAAAACTCGCCTACAGCTATCAACACATCGATGAAGATCTCGATTCGACCTCGGTCTCCTTCGGCAAGGTCGCCCAGGACAATCCGAAGCATCAGTTCAATGTTCAGTCGTTCTTCGACCTACCGATGGATTTCGAGTTCGACGTCGCTGTCTACTACACCGATGGCGTACCCGGTACGACTCCGACCGCCCAGCCGAAAAATGTCGAGCAATACGTTCGACTCGATCTTCGGCTCGGCTGGAAGCCGGTCGAGTGGGCTGAGATCGCGCTCATCGGGCAGAACTTGACGGATCGGCGCCACTACGAGAGTACGGACTTCACGCTCGGCCAGTCGACGCAGGTCCCCCGGTCCGGGGTCGCCAAGGTGACGCTCAACTTCTAGCGATCGCGTCAAGCGTTCGGATCGAGTGTTCCGCGGGTCGAGAGTTTCGTCATCGGATCGCCACCGACGATGCGCGCGTGGATTGCCGGCCAGTCCGCCCACTCGGTTCCCATCAAGCGATCCATGAAGCTACTGCCGAAGCTGTAGTGGTTGTTGTAGCGGGCATGATGGAGCGCGTGATAGGTCGTCGGATGAGAAATCCAAGAGTTGATTCGCTTGGAAGCCGCAGCCGGAAAGAAGTCCACATTCGCGTGGCCGACCACGTTTCCCGATACCTGATAGAACACGTGATAGGCGAGTAGGCCGCCGAGGCTGATCGGGGTGATCAGACTCAGCAGCAGCGGCAAGCCGACCAGGCCGACCAACCAGCTGGCCGACTCGAACGTGCTCATCGAATATCCGGTCAGTGGCGTCGTGACCTGTGAATCGTGGTGATAGCGATGGAACCGGTAGAGCGACCGGAAATGCATCGCTCGATGCAGGCCCCAATAATAGATCTCGAATCCGACCCAGACGAAGAGAAACGTCGTGAGGATCGAGGTCGCGCTTTCTTCAGCGAAGGGGACGACGTGGAGCAGGCCGGCAAAGGCGAAGGCCGCCATTGCGATGAACCGGAGATTGCCGATGAGCTCCCAGCGCAGTTGGCCGTCGGCGAGCGGGATGTCCCAGATTCGGCGCTTCGGGCCGAGCCAGGCTTCGAGACCGAATCCGACCGCCGTATTGAAGCCGATCAAGAAAGCGACCACCCCGCCGCAGAGCAGCACGAGTTCGAGATAAGAAAGGCCCTCGGCGAAATCGACCATGAATCCAGTCCCTCGCATTCAGTCGCAGTTTCGCGGCGCGCACACAGAGACTAATGCGAAGATCATGAGGGCCTACGCAACTCATGGTTGCACAGCGAACTGCGAACTACTTCCCGACCTTCGCTTCGATCGTGAGTTTTTCGCCATCGGCGAATTCGAGTTCGACCGGCAGTTGCGTACCGACTTCTACCCCCGTTAGGCCGATCAAGGACACGAAGAGCCCGCGGGGAATGAACGCGACCGCGCCGCCGGCCGGAATCGCCATCTCGTCGAGCTTCTCGGAATCCATCATGCCGTCCTTGAAAATGACGCGCCGGATTTCGATCCAATCGCAGCCCGGACAATTCCCACCCACGATCTTTCGAACCTTCGACTCCTTGCTTTGGATCACGAAATAGAGCGAAGGGTTTTCATGGGAAACCGGTTCGGTGATCCAGGCGTTGGCGACTTGAAAGCCGTCGCCGGCCGCCGAATTCGCAAAGAAAGCAGCGAGAAGAAAGAAGATGGCGAGCGCGGCTGGGCCAGCCTTCGTCCTGCGCGCGCGTCCAAAGCTGAATCCGACCATGACGACTCTCCTCTCCGGCGCATGCGCCGGCATGTGGAGAGCGTCATCGATCTCGAAATCCCTGGCAAGCCACGCTCAAAATGGCGGCCGGCGAAACTCTTCGGTCATTCGACACCGAGCCGTTTGATCTTTTTGTACAACCCTTCCCGCGTGAGCCCGAGTTTTCGCGCGGTGCGCGCCTTGCGGCCGCCGTTGTTGGTCAGCGCGCGGCGGATCATCCAGGCTTCGACCCGGTCGAGCGCCTCGCGAAGGGTTTCGTCGGTTCGCGCGCCCTGGGCGATTGGTTCTAGGATTTCGATGATCTTGGGCGAGAGCATTTTCGGAGTGATCAATTCGCCCGACGGGGTCAGCATCAACATGCGAAGGATTTCGTTTTCGAGTTCGCGGACGTTGCCGGGCCATCCATAACCTTCGAGCAGATGGCGGGTGGCGAGCGAGAGATGACAGCCCAGCTTGCCCTCGCGTGGTCCGTGCAGGGCCATGAAATAATGCGCCAGTGGCAGGATGTCCATGCGCCGTTTGCGCAGCGGGGGAATCTGGATCGGGAAGACGTTCAGCCGGTAGAAAAGATCCTTGCGGAAATGTCCTTCCGCGGTTTCTTCGGACAGGTTCCGGTTGGTCGCCGCAACGATCCGGCAGCGGATGGCCAAGGATTTCGTGGAACCGACCGGTCGGACTTCATGTTCTTGCAAGACCCGCAGCAGTTTTGCCTGAAGGGGGAGACCCATTTCGGCGATTTCGTCGAGAAAGAGTGTCCCCGATCCGGCCGCGACGAAGAGTCCTTCCTTGGCGCGTTCGGCGCCCGTGAAGGCGCCTTTCGTATGGCCGAAGAGCTCACTCTCGAGAAGGGATTCCGGAAACGCCGCGCAATTGATGGCGAGGAAGGGCTCGTCCTCACGACGACTTCGCTCATGTAGTTGGCGTGCGACGACCTCCTTGCCCACCCCGGTTTCCCCGGTGAGGAAAACGGTCGACGGACTGGAAGCCGCGAGGTCCACCAGCTCGGAGACTTCCTTCATGGCGTCACTCGCGACGATGACCTGGGGCGACTCGATTCCGTCGAAGGGGTTCTCAGTCGGGTCGCGCCAGGGGTCTGCGGGCTGAAGAGGGATCACCGCTGCGGGGGAGGAAGCGGTCGAAGCGATGGGCGAGGGCGTAGCCGCATTCGCCATCGGCGTTTTGGGTTTGCGAAGACTATCGAGTACGTCATTGATCTGGCTGATGACGCCCGGCTCTTTCTGTTCGCTGTCGGTGAAGAGGAATGCGGCCGCGCCGACTTCACCGAGTTCCCTCGCGCCCGCCTCTTCGGATTCGGGAAGACTGACGAGAATAGGGGTGCCCGGGGCATGGCGCGCCAACGAGTGCAGCGCGCTTTCGACGAGTTCCGCCGACCCCGCCTCGCACAGGATTCCGTCGAAATGAACCTTCGGAAGACGGACAGCTTCGGCCACGTCGGGAACCCAGGTCACATCGAGTTCGGGCGCCTCGGTCACGCCACTTTCGGCGAGCCCGCGCCCGCTTCCGATCCAGAGTAGAGAGCGAATGGTGCGCATGCAGTCTCCTATCGCCGTTGGGCGCTGTGGGCCGCCGGGGCCGTTAGAGACCGGAAGAGTGCCGATTCGGGACCTTTCGCGCGCTCGAATCGCGCTTCGATTTTTCTCCGAAATTGCTCAAAGAGCGCTTGTGAAGAAGTTGAGATCTCAAGTAGAATTGTTCGATCGTATAAGACGAATGCGAATCGATGGAGGAGAGACATCTTGAACGCCAGGACGATCGCGTATTGGGCGACCACCCTTCTTTTCTGTCTAGTCGTTGGATATTCAGGTGCTTCTCATTTCTCCCACGTGGAGGAGATGGTCGTCGCCATGTCCGGCCTCGGATATCCGCTCTATTTCATGACGATCATCGGATTCGCGAAAGTACTCGGCGCCGCCGCGGTGCTCATCCCGGGCCGACCCCTGCTCAAAGAATGGGCCTACGCCGGACTCACCTTCAATCTGCTCGGAGCGACCGCTTCGCACGCCTTTTCGGGCGATCCCTTCGACCATACGATTCGACCGTTCATGATTCTCATGATCGGCGCCGCATCGTATCTCTTGCGGCCGGAGTCACGGCGTCTTCCACAGAGTCTGAGCTTTGCAGGCGGGCCGGCTGGAACCACCACAGACGGGTGACGTCCACGACTGTGTGTTAGGCGAGGGTCGAAGAACTTCTCTGTACCTTCAGTTCAGATCCGCTTCGCCAAACGAATCCGTTTCCCAGGAGTCCGGGATTTGATCGAGGCCATGGATGGCTTCGGCGGCGAGGTGGTCGGCGTCCGAATGGCTCTGCAATTCTTCGAGCTTGCTGGTCGCAGCGCGCCGCGAGCCGCAGGGGACGACGGAATGATGTCCGAGCACGTACCAATCCCCGCGCAGCTCGACCACGCGCCATTCCCCTTCGAGGGGGACGCAGAAGCCGTTGGACAGGACGAGGTAGGGACGGGTCGACAAAGGGCTGATCTCCTGGCTCCCATTTTAGCGGAATGAGGGGAAAATAGGGCGTAATCGGCCTCTGTGTGGCGCTCTAGTGGCGCTGAGAGCCGTCTGAGTCCATTCCAGCCAAGAGTCCCGCCGGGCGGGCCGCTGCTTCAGGCCAGGCTTCGGCGGCGGATTTCGACGTCGCCTTCGCTGCCGATGAGAACGGCGTCCGCCATGCCGAGGAAGAAGCCCGTACCGAGCACGCCCGGGATCGCGGTGATGGCCGATTCGAGGGAAAGGGCATCGAGGGGAGGCTGGAGCTTGGCGTCGAGGATCCAGTTGCCGTTGTCCGTGACGACGATGTTCGAGCCGTCGTCGACTCTTCGAATGGCGTCGAGGCCGAGCCTTTCGAGCTCACGCCTAACGAGTGCTTCGCCGAAGGGCAGGATTTCGATCGGCAGACGTCCACGCTGGCCGAGCTCGTCGACGAGTTTCTCCGGGCCGACCAGAATGATCAGTTCGTTCGAACTGGCGGCGACGATCTTCTCGCGAACCATCGCTGCGCCATAGCCCTTGATGACATCGAGTGAGGGGTCGACTTCATCCGCTCCGTCGAAGGTAATGTCGAGACTGCCGACGTCTTCGAGCCGGGCCAGCGGAATGCCGAGGCGCGTGGCGAGTTCGGCGGTCGCATCGCTGGTGGGCACGCCCGTGACTTCGAGACCGTCAGCGACCCGGGCGCCGAGCGCGTTGACGAAGGCGGTGGCCGCACGGCCGGTACCGAGGCCTAACGTCATGCCGTCGCGTACCCATTCGAGCGCGGCTTCTGCGGCGTTCCCGGCCATATCAGGCAAGCGCCCCCTCGATCCAGGTCGTGAGCCGGGCGAGCGTCGCGTTGGCGTCGGCGCCGACGTCGATGCCGATCACGCGTCGCTCGCGCTCGCAGAGGACGCGAAAGTCGCCCTCCGCCTGGGCTTCCGCGAGCGTGTCGAAGGCGCCGCCGCCCGGGATCTCGAGCTCGTCCGCCATGCGCGCAGCCGCGCTCTGCCAGAGTTGAAGGCCTACGAGCCGATTGGGACCACCTTTCTGGAGCTGCCCCGTCGAATGGAGATAGCGCGGGCCGAAAGCGAGCGTGGTCGCGACCTTTCGCGCCGTCCCGATGGCTTCTCGCAGCGATTGGAGGGTCGCGCGCGTTTGCGGCGTGTCTTCGAGGAAGGCGTTGATGGCGAAGGTGTCCGACGCGGCGAGGCTCTCGACGAGCGTCTTCATCAAGGCGGTCGGGTCCCCGTCCGCTTTCAATGCGGCCTCGCCTAACGCGGGGCCAACGTAGAACCGCGCGCCGTCGACTTCGAGATCGGCGCTGTGATCGGGGAGACCGCCCGCGCCCGCTTGCTCCATGAGTTCGCGGCTGGCGATCTTGGCGGCTTCGACGTCCGGTTGATCGAAGGGATTGATCTCGAGGATGGCGCCCGCGACCGCGGTGGCCATCTCCCAGCGAAACACTTCCTGGACGAGGTCGGCGGCTTCGGCGATTTCGATTCGGATGACGGGATGACCGGCCTTTTCGAGTGCGGCGAGTTTTCCCTGTCGTTCGGATTTCGTTTCGTCCTGGGCGAGCGTGATGTCGACGAAGACACGATCGTTTCCGTAGCGACCGGGTTCGCCGAGCGACTCGCCGGCGATCGGGACGATTCCCTTGCCACCCTTACCGGTCGATTCGGCGACCAGTTGTTCGATCCAATCCGTGAACGAGGCGATCTCGGGGGAGACGCTCAAGGTGAGTTTGTTGCGTCCTTGTTGGGCCAGGCTGCCGAGCGTCGTGCCGAGGGCGACGCCCGGGTTACGCTCCGGCGAGACGAAGGGCGCGCAAGCGGCCGACATTGTTCGTGCGCGGGCCAGCAGCGCTTCCGGATCGAGGCCCATGGCTTCCGCCGGGAGCATGCCGAAGGGCGAGAGCGCCGAGAAGCGGCCGCCCACGTCCGGACGGCCGAAGGCGATGCCGAGAAATCCCTTTTCCTTCGCGAGGGCTTCCAGCGCGCTGCCCGGGTCGGTGATGGCCACGAAGCGGCCGCCGGCGGCCTCGGCGCCAATCGAAGCGACCAGACGCGAGTGGACGAGCGCCATCAGCGCATTGGGTTCGATCGTCGAACCCGACTTCGAGGAGACGAAGAAGAGACATCGGTCGAGATCGAGTCGTTCGAGCGCCGACAAGGCTGCATCGGGAATCGTCGAATCCAGCACGACCAGTGAACGCGCCTTTCTCTTCGAATCACCCGAGTCGGCTTCGCATTCTTCGCGAGCGAGGTCCGCGAGCGATCGGCCCAGCACATCTGGCCACAGGCTCGATCCGCCCATGCCGATCACGACGACTGTATCGGCCGCGTGGCGACGAATGGCTTCGCGAAGCGACGCGGGTCCGATGGCTTCTTCGGGGCTTGCCTCGGGCAAGTCGAGCCAACCCATCCAATTCGCTTCGTCGGCGTCCGAGAAGATCGAGGCCTCGCGCCGCCAGAGCTTTCGGCTCTGGCCTTCTTGTTGCCAACTCTCTTGGGCCGCTTCGATATCACTGGCGGCCGCGCCTAACGAGTAGCTGGTCTGCGAAAGAGCCTGGCCGAGGAGTTTCTGCCGCTTGATTTCGACGGATAGAAGCAGTGCGTCGAAGGCATCGCTGAAGATCGCGCAGCCCTTCGTCAGCAGCGTGTCCGTGATCTCCTTGAGCGGAATGCCGAGGGCATCGACCTCGGACAAGATGGTCTGGGCTTCGGCCTTCAGCGGTTCGGGATCGCTACCCAACACATCGCGAACCACGCCTTCCTTCCGGAAGGCGTCAAGCGTGGCACCGGGCAGCGTATTGACCGTGTGGTTGCCGATCAATTCGTCGACGTAGAGCGTCTTCGGCAGCGACGGATCCTTGGTTCCCGTACTCGCCCAGAGAACCCGCTGGGGATAGGCGCCCGCGGCTTCGAGCCGCGCCCAGCGATCGCCGGCCAGCGTTTCGAGGAAGCGCGCGTAGGCGAGTTTCGCGTTGGCAATCGCGACCTTGGCCTGGAGCGCGTTCAGGCGCTCGCGTCGATCTTCGCGGGTCTCGTTTTCGAGGGCGGCCTCGATCTGCAGGCCGACGGCGGCGTCGATGCGCGAAATGAAGAAGCTGGCGACGCTCGAGATTCCGGAAACCGACTGGC
>CAWLAJ010000098.1:0-13535 GCA_963854795.1 Deltaproteobacteria bacterium UBA4427 | reverse complement strand
GGGCGCCATTGCCAAGAGTCGTGTTCGCGTTCGCCCCCATCGCCAGCAGGCGCCGCATCTCCGCGGAGTCTCCGCGTGCGGCGGCGGCGAGGAGCAGCCGGTCGAGCACACGCGGGTCCGGAATCTCAAAGCTGGCATCGAAGGCCGCGAGGTCGGGGAAGAGGGCGGTTCCGTCCGGTTGCAGGAGCCAGCTGATGCGCATCCCGGTGGGCTCGACCGCGTCGACGCGCACGAGCGCGTGGAGTCCGGCGGTCGTTTCGATCAGCATCACGCTCCCCGGCGTCAGCGCGTCGGCGGAAACGAGCGGCCGCTCGCGCAGCCGCTCGCGCAGATCGCGGCCGGCGAGCGCCGTGACCGGGCCGGTCCCGAGCCGCGCGACCTTGCCGGAGGCGACGACGAGCCTGCCGGCGCGCAGATGGAAATAGGCCAGGTCTCCCACCTGCCCGACGGCTTTAACGAGCGCGCTCAGGGCCTGTGTCGAGAGGGGCTCGGGCAACGGCGGGCCGGTGCCGAGTTTTCCGTCGGCCAGGCGCAGCACCGATTCCGGTGTGGTCCCGAGCGGAGGCAGCCTTGCCTGCTCGATTCGCGCGGGGCGCAGCGCCGCGATGGCGTCGATCCATTCCCTGCGCAGAGGTGCCGATGCGCTCTGCGGGGGCGACCAGGCCAGGCGAATCGCCGCCCCCGTCCGGGCGACGACGCGCACCAGCGAGAGCGCGCCGCTGCGCGAGCGCACGGCGAACCACGCGCCCGGTTCGAGTTCGGAGCCGCGCAGGAACGTCCGCGCCTCGAGTCGCCGGTCGAAACCGCTCAATGCCGCCGGCGCGGGCGCGTCAGCGCCCAGCGGTAGCGCGAAGCCGGAGGCGACGAAGAGCATTCCCCCCTGCGCGTCCTCGTACGCGAGGTCACCGAGCCGAGCGAGCGCCGCCTTGTACGCTTCGACGTCGGCGAAGGACGCGGGACGCGGCGCCGGCGCCAGTTCGCCGGAGGCAAGGTCGAGCACGGAGCCCAGGCGCTGGTCGAGATCGGGGAGCGAGCGGTCCCAGATGGAGGGTGTGGCGCCCGCGTCGAGACCGGCTGCGAGCAGCACGACCCAGGCGATGCCGCCCGCGATGCGCGAAGTCGTGCGCCGCGCGCTCATGGCGCCGCCGTGACTGTGACGTTGGCCGATTCCGGATCGGAGGCGCCCGGCTGGGTGAGGCGCTGGTAGACGGTGGCCGTCGTCTCGCCACTCGAGCCGGCGCTGCCTTCGATTTCGCCGCTGCCGTTTTCGAACAGGAAGTAACCGGGCTCCGAGTACGGCACGAGCACGCCCGTGAAGGCGCCTGCCGGCATCGAGACATTGAAGGCGCGACTCTCGAGGAGCGTGTCGCTGAAGAAGTTGTCCTCCAGGAGCGCGGCGGTGACCGCCTGGGTTCCGGCGCCGATCCCGGCCGCCGTCGCGTGGACGCCGCCCTCGAGGGTGAACGGACTACCCGGCGTGGGGCCGACCTGGAACGGGGCCGTCTGCCCGGGCACGAAGGGCGTCGGGAGCGAGAAGAACGGAAAGTCGATGTCGGTCCAGGGCGCTTGCGTGTAGTCCGGCGAAGCCGAGATGTCGTAGCCGACGCTCCAGACCCCGCTGCCCGAAACGCTCCCGTCTGGCCCCACGATGGCCGACTGGCCGCGCCCGAAGGTCGCCTCGATCGAGAAGGTGAAAAGCTCTCCCTCCGGTGTCGTGCCGGGGTCGAGGGTCGCGGTGACGACATCCAGGGGCGTATCCCCAAAAATGCCATCGTTGTCGAGGGTGACCGTCTCCTGCTGCGGCGTTCCCGCGACGTCCACCCGCACCATGCCCGTCATCGTGGCCGTCACGATTCCGCCCGAAGAGTCGATTGTCGGCAGGCCCCCGACCTCGGTGAGCGTCGGTCCCGCGAACTTCACCTGCGCGATGGCGTCTTCGATCAGGCCCGCGCCGACACTCTGGGTCCCCACGAGTGTGCTGCCCACGTAAGCGTTCTCGCGCGAGGTGTTCTGGTCGATCACCTGCGCCTGGAAGGCCGTCCGATGGGCCACCCCGAGAGGAAGCGTGGAATCCTGGAGCCAGATCGAGACCGTATTCTGGACCGTGGCGCTGTCGTGGAAGCTGAGGTGGTCGAAGAGAACGGCGGTCGAACGGGCGGGAAGCGTCGCGCTCCAGGTCGGAACCACCGCATCACTATCGTTCGCACCGGCGTCCAGGATCGGCATCCAGGGGAAATAGGATTTCTGCTGCGAGAGCACGCTGACAACTGGATCGAGGTCGTAGTGAATGTTGATCGTGAAAACCACGAAGTTGAGCGTGTTGTCGGTGCCGACGATCGAGGCGTAGGCCACGGTGTCGCGGAAGGGCGTATCGTTGAGCTGCGCCAGGACCTCCGAGCCAAACGACAGCACCTGGAGCGAGGGGACGACGTCTTCGGGCGTACTGCCCTTTTTCCAGCGGAGGAAGCCGAAGTCGTCGATTAATTGCAGCGTGCCCGCAAGGGTGTCGACCGGGTTGAACAACTGCGAGGAGGCATTGGCGATGACCGGGTCAAACACCGCTTGTATATTCATGTTGACGGCGCCCACGCCGCGGTGCGGTGTTCCCAGCGTGATCAGCTTGCGGACGTCGTCGCCGTAATCACCTGCCTGCTCGACGTACCAGCGCGACAACACACCTCCGTAGCTGCTCGCGACGATGTCGGCCTTCGCAACCGCGATCTTCAGGCCCGCATGCGCGGTCGCGTCACCGGTGCGGAACCGGAATAGCGCCTCCGCCACGCCGACCGAACCCGCCATGCCGCCGCGCACGAAGGCATAGGAGTCGTGGACGTCGCCGTTACCGCCCCAGGTCGGCGCGCCGCTGGTGTAGGAGCCTCCGGAGTGATCGACGGCGAAGGTCTTGAAGCCCCGGTTGTTGCGAAAGTCGGCTTCGAAGCCGGTCCAGGACGCTGGGCTCTGGCTGATCCCGTGTACGAGGACCAGCGGCGGCTTGACGAGAGCGATCGGCTTCGAGAGCACGATGGCGCCACCGGTGGGCGGGTCGATGCGAACCGCCAGCGTGACGGGGCGCTGCGACGCATTGTTCGGCCCGCTGATGTCGAACTCAATGGGCGGGTTGTAGTGCTTTTCGAGCGTCGCGCCCGGAGACGGGTCTGTGTAGCTGCCGTCCGCGCCCGAGGCCGGCAGGCCGGCGACGAAGTCGCCCGTGCCGTCGAGGTGGCCCCAGCGGACCGTGCCTTCGGCCGGGGGAATCGAGACGTGTAGCTGCGCGCCCGGGATGATCTCGCCCGGGTTCGCGCCGGTCAGCGCATCCGTCGCGATCCCGTCGACCTCGCCGGCGACGGCTCCCGAAGCGTCGGTGGCGCTGAACGATATATCGGGGATTTCGGCGACGAGTTGGATGCGGGTCGGGCTACCCGCGTGGGCGTGCGTCGCCACCAGCAGCGTGACGACCCCGAGTCCCAGTACGCGGCGGTATCGTGTCGCCCTCATCGGCGGCCCTCATCCGGTTGACGCCGCCCGCCGAGCCAGGTCACGCACAGCACGAGCAGTGCAGCGAGACACGCGAGTCCGAGGGCCTGCAGTGCCGGGACTGCTGACGCCGATCCGGGCGTCGAGAGCGGATCGTTGGGGTCGCTTCCGAACGCAATCTCGAGCGCGTCGCTGATCCCGTCTGCGTCACTGTCCGTACCGCCGGGATCGGGCATCGGCACACCCACGCCGACGACGCCCTGCGCCACCGGGGCGCTTGCGACGACCTCGAGCGGCACCGTGAGCACGACGTCGATCGGCTGGCCCGATACGCTTCCCAATACCGTGATCGTGAGGTCGCCGGTCGATCCCAGGGCGACGCCCGGCGCGACGTCGAACTCGATCGCCGCGAGGTCGCTGCCGTTTGCCGGAACCGACGCGGGAATGATGCTGGCCGTGGCCTGCGAGACGAAGGCCGGCAGAGCCTCGTCGATGCTGATGGAATCATACGACGCACTCGCGTGGTTCCACAGCAGCACGAAGACCGTGTTCGCCGCGCTGTCGGCCTCGACATCGTAGGAAGCCGCCCGTTCTGCCGGAACAGCGAGAAGCGTGAGTATCACCAGCGCGTGCGAAAACCAACGAAATCCGGCCATACCCGAACTTAATCTAATGATACCAAGTGTAATCCAAGGATGATAAAGAGCTAAGGACCGGTCCGCCGGCGCTACGGCGTTGCTCGACCAATTGGACCGAGCGGATCTCATCGGGAATTCGAGCGATTCGGAGCCTTGACCCGTTGCCTGGGTCTGTGCGACAGCCTGTCGCCGCTACTGGGTGCGCTCTACCTGGCACCGCTCGATCACGCCATGGCGCAGCTACTCGCGGTTCTCAGCGGGCTCGGGCTGCGGGTGCACCGCACAGAACTTCCTGCTCGGGGAAGTCCTCGCCCGTCACGTTAGTGAGGTCGCGAACCAGAACCTGCACGACTCCATCGCGGTCCGTCTGATCGCCGAAGCTGATTCGGGGGAATGCTAGACCACCGACTACGGGCCTCCCCATCCCGGCCTCGGCCCCCTACAATTGGCGCCACCCCCAAAGGGCGCGGTGCTTGCCGACGCCGCGACAGGAGTCGATTCACGATGCCCTATGAAATCTACAAGCTGCTTCACGTCGTCGGACTCATGCTCCTCTTCCTGGGCATGGGAGGGCTGCTGCTCGGTGCTCGTTCCGCGCTGGATCGCGCACCGAAGGGCACCGCGATCCTGCACGGAGTGGGCCTCTTCGTGATGCTGGTCGGGGGTTTCGGCATGATGGCTCGGCTCGGCATTGCCTGGCCGTGGCCCGGCTGGCTGATCGCGAAGCTCGGCGTCTGGCTCGCCATCGGGGCGCTGCCGGTGCTGGTGCGTCGCCAGGTGCTCCCGGGCGGCCCGGCCTGGTTGATCGCCGCGGCGCTCGGTGCGCTCGCCGCCTGGTTCGCGATCGCCAAGCCCTTCTGACCCCGGGTCCAGGGCAGGCGTCGCTGCCAGGGCGCAGCGAAGGCCGTAGATGCCTTCCCCCCCTGCCAACTTGCCGAGACCCGTTTCACAGGCCGACAGCACGGCAAGCTGTGTTCCAGATCCCGGGGTATCGGATATCCGAGTGCCATCTCCCTGATCGTCGCGCTGCTGTGGTCCGCGGTGATACGACTGTCGTTATCGTTGACCGCCGTCTCGGCCGCTGCAAAATTCGCGTTCCCCTGATTGGCGTCGGCCGTCGTCCCGTTCGTGAACGTGTTCGGCACGGTCAACGTGCCCGCCGCCACCACGAGCGGAATCGCAAGCAGCACCAGCAGCACGGGCAAGCCGAGCCCAGGCCCAGATGGAAGGATGGTTCCCACGCGAACGTGGAGAACACAGACGCCGAGCATTCGCGATGTGATGGACTTGCCCTATGGAAGGAACTTCACACTGCGTTTCTGGAAACACGCCGAGTAAGTGGTACCCGCTGGAGTCCGAGATTGCCCGTGTAGAGAGCCCCGCGTTAGCGTCCGCGACGCGTGCTCGCGAAAGCCCACGCAGCCCCATGTTTCACGCTGGCCGACCCCATCTGCAGCCAGCGGGTGAACGGAAGGGCGACCTGGGCGACGAGGTTGAAGGGCGCGACATCCTGCGAGAGAGCCCCCATCGGCTTGTCGCAGCGTCCCGGAAGGTAATAGGTTCCGAATAACACGTCATAGAAGGGGCAGACGGTCGCGAGATTCTTGCCGTAGGCGTCTGGATGGTCCGCATGGTGCCATCGGTGGAGATGGGGAGACGGGGAGACGTCAGGATATATTTCAACGGTCCATGACCGAAGTCGATGTCGATATGGACATAGCAGTTGAAGAGCGTGAAGAGCATCCTCCCGAACGCGCCCATGGTCGACGGAACACCGAGCCAGGTCAGCAGGATGACATACGATGCGTCCATGAAGACGCTCTCCAGGAAGTGGATGCGATAGCTGGTCAGAAAATTTACATGCGTGTCGGAGTGATGCACTGCGTGAATGGGCCAGATCCAGCGCGTATGCATCAGGCGATGGTTCCAGTAGTCGGCAAAGTCCTTCACCAGGACACTGATGAGCAGGAGGATCGGCCACGGTACCGACTCCCAGGTCGAGGCCGGCAGGGTCGGGATGGAGAGGAGGCCGTAGACGTTCCGCGTGAACTCCATCGCCATGTAGATGACCGGCACCATGCACCAGTTGACGGCCATCCAGCCAATGCTGACAGAGAAGTTCTTGAGGGCCTCGCGCGAGAGCCGCCTCTCGCGGCCGAAACACAAGGCGCGCATAGCATCCGCCAAGGCGGTTCGCAGCGCGCGCCATAGGTGTCCGAAGCGCAATGAGTCATGATCGACGAACGGCATGAACGAAGAACCGAACCGAGAAGGAACGCCGTGATTCTCGTATTTCGGGGTAAAGATCGTGTGCAGGCGCTCGCTGAACTGAATGGCCGATCGCATCCCGGACTTTAGACGGGAGTAGGTAAGAGAAGGCCCCCTTTCGGTACCGCCGGTAAGTAGTCTTCTGATAACTAGACTTCGAATTAGGCGTAATCGCCCCGCTCCGGGGAGTCCCGCGCCGCGTGGCCTGTAATGGCTCGATACGGCAATCGCACGGGAATCGAGCGCTCCCCGTCAGCAAGCTCGTTCGGCAGCCACGCGTGTTCCTATTCTGATGCAACGGTACTGACCGCGCAGGCGAACGCATCTCGACAGCCACCCGCGACGGACGTTCAGCTCACGGGCGTGCTGGGGGATTCTCCTTCGCGTAGGTTCGAAAGGGTTTCGGGCAGCTTGCGCGAGTCCATGATCGTCTGCCAACTGTGACCGCCTGCGGCCCGCACGCGCTTCTCCCAGTCGTCCATGCGTGTGCGGAAAATCTCGGGGTTCGCGTTGTCGTGCCCGAGACGCTTCACATTCAATGCGATTACGGCGATCTCCTCGAACTCATCAGCTCGAATCTCACGCTTGGTCCCTGGCGCAAGATCTTCTTTCATATCGCTGAAGATGAGCATGACGCGACTTCCGCTGGCGAGTTCGCGGAGATACTCGCTGCCCAACATCATGGCTCCAGGGATGTCGGTGTGCTTGGCGGAAAAAGGCTCCTTGGCGAACTGATCCAGGGTCTGGGCGAGGGCGAGCTTCTGCGCGTTTGCGCGTGAAGGACGAGCGTCGAGGGTCAGCAGCGCTTCGACGTTCTCGCGATCATAGCTCTGCGCATCAATTCGCAGAACCAGGAGCGTATCTCCGGGCATCATGTTCGGGAGCACTTCTCGCTTGATTGTTCGCACCACTTCCATGCGCTGATCCGCGTAGGTTCCTGAGACGTCGATGAGCACGCAGATGGCCTGGTCGTATCGTCGCCCATCCGCGCACCCGGCCATCAGCAGTGCAGCCAGGGGCAAGCCGACTCCGATCAACGAAGTTGCTAGTCGCTTTAATCGATTCATCAAAGATCGCTCCTTCATGCGAGGTTATTGCTCGTAGACGGCTGGGCTGTGCGGCGTGGACGGCTCATTTCAGCATCGTCGCCGTAGCCTAACATTCTCTCGATGCGAAGCGGGATACAGATGTAGACTTCGTATAGACTCTTGATGATGCGCGTAGAGTGGCGCGCGATATGAGCGCCCGCAATCATGAGCGCTCCCATCGTGCGCAAGAACCAAACGGCGAGGGTCGCCACGATATGCCGGCCGCAGTCGAGGAGCATCTCCAGAGGGATCGCGACCAACGCCAGGATCCAGGGCAGAATGAAGCCCAGGACGGCCTGGCCGATGATGGGGATTGAAGATTGGCTCGCGGTTTCGATGATCCTCAAGTCCTCTCCCGCGAGTGAGAGCTTGAGGACTGCGTCCGCTTCGACGATCTGCTCGCGCAAGATCGCCAGAGAGCTCTCCACCCCAGATAGAAAGAGCAATCCAAAGAATGCGAGCCACAGGATGAGACGTCGCTTAGCCAACGGAATCGAGGCAAGTCGAGGGAAGAGTTCGGTGATCCCTAACATGTCCATCAAGAAGATGCCGAGCGCGGCCTCCATCAAGACCAGGACGAGGGCGGATACGGTAGACACCGCTACGCTCCCGATTCGGGCGCCTGCGGGAACCAACTCCGACATGGGGAGTGCGATCAGTTGGAAATTAATGAACGCACCCCCAAGCGCGACACCGAGGACCAACATGGAGACGAAGAAGAATTTCCATGCCGAGTAGGTGAGCGCTCGCGCTGACTCGTCTCGGTCTTCGCGGATCTTTACATAGTCTTCGATAAAGCCGTTGATCTGACCGGTGCTCTCGAGTGCGTGATTGACGGAGACTTTGAGGCCCGAGAGCAAGCTGCGGATCTCTTTCCAGCAGGGGAGCATCTTGCGCAGGACCTTGTGGCGCTTCGCAGTGTCGTCACGGTATGCAGAGAGGGCCTTTTGCTGGACATCCTGTGACGATCTCTTGATTCCCTCGAGAATCTTTTGGACATTGGGATCACCGTTCATGGGAAGCCCGGCAATGGTTTCCACCGCCGCTGACCAGCCCGGTACATCGGGAGGCGAGATGCCGCATTTCTGATAATCACGGTCGAGGGCGAGCAACCGTTCATCGAGGCGTAGTTGGAGCTTCGAATATTGTCCCAATTGCTCTGCAAAGCCCGCGTCGATGCGTTCGAGCTCGCGATTCAAGCGTCCCTGGGCGTCTCGCGTGCCAGCCGCCAACAGAACCTCTTCGCTACGGACCTGAATTTCTTCCGCTCTTTGACGCACGTGCCCAGACAGTGAAGCGAGGCCCTCTGTGATCCCGTCCCCCAGACCCGCAAGAAACTCGAGCGCGGAGTCGCGCGCGGCCCACAAGAAGACCACGCTGACTACCCAAAGTAGAGCCAACGACCCAATTGGATGCTCGGGCCATAGATAGATCGATTCCATGCTTAGTTCTCCCACTCGAATCGATGAAGGTGACAGAGGCGACACGGCCGCTCATCATCGTGGAGTCGTTATCGGCACGCGGAATCTGCATTCTGTGAAAACCCTCACACTCTTGGCAGTGAGTAGGTCTTTTGGGTTTGAATTCTGTGGGCAATTGCAGCGTGACAGTGGCGACACGATTGAGCGGCGACCGCAGAGAAGTGGGTAGGGCCGGCCTAACAAGGAATGTCCCCAAGCTGAGGGGGAGGAAGCGAAGCTTCCGAGTAGTTCGAACCCGGTCTCGCGCTCCAAATTCACTTTTAATGACACTGAGTGATATCCATTGATCGATTGGGTACTCCCAATCTAGTGTCCGTTGAGTGTCCGCTTTTGGTTGATCTAGAAAACCAATGCCATCGATCTGCGGAAAGACCTGCGCATGCGTTGCTTCGAGCACGCGAACGGAGACCTCGCACCACTTCGAGACGGTTGCTGTCGGCCGGCCCTACATGACGCGGGCTCAGTCGATGTAGCCGAGGGCCCGCAGGGCTTCCTCGGTTTCGGGGGATAGTCGTTGCTGGGCTTTTCCGCCGGCCAGGCCGGTACGGGCGGCGAACTCGCGAGCCTGCTGCTCGAGGATGGAGAAGACTTCCGAGTGGCGGGCCTGCTGAGGGGCCTGCTCACCGGGATCCCGGCTCAAGTCGAAGAGTTCGCTGGGGTAGCGCTCGTACCAGTTGAGCTTGAAGGGGTAGCGGGTCACCGCCACCATGTCGCCGAACACCCGGTCGGTCGCGCTGCAGCCCTGGCGCTTGAAATCGCGCACCTGCTGGGCAGAGGCCGCGTCGAAGGTCGGGGGGAGCCGCATCCGGGTGTCGCTGTAGAGCGCGAAGAGGCTGGCGGGCGCATCCGGCGCAGCGCCTTGATTGCCCGCCAGGCCGGCGGCCGCAATCCCAGAAGCATCGGCCCCGGCCCAGGTGAGCAGCGAGCGGGTGACATCGCGCAACTCCACCGGCCGCTCGATGATGGCGGGCCCGAGTGCCGGGCCGTGCACGACCAGCGGAATCCGCAGCACCGTGTCGCGCACGCTGAATTCGTGGTCCAGCAGGCCATGCTCGCCGAAGTGCTCGCCGTGGTCCGACGTCACCACCGTAACCAGGCCCGAAGCGGATTGATCGCCGAGGAGAGTCAAGATGGCCCCCAGCTTTCGGTCCGCCGAGGCGACTTCGCCCAGGTAGAGGCCGTGCAAGATTTCGAGCTGGCGCGCGGGGGGGATCCGCTCACAGATGAGATGCGAGGTCCGCAGGCCGGCCTTGAGCTGATGGACATCCGCCGTCGTCGCACTCGCGGGTAGGAATGGGTTCTCGGCGCGTACGACGTAGGGTTCGTGGGGGTCGTAGAGGTTGATGAAGACGAAGAACGGACGCTCCGGATCGCGCGCCACGAGCCAACGCGCCAGTTCGTCGGCGACGTCGATCACGAGCTTCTGCTTGGCGGCCATCTGCTCCTCGGCGGTGCGCACCGAGAAGTACTCGAAACCCTGATCGAAGCCGAAAACTCGGCTGATCAGGGCGTTTTCGCTGAAGGCGGCGGTCTGGTAGCCGGCGGCCCGGAGGCGCTCGGCCAGGGTAGTGACATCCTCAGGCAGCACGACCTGTCCGTGCAGGCCAACGCCGTGGTCATCGATGGGGCTGCCCGTGAAGAGTGAGGCGTGCGAGGGCAGGGTCCAGGGCGAGGGCGCGTAGGCGCGGGTGTAGAGCTGCCCGGTGGCGGCCAGCGCGTCGAAGGCGGGCGTTGTTCCCTCGGTGATGCCGTAGGCCGAAGCCGCATCGGCGCGCAGGGTGTCGATGACGACCAGCAGGATCGAGGGCGGGTCCTTCGCCGCTTCGTCGCTGCACGCGCCAGCGCTAAGGAGCAGCCCGGCGAGCGCGACCGGCAGTATGGAAATGCGCATCCGAGGGATTGTTGCATCCAGGCGGCGGCCCTTCGAGGGGAGCCCTACGGTTTCGGCTCGAGACGACGGAAGGCATCCGGCGGATAGGAAGTTCGAGCGGCGTTTTCGGCACCCCCGATACTAGACAAGATGACAACCAAGCCTCGGATGGAGGCCTACTCCCGGTTCCGGAGCCCGACAGCGCAGCCGCGCCGAGCGCGGGCGCACCGCGACCCAGCGGGCGGTTGTGCGGGGTGAGTTGCATCCGCCAGAGTTTCGGGGGTAGCACCTGGTGTGCCCGCGACTCTCCATCAGGCTTCGCCCGATGAAGCAGATCTTTAGACGCGCCTTGACGTGGTAAAAATACCCACGTATATTGATCCTGAAAGTGGGAAAATTTCCCACTTATTTTCAATGATGCGCCCCTCGCGCCATGAAATTCAGGAGCAAGACAATGTTGAACATTCGACACCCCCTGGCTGTGCTGCTCGTGTGCTGGCTGATCGTCGGCCCTGCGCTGGCCCAGAGCACTGTCCCCGGCACTGCCGTCGCCCCCGTTTGCATCGACCCCCCGGCCGATATCGATGCTCGCCGGTCGCTGTTCATCACCGAACTCGACGTGGTACAGCAGGCCTTCTCGCTCGAGGAGGTGCTCGCGAAGCTCGCCTCCGACAGCGGCATCCCGGGCCTGGGCCCCGACGATCTCTGGCAACAGTGGTGGGATACCCAGAACGTCGCGCCGGGTCTCGCCCTCGGATCGAACTGTGACGACGTCGTCGACTCGCAGGGCAACGCAACCATCAACGGCTTTCCGATCCAGTGCCCGCGCAACGAGGGCGCCGAGATCGCTGTCGACCCCTTCACGCCGGACATCGCGAGCTTCTACGAGCCCATCGCACTGGTCAATCGTTTCGACCTCGCACCCATCGATGGTGCGAACTGCGGCGAGTATCGGGTGATCTTCGCGCGTCATTCGGGCGCCACGAACTCCTTCCAGCGCAACCTGGTGATCTTCGAGGCGGTTCTCCCCAACCCGGAGCCGGGCTGTGGGCTCGAAGGCTGCCGCGCGGTCGCCCGTTTCTGGCAGCGGCTCTCGACGATCGATGACCCCGCTCGACGCGCCCGAGCGCTGCGTCGCTTCTACCTGGAAGGCTTCCCGTCGCGCGGCATCGAGCCCGTGATCCAGGCCGAGCACTTCGGACCGGGCAGCGGCCAGATCCGCTCGAACCAGTTCATGGGCGGCCCGGAGCCACAGCTCTGGCAGCTCCGAGAGTTCAAGCTGGCGCAGCTGTGCCAGACCGACCACGGACCGTGTCGTCTCCAGTTCGTTCCCGTCACCGTCAAGGGCAATCCGTTCGGCGAGCTGTTTGGTTCCAACTCGTCTGATCCGCGTGCAACCCCGTTCAAGCGCCACTACCTGACACAGGTCGAGAACCTGGCGATCGACGACGTGAACCAGTTCTTTGCCCGGGCTCCCGACCGCTTCAATGCCGGCCAGAGCAGCTCCCAGGGCATCGAGAACGACTACCCCGTGCACCTCGCCCAGAGCCCCCGCTTCGAGCACGCGCTCGGGCGACGGCTCGGGCAATTGGGGATTCGGCTCACGCCCGATCATCTGGCTCGGCGTTCCACGGCGCTCTCCTGTGCGGGCTGCCACCAGCTCAGCAACAGCGCGCCCAACAACCAGCTGGGGGGAGGCATCGAATGGCCGGCTTCACTGGGCTTCGTCCATGTCAGCGAACAACAGACGCAGAGCATCGACGGGGACGAACACTTCCTGATCTCACCGGCGCTCGAGGAGGTCTTCATCCCGCATCGCGAAGCCGTCTTCGAGCGCTATCTCGACGAGCTGGCCTGTTCGCAATGCCAGTCGATCGCCCTCGAGGCAGGCGCACCGCCCGCTCCCATCGCGATTCCGGTCGCGAGCGACGAGCGCGATACGCTCGATCGTCTCTCCGACCGGGTGCGTGCTCTCGACGCCGAGCGCAAAGCCGGTCTGCCCGACGAGACACTCGGCGGTGTGCGGCTCGTTCACTAGGAGGCTCTTCCAAGACTCTCGTGGGAAGCCCAGGTGTCGAGACGCGCCGGTGCGAAGGCGCGGGGCCGCAGCTATCGCGAGCTAAAGCAAGGTCTCGCAACGCACGCAGCGGTGATGGATCGGCGCATGGGCGTCGCGACGAGTCTTGGGTCAGGCTCCTAGCCCGCCGCGCAGTAGGCGCGCTGCCGACCCCATAGTGTGAGTCCGGGTTAGGGCGATTTCTCCGAAATCTTCACCGTCGTCGCCTGCGCAGTAGAGTTATCGCTCTACCCCGCAGACTCCTGGGACAGCCGATACCTGGGGTGGGTCCGCTCGAGAAGGCTGAGACTCAGTCCGCGGCCGCGGCGCGGGCTCGTTTTCGTCGAGGTCGAAGCGGCGGAATACGAATGCTGCCACGAGATAGGCGCCGCCAGGTACGATCGAGATGAGCGCCGAGATGACGAACAGCGCCGGCCCGGTCTGCTCCTCGCTCGGCGTGTATCCGACGACTTGCGACGACGTACACGGGTGGCTGCGCCCCTTTCGAGGCTTGATTGTCATAACGCCTAGCATCGGCGGTATTGAAAGCGCAGCTTGAATTTCCTCTGCCTATCCGGTTGGCTCCGCTACCGGTGTGCGGAACCCCTAGAGAGCTCGCCACGAGCACGGCCCTCGCGAGAGCCCGCTACAGGCCGGTAG
>CAWLAJ010000097.1:0-13629 GCA_963854795.1 Deltaproteobacteria bacterium UBA4427 | reverse complement strand
AGGATAGCGCTGGTGTGCGGATCCGGCGCCGGCCTTTTTCTCCAAGTAGTTGATTCCCAAGGGGGTTTTAGGTCCCCTAGTTGCGAATCGGCCGACCCGCGACCAGGGCCCCGCAGGCGAAGGCCTCAAAGTGGGTCCGCCGCCTTGGCGATCGGACTCGGGGCGCGAAGGTCTGAACAGGCCGGACCCCGACCTCGCGTATGCTGAGAGCGTTCTCGAGGCGGCCAGGACTTCCACTGGACCTGCGAGACGCCGGCCCGGAGATAATCAGCGAATGGAGCCCGACTACATCGCGATGGCAGGCCTTCCCCGGACTGTTCGCCTCGGTAAATGGCTTCGAGCACCCCCTCGAGATCTTCGACATCGCGAAGGCTGAGTTCGGGGAGCCCGCGCGACGCCATGCGGTGGGCGCTCAGGATCCGTGACGCACCCTGCGCGGATTCCAGGAGGGTCTTCGCGCCTTCGAGGTAGTCGCCCATTGCGCTGCCTGGGAGAAAGACGAGCAGCGGACCGGGACAGATGAAGTCGCCCGAGAAGATGAGCGCGGTCGAGAGTTCGACCAGCGTAATCGAGTCGGGCGTGTGGCCAGGAGTATGGGGGACGAGAATCGATCGATCGCCCAACGAGATGGATGAGCCGGGAGCGACCACTCCGTCACCGTCAAGGTCGGCGGCGCGAAGCCTTCTGCGAAACCCAGGTGTTCAGCTGTCGTTGGCGTGAGACGCCCGTTCTCAGCACGCTCGCGCAAATCGGGTAGATCGACGCCAGCAGGCTGCCGGCGACCCGCAAGAGGACCATGCGACGCTCGGAAAAGCCCCAGGCCATGACCAGCGCCCCAGGGTGACCATGATCAAGACAAGGGAGGTTCGCCGTGGCGTCATGGGGCTCCTTCTTCAGTCGAATGGCCGCCAGATCGTGTTCAGACCCGGACCTGCGTGGCGGCCAGTGGAAACCGAGGGTAGCTGTGCTAATTCTGATATTGGGTTTAACGTCGTTATAGTGCTTTCCCGCCGTTAAGATCAATATTTTCAGATAGATACGTGGAGTCGTCGCGCGCCGCGAACTCCCCCAGTCCCCCTCGACCGGCTTGCGGGACAAGTCCGGATCGGGCGATCCGACTGGGTGACTTTCGGGCCTATGGAGTTCATCTATGTCGCTACACGCCGCACAGGAGCGCCGAAGTCTCAGCCGGGCAGAAACTCGCCGGGTCATTCTCGACGCGACCGAGGCGCTTCTGCTCGCGATGGGCGAGCGCGGATTCTCCGTGCGGAAACTGGTCGATCGTTGCGGCTACAGCGCGCCCACGATCTATCACCACTTCAAGGACAAGGACGGTCTGATCGACGCGCTGCTCGAGCAGCGCCTAACACTGCTGGCCGGCGACTTGCAACGCGTACCCGTGGTTGATGACCCGGTCGAAAATCTAAGGGCTCTGTCGCGCGCATTCGCGCTGTTTGGATTGCGAAATCCGACCCACTACCAGCTCCTGATGCAGGTTCGCGAGGATGATGATCGGATGATCGAGGCCGCCGAAGAGGCGCGCCGCTTGATGCAGACACCGGCCGAACAAATCGCAGAACGAAAATGGATCGCCTATGGGGATCTCGAAACTTTCCGCCAGGCGATCTGGGCAATGATTCATGGGATCGTCTCGCTGCATGCCCTTCGGCCAGATATCGAATGGAAAGAAGACCTGTTGGATCGCAGTATCGAAGGAATCATACGTGGATGGCTCGAGCCCGAGAGCACGCGAGAAGCGAACCGAAAAGAACGGTTCGAGGAGTAGAGGCGATGGGAAATCACGTTTGTGTTGTTGGAAGCCGGGCTCTTCGACGACGTCCTCTTCGAGAGGAATGCGCTCGAACGCTGATCGCGAGCTGCCTCGCCCTTCTCGTCGCAAGCGTCGGATTCGTGGGTTGTGGCGCGGAAGAACCGGTCGTTGCGGCCGACGCTTTTCGTCCACCCGTAATGGTCGCGCCGGTCATGCGTCGAGATGTCTTCGATCGCATCGACGCAACGGGCGAACTGATCGCCAAGGCCGAAGCGACCCTCGCGGCTCAGGTCTCAGGGATTGTCACCGAGATTCGCACCCAGGAAGGGGTCGGGGTCGAAGTGGACGAAGTCCTTCTAGTCATCGATCCGGAGCGCCGACAATTGGAAGTCGCCCGCAGCGAAGCGCAGCTCGCGGAGGCGCGTGCAGAGCTCTCCGTTTCCGCTCGAAAGCTCGCGCGAACCAGGCGCCTCAGTAAAGGCAATGTCGCTTCCGAAGCGAGACTCGACGAGGACCAGACCCGCGAGTCGAGAGCGCGATCGGCACGCAGTGCGGCCGAAGCGCGACTCGGATTGGCGCGTCGTGCGCTCGAAGATGCAACGGTGAGGGCGCCCTTCGCAGGGATGATCGCGCGACGTCATGTGAGCGTCGGTGAGTACCTTTCGGTCGGTTCCGCACTCTTCGATCTGGTCGCCCTCGATCCGATCGAAGTGGAATTTACGCTTGCTGAAATCGATTCATCGAAAGTCGCACTCGGGTTTCCCGTCGAGATCAAACTCGCTCCCTATCCAGATGAAGTCTTCCTGGCAACGGTCAGCATGATTTCACCGATCATCGATCCGCGAACCCGAACGCTTCGGGTCAAGGCCGAGCTTGCCAACCCAGAAGGGCGAATTCGTCCCGGACTCTTCGCACATGCCGATCTCGGCGTCAGTGAACGCCTCGGAGCGATCGTCGTGCCGGAAGACGCTGTCGTTCAGCGCGCCGATGGCGCCATCGTCTTTCGCATCGGCGAATCCGATCGCGTCGAGCGAATGCCCGTCGAGACCCGGGCACACGGTGAGGGTTGGATCGAAATCGAGGGCAGCCTGCGACCGAACGACCTGGTCGTGGTTCGAGGTCACACGCGACTGGAGGAGGGGGTGATCGTGTCCATCCGCCATGCAGATGGAACGCCCGTGGCGGAGCCGGCTGCGGAAGCGACGGCGAGTGAGGCCGCTCCCGTTGATGTTTCGAACGGAAACGCATCATGAGTCTGTCTGATCTCTCGATCGATCGACCCATCCTCACTTGGATGATGATCCTGGCGCTGATCATATTCGGCGTTCTCGGATACAACCGTCTCGGCGTCGATCAATATCCGAACATGGACTTCCCGGTTCTCACGGTCAGCGCGACTCTCGAGGGCGCCACACCGGAGGGAATCGAAGAGGACGTCACCGATGTCCTCGAAGAACAGCTGAATACGGTCGCGGGCGTTCGCAATCTCGAGTCGACCAGCTATCGCGGCGCATCGGTCATCAAGGTCGAGTTCGAGTTGGGGACGGACCTCGATATCGCGGCGCAAAACGTTCGAGATCAAGTCGCCCAGGCGCGTCGTGAACTTCCCGAAGATCTCGAAACCCCGATCGTTGGAACTTTCGATCCAAACGACCAGCCTATTCTCTGGATCCCATTGCGAATCACCACGACCGCTACGAAGGCCAGCGAATTCGTTCGGCGTCGCATCAACCCCTATATCGAATCGATCCCCGGCGTCGCTGGAGTTTCGATCTTCGGGCGGCAGGACCGCAACATCCGCATCTGGCTTCATGGGGACGCATTGCGAGCCAGGGAGCTTTCGGCCGTCGATGTCCTTCGTGCTCTTCGCCGGGAACATGTCGAGCTACCCGCGGGCGCCATCGAGGGCGCCCGTATCCAATATTCCGTCCGAACGGATGCCGAATTTCGCAGCATCGATGAGCTCGAAAGAATGATCGTCGCAACGAGCGATGGTGTGCCTGTCTATTTGCGCGACGTTGCTCGCGTCGAGGATGGCGTCCAGGATGTCGAGTCGATCATGCGATACAACGGACAGGTCTCCCTGGGCATTGGCATTCTGAAGAGGTCGGGCGGCAACACGGTGGGCATCGTGGATGAGGTCTTGTCACGGCTCAAGGACCTCGAAAGCATTTTGCCGCCGGAGATCCAGGTAGGAGACAAAGAAGGCTTCATCGATTTTTCGAAGGGTGTTCGTGAGGCAGTCGAAGAGACGAAATTCGCTCTCATCTTCGGCGCACTGTTGGCGATTCTCACGGTCTTCATTTTTCTCCGCCGGACGCGTCCAACCTTGATCATCGCCCTCGCCATTCCGGTGTCATTGGTTGCCACGTTCGGTCTGGTTTGGATATTCGGATTCACGCTCAATACGATGACGCTGCTCGGCATGACGCTCGCGGTAGGCGTCGTGATCGATGATGCGATCGTGGTTCTCGAAAACATCGAACGCCATCGCGCGGATGGAAAGAGTTCCAGTGACGCCGCCAAGATCGGCACACGGGAAATCGCCTTTGCTGCGACGAGTGCCACGATTTCCGTCGCGGCTGTTTTTCTTCCCGTAGTCTTCGTCGATGGATTGGTCGGTAGTTTCCTGGGCGAGTTCGGGCTGGTCGTGGCCGGATCGGTGATGATTTCGCTCTTTGTCGCGCTGACGCTGACACCGATGTTGGCGGCGCGCATGCCACCACCCGAACCGCGCGAACCCGGGAGCATCTACGATCGCCTCGAATCGGGCTTCATGGGGCTCGAAGCTTCCTACAAAAAGATCTTGAATCTCAGCATCGATCATCGCTGGGTCACGGTAGGGCTGACGCTGGTGAGCCTGATGCTCGCCTACGCTTTCGCTTCGCAATTGAAGGCCGAATTCTTTCCGCCGTCCGACGAGGGAATCTTCTTCGCGAGACTGGAGTCGGCGCCGGGATCGTCGGTCTGGGCGACCCTCGATTATCTCGAAGAAGATGAAAAGTGGTTCATGGATCAACCCGAGATCGTCGGCATCTTCTCGGCGGCCGGATCGTCGGGTAGCTTCGAACCGCCGAGGACGAACGCGGGGATGATCTTCGGGATGCTCGTGGATCGATCGAAGCGAGACAAAAGTGTCATCAGTCTGATCCGGGAAGCCCGAACAGCACTCTCGCAAGTGCCTGGTCGAACGATTCGCATCTTCAATCCGGCCGAATCGATGTCCAGAGGTGGCGGTGGGTTCAGCGTCCAGCTTCGCGGGAATCTCTCCCTCCAGGAGCTGGACCGGATCTCTCGGAAATTCATCGGCCGACTCGAACGCCACGGCGGCTACGTGGATCTCGATAGCAGTCTCAAGCTCGGACTGCCCGAGCTGCGCATTCGTGTCGATCGCGGGAAGGCAGCCGAAATGGGCGTCGACGCGCGAACGATCGGGGAAGCGATTCAGCTCATGGTGGGCGGCCTCGACGTCGGCGTCTTCAAGGAATCCGGCCGACGCTACGACATTCGAATGCGCCTCGAAGAGGACCTGCGCAACGATGTCGATTCCATTGGCTCGCTCTATGTGCGTAGTCGAAATGGAGATGCGATCGCGCTTCGAAACCTCGTGACCATTGAGACCGGTGCCGCGCCGTCGAGCATCACCCGCACGAATCGACAACGAAGTGTGACCATTTCAGCCAATCTCGATGGGATCAAACTCGGGGAAGCGACCGCCTTCGCCAACGACGTCGCGAAGGAGATCCTTCCCTCCGCAGTGACGCTTCATGTCGTTGGTGATGCGGAGGCGATGTCCGAAGGCAATACCCAATTCGCGGTGGCCATGTTGCTTGGAATTCTGGTGATCTACATGGTGCTGGCGGCGCAGTTCGAAAGCTTGCTCCATCCGATCACGGTCATGCTCGCGCTTCCGCTATCGATGGTCGGTGCGCTCGGCGGACTTCTGATCTTCGGCCACAGCCTCAATCTTTTCAGTCTGATTGGCATCATCCTGTTATTCGGGCTGGTCACGAAGAATTCGATTCTCCTCGTCGACTACGCGAATCAGCTCCGGAAGACGGGACTCGGCAAAGTCGAAGCCATGCGACGGGCGGCGCCGATTCGGATGCGACCGGTTCTCATGACCGCGATCTCGATGATTTTCGGCGTATTGCCGGCGGCGATCGGCCTTGGGCCCGGGGCGGAGACGCGGGCGCCGATGGCGATCGCGACGGCGATGGGCATGTTCTCTTCGACCATGCTGACGCTGCTCTTCGTGCCGGTCTTCTACATCTTGATCGATGATCTAGGCGACTTCGTGAAGAGCATCGTGCGCCGTGTCTTCGGCGGTCGTAGCCAACTTGCAGAAGCCACGCCCTCCGTCCCGAAAGCCTGATCTCTGCTCCGGTCGCGCGCGGCCGATCGGCTCTTTTCAGGATCTGTCGCGGCCGTTAGCCTTGACCTGAACACGGCCAAGCCGACAGCCTCGAATCTACCCCCAAAACCCCTAGGAGAAAGCCAATGCCCATCGACGTCATCGTTCCCGATTCCGCCCGCAAGACCTACGACAGCTGGCATTTCGCGCCCGCTGTGCGACACGACGATCTGATTTTTTGTTCCGGCGTCGTCGGCCAGGGTGACACGACCGAAGACGAATTCCGAAACGCCTGGAAATCTCTTGGCGAGACGCTGGCAGCCGCTGGCGTGGGTTACGAGGACATCGTCGACAGCACTCTCTACATCGTCGATCTGCAGAAGAACGCCGCGACGATGGCGAAGGTGAAAGACGAGTTCATCAAGGAACCCTATCCGGCGTCGACCTGGATCGGCGTGACGGAACTCGTCATCCCGGGCACTCGAGCCGAGATCAAGGTCACCGCGCGCCGCGTCGGCTGAGGATCAAAGCGTCGGCGCTGTGAAGCCGCCGATGACGTCGCCTAGCAGGCGTGCGAATTCGATCGTCGTATGGTCCTCGAGATAGGGGCCGATAATCTGTGCACCGACCGGCAATCCCTCTGACGTTGGACCAATCGGCGCGACGGTTGCGGGCAGGTAACACGTCGTGGCCATCGAAATCCATCCGAAGAGATCGGTGTAGGGCCTGTCCTGGTCGTTGACCCGAATCGTGCGGGCCGCAAAGTCCGAGTGGTCGTGGGAAATCGCAGGGACAGGCACGACCGGACAGAGCAGGACGTCGTAGTCCGAGAAGAAAGTACGGAAGATGGCGCGAGTTCGATGTCGAGCCTCATTCTTGGCGAGCCAATTGCGATGTCGAATGACCGGCGCGCGCGCGTATTCGGCCTCCTCGCCTAGATCCTCCTTGTCGAAACCGTCCGCGCGATTGGCGACGGCCTCGATCGCCGGATCCGGCAGTCCGGCGAGGATGATCGGCAGCAGCAGCTGGTAATAGGTCTGAATCAGGTCGTTCAGCGCGAATTCGGGCCGCGCCTTCTCGTCAACCTTCACGCCGGCACCGCGGAGCGCGTCGATCATCACCTCGAACCGGGCCCGTACAGAATCGTCGATCGGAAAGCTCGGGTCGTCGAACCAGGTCGCGACGCGAAAGTCCGAAAGGCGACGATGGCGGGAAGCGGGAAGGTCGAGTCGCCAGCCTGTCCGGTCATTCACGTCGGGTCCCGCGAGGACATCGAGCGAAATTGCGAGGTCATCGGCGCTTCTCGCCAGCGGTCCGGCTACGGCGAGATCGTCGGGTGCGAGAGATCCGGGCGGGCCCGGGACATGTCCTCGGACCGAGACGATGCCATAGGTCGGTTTGTGGCCGTAGACTCCGGCCCACGACGCGGGCGTTCGAATCGAGCCGCCGATATCGCTGCCGAGCTCCAGACTTGTCAGGCCGGCCGCAAGCGCAGCGACGGCACCGCCGGACGAGCCACCCGGCGTACGCGAGAGGTCGTAGGGATTGTTCGTACAGCCGAAGACGTCGTTGTAGCTCTGGACGTCAGCCGCCATGAAGGGGAGGTTGGTCTTTCCGAAGATGACGGCGCCCGCTTGCTTCAAATTCGCGACGGCGTCGGCGTCGAGCGTCGGGACATGATCGGAATATTCGGGCGCACCCGCCGTGGTTCGAATGCCCGCCGTTTCGAAGCTGTCCTTGATCGTCATCGGCAAACCGTGCAGAGGCCCGAGGGCATCGCCGCGCGCGACGGCTTCGTCGGCGGCGGCCGCGCTCTTGCGCGCGTTTTCTTCATCGAGGGTCACGACGGCGTTGACCGCTTCGTTTCGATTCGCGACCGCGCCGAGGAAATAGTCGAGGAGTTCGCAACTCGAAATTTCCTTGCGGCGAATCATGGCGGCCAGGTCGTGGGCAGACCGGGTACCGAGTTCACTCATGGCGGGGGCTCCAGTTCGGTGGAGGTCGAGGTCGCTCTCGATCATAACCTTTCAGTCCGGTAATTTCGTTGACGAATTTCGACTGAGTTCCAAAATAAAACATATAAGTTTCAATTTAGAACCAAACGGGCTCGGGTTCGTTCGTGGATTCATTTCGCGATCAGCAATTCTGCCCCCTGGCTCGCGCCGCGGAGATTCTGGGCCATCGCTGGGTCCTGCCGATTCTTCGGGAACTGACCGTTGGGCCCCCGCGTTTCAGTGATTTTCGCCGCCGATTGCCGGGCATCAGCAGCAGCATGCGGGCCGATCGCCTGGCCGCGCTCGAGTCACAGGAGGTCATCGCGCGCCGAGAACTCGAGCCACCGGCTGCGTCGACGGTCTACGAACTCACGCCGAACGGTCGGGCACTCGGACCCGCCCTCATCGAACTCACGAAATGGGGAGCTCGATTCCTGGCGAACTCCCAGCCCGGAGATCATGTCGAGCCCGATTGGTTGGGCTTGGCGGTGAGCGCCTTCGGCAAACGGGAACCCACGCTGCCCCGCCGATTCGAGCTGCGACCTTATGGAGAGTCCGGCGAGTCGATCTTTCGCGTCGCTGGCGGAGAACAAGGCACGCATATGATCGATGACGAATTGCCGGTGGACGTTCGGGTCAGGGCGCCCGCGATGATCCTCATGGGATTGATGAGTGGCGACGTGCCAGTCGAAGCCGCGCTCGCATCCGATGACGTCCAGATCGAGGGCGATGCCCAGGCCCTCTCGGATCTTCCCAGCCTATTCTTGATGAGTCTTGAATCGAAACCCACCAACAACCCGGAAGCAACATCCCATGACCCTGAAATTGATTGGCGCTCATATCTCCCCCTTCGTTCGAAAGGTCCGCGTCGTACTTGCGGAGAAGAACATCTCGTATGAACACGATCCGATGGCACCCTTCGGTGTCTCGGACGAATACAAGCGGATGCATCCGCTTGGCAAGGTTCCGGTCTTGACCGATGTCGACAAGGTCATTCCGGATTCCTCGGCGATCTGTGTGTATCTGGAGAGGATCGAGCCCGAGCCCGCGCTCTACCCCGAGGATGCCTATGAGGTCGCTCGTACCCTCTGGTTCGAGGAATACGCGGATAACGGAATCATCTCCGGAACGGTCGTTCCCTTCCAGGAGCGCGTATTGGGTCCCCTCTTCTTCAAGCGCGAAGGCGATGAGGCGAAGGTCGAGGAGGCACTGACGGTGACGTTGCCTCCGCTTTTCGACTACTACGAGCGCGAGTTGGGCGACAATGACTGGCTGGTCGGCAATCGCTTTTCGATCGCGGACATCGCGACGGCAACTCAGTTCGTGAGCTTCCAGCACGGCAAGGCTGAAGTCGATGCGTCGCGCTGGCCACGCCTGGCCGCGTTCGTCGATCGGTGCACGAGCCGGCCGAGCTTCAAGGCAATCATCGAGAAAGAGCAGGCGATGTTGAAGAGCCTGGCTGGATAGTTCGGACTCGGTTCGACTAACAACTCGGCGAAGGACATCCAGCCTCCATCGATCCCCAGGCATCAGGCCCGGGAGGTCGATGGAGGTTTTTTCGGCGAGTCGCCGATCGCCGACGAACGGACACTTGGCCGAGCAAGAAGCGGCGGGAGGTCTCTTTCGGGTCGAATACCGGCCGAAATCAGCTCAGCGATCGAAGAAATGTTCCCTCTGGCGTGTTCAATGGGATGCCCCGTATGGACTCCGCGAGATAGATTCTCCATGATCGTTGCTGACTTGCCGACCGATCGCGGGCAGCAGACCGACTCAATCAGGAGAGCGTGCAATGAAGAGTATCTTGGATCGTTTCCGACTCGACGGTCAAGTCGCCGTCATTACTGGATCCGGCCGCGGCATCGGAGCGGGGACCGCGATCGCCTTTGCAGACGCGGGGGCCGACGTCGTGCTGGCCGCCCGAACGCTCGAACAACTCGAAGAAACGGCAAAACGGGTGAGGGAGCGGGGTCGTCGCGCGCTGGTGGTGCCCTGCGATGTTTTGGACGGGAATCAGAGAGAGACCGTGATCGAGCGCGCCGTCGAAGAGTTCGGTCGTCTCGACATTCTGGTCAACAACGCGGGCGGTTGGCGACCGAAGGCAACCCTCGACACGACCGAGGACGAATTCGAGGCGTGTTTTCGCTTCAACGTCACGACCGCCTTCGCGATGACGCGGCTGGCGGTTCCCAAGATGGTCGAAACGGCCGGGTCCGGGGCGATCGTGAACATTTCATCGGTCGCCGGACGCTTCAATGCCAGGGGGTTCGTCGCCTACGGGACGGCCAAGTCGGCGCTTTCGTTCCTGACCCAAAATCTCGCCCAGGATTTCGCGCCCAAGATTCGCGTGAACGGGATCGCGGTCGGTTCGATCCTGACCGAAGCGCTGGCCGGCTTCATGAATGAGGATCTAGAGCGACAAATGCTCTCGAAGACTCCGATGAACCGAATCGGGAGCGTCGAGGATATCGCCGCCTGCGCGCTCTATCTGGCTTCGCCGGCAGCGAGTTATGTGACGGGTGAAGTCTATGGCGTGAACGGCGGACTTACCCAGATTCAGGTCGAGATGCCGCCGGCGAATCTCTGAGCTACGCCGGCTTGCCGGCCTCGATTTCCTGGAGCCGTCGAAGACCGTCTGCGACCGACACGACCGGCCGATAGTCCAACTCCCGCTCGATCTTCCCCGTGTCGAGCGTGCAATCACAGCACATGAGGTCGATGGCATGGCGCGCGAGCGGCGGCGCGCCGGGTAGGCGCAGGAGGCGCCAAGCTCCCTCGATGGCGGCCGCCGCCGGCCGCGCGATCGCGGACGGGAGCGACTTGTCGCCTAACGCCACACCGTAGGCCTGCATCAGCTCGGGCAGGAATTCTCGAAAGCTCCGGACTTCGCCATCCGTCACGAAATAGATTTCTCCCGCTCGTCCTTGTTCGAGCACGACTCGTGCGCCGTGGACCAGATTGTCGATATGGGTGGTCGAGGTTCGCCCGCGCCCGCCGTCGATCCACATGAATCCGCCTTTCTCGACCATCGCGGCAATCTCGGGTGCCAGCGTCTGATCGCCGAGGCTCCGGTGATGAAGATACGCATGATCGCGTTGTTTCCGTCTGGGCGAGGTGGCGAAAGTTCTGGGCCGTCGAATTCTAGCGATCGATGCGCGCCTTTCGGACCAGAAAGGGGCGCTCGATGAAGCGATAGGTGAGCGCAGAGAAGGTGACGCAAGCCAGGAAGGCGATCGCGAAGACCAGCGTGCGCAGTCCGAGGTCTTCGGCGACTGGAATTCCCCGGTTCACGACTCGGATCAGGCTGTAGAAGAGCACGGGTTCATGGATCAGGTAGAGCGAATAGGAAAGCAGACCCAGGGTCGTGAAGACTCGATTGGTGATCCATCGTCCGACGCGAATCGGTGCGAGCAGGACCAGTAGGAGAACGGCCGTCCAGAGCAGGCTCTCGTACAAAATTGAAGCTGGTGCCAGGACTTCGGTTTGAATGAAGCCGCGGTAGGTGACTTGTTGCAGCACGAGGCCGAGGCCGAATAACACGACGAGCAAAAGAAGATCGGCGCCGCCGTTTCGGAACCACGCAACGTTTCGCGCCGACGATCGAATCTGTTCGCCGTATCGCGACACGAGCCAAGCCGCGGCGATCCCGGCGAGAAAGGCCGGCATGCGCCCGAAGAGCGAGAGGCTGAGGCGGAAATGGACGGCGTTCGAGACGAGTCCATGGTTCAAAGCGAGGATGAGGGTTGCGGCGGCCCAGGAGAGCAGGGCGACCAGTCCGACGACGCGTCCGATCTTCCCGCGAAGAAAGAAACCGAGCAGCGGCAACAGGAGATAGAACTGGATTTCGGTCGCCAGACTCCACCAGACTGAGCTGTAGGGCATCAGACTTCCGGCGGTTCCCGTGATCGAATTGAAGAAGAAGAGCGACCCGAGACCGTCGATCAGGGCGTTCGGGTTCTTCCGGCTGAGCACGACCGCGACAAGGACGGCCGTCGCATAGAGCGGCATGATGCGAAGAACGCGACGACGAAAGAAGCTCGTCCGTTCGACGACCTTGCCGCCGCGGCCCTCTTCGAGGAAGGGTCGGCAAAGCAGGAAGGCACTCAGGATGAAGAAGAGTGTGACGCCGGTATGGCCGGCGGTCATGAAGGCGAGCAGCGGTGAGACGGTCGTCCCGATTCGTTCGAAACCCGTGATGACGCCATCGGCATGAAAGAGGAAGACGAGCAGGATGGCCCAGCCCCGCAGCGCTTGGAGTTCTGGAGAGAACGAAGCGGAGTCGCGGATTCCGGCGGGTCGAGGCGTGGACTCCGACATTCTAGGGGCCCGAACGCGACTCTTCGGTCGATTCCTCGTCGAGGGTCGTGATCTGGGCTTCGACGATCAGTTGATAGGCGAACATCGATGGCCAGAGGCGGGCCAGGAGATGATAGGTCCATTCGATCGAGCGAATCAGGCGACTGCGTCCGGTCGATTCGAACACGACTTCGAAGGGCAGTGACGTCGCACGTTCTTCGAGGACGGTAAAGCCAGCCCTTTCGATCTCGCGGCGGAACGTCGACGCCGTGTAGAGGTGGACGTGGGTTTCATCGAGGACGCCTCGAGGCCCATATTCGAAGCGGCCCACGAGCAGAGAAAGTCGGTAGAACCAGAGCGCAATATTGGGCGTCGAGATGATCAGCCTGCCGTCGGGCTTCAGATATCGGCGTGCCCCGCGCAGGAGCTGGGCGCGATTGCGAAGATGTTCAATGACATCGGCACAAATGACATAGTCGAAGACGCGCTCATAGGGAAGTTGAAGAGGAAGCTCGAGGTCGCGTTGATAATACTCCGCGAGTTCACTGGCGAGTTTTTCGCCGGGACCTGCATCGACGCCGGTGACGCGCACCTTTTTATCAAGCAGCGGTCGCGCCAGAAGACCATTCGAGCAACCGAGATCGAGAACCGCACTTCCCTCTGCGATCGCCGAGATGATCTGGGCGTGCGAACTCGTGCGCGAACGTTTCAGGGTGTAGTGGATGTCGTGGTCGACGAGGTAGCGACCATCACGAGTGACATGGAGCTGGTGAAGGCGGTAGCCGATCGCGGTCTTGAGCGCGAGCAGGGTGGCTGCCGAGCGATCTCGGTTTTCGGGTCTCGACACGGCCTCGCGATCGCCCGACCGGTCACGATCGGCGTCGGGTTCGTCGTCGAATTCGGTGAGCGGGACCTCGTGGATCGGAATGCCGAGTGCGCGTAGCTGAAGAATGATCTCCGTATCGAAGAGTCGATCATCGGATGCGAGCTGGAAGGGAATTCGTGCCAGGGAATCACAGGGGTAGAGGCGAAAACTCGCACCGTAATTTTCGAGCTGCATGCCGAGAATTCGATTCAAGACGAACGTGCTGAGTGGATGACGCGCGCGTTCGGTCGACCGTATGCGACTCCGACTGCTGGACGCGGCGAGGATGAAGCGCGCCGGATCGACCATTGCGAGCTGGATCAGCTCGGGCAGTCGCTCCGGCGGATGCGAA
>CAWLAJ010000096.1:0-13829 GCA_963854795.1 Deltaproteobacteria bacterium UBA4427 | reverse complement strand
AGCTGCAGTCACAGGATGTGCAACTGGCGCGCCTACTCGAAGGAATCGACGAGCGAGAGGGATGGGATCACATTACGCTGATGCTCGTCAGCGATCATGGCATGACCGAAGTGACGGACTTCATTCCCCTACGAGACTTGCTGGCGGATGCGGATATTTCCGCCCGCATCATTCCCGGTTCCGCCACCGCCCAGATCTTTCTCGACGATCCGGGACAGTTGGACGCCGCGTTGGAAATCGTCCGGGGTATTGAAGACATCGAGGTTCACACGCAGCACACGCTGCCCAAGGAGCTGCATATCAGTCATCCCACACGCACCGGCGACATCGTGTTATTGACCGAGCCACCGCACTACTTCTTCGAGCTGCAGTGGTATGAGAGGGCAGCACTCTCTCTGGGGGGTCTGTTTCTCGATTGGTCGTTCGGCATGCACGGCTACTCACCGGACCACCCTGATATGGGCGGCATCCTCCTCGCAAAAGGACGCGGAGTGCCGGCCGACACGCGTCTCGGGGCCATCTCCAATCTCGATGTCGCACCGACTGTCGCGCGGCTCCTCGGGATGGAGCCGCCGAGCCATTGCGAAGGGGTCGCGATCGGTGAGATCGGGTCCACGTTCGCTCACTGAGAAGGCGAGGCGAATCGGGTGGCGACCTGGCGTCCGAGGCGTCACCCTCGGATGGTGCGCGAGCGTCCGTTACGGGACTGTTCGCGAATCCAGGAGAGTTCAATGAGCAGCGCAGAGATCGTGGAAGAAAAGCCTTGGCACCTACGCGGCAATTTTGGTCCGGTCGTTGAAGAGCGAACCGAATTCGATTTGCCCGTAACCGGTGCGATCCCGCCCGAACTCGATGGACTCTACGTTCGCAATGGGTCGAACCCGAAGGGTACAGCGACCTCGCATTGGTTCTTTGGGGACGGCATGGTCCACGGTGTCCGAATCGAAAAGGGCAAGGCGGTCTGGTATCGCAACCGCTGGATCCAGACACCAAAGCTCGTAGGCGATCTCGACGCGATGGATCCGAAGGTGATGATGGACCGCACGGCGAGTGCCGCGAACACGCATGTGATCGGACATGCCGGTCGTATTCTCGCCCTCGAGGAGGGACATTTCCCCTTCGAACTGTCTTCCGAATTGGAGACGATCGGATGTCGTGACTATGACGGCCGATTGCAGACGGCGTTTACCGCACATCCGAAGCTATGTCCGGAAACCAATGAACTCCACTTCTTCGGCTATGGCCCCCTTCCGCCCTACCTCGTCTATCACGTGCTGGATGCGAAAGGAGATCTCGTCCACACGGCGGAGATCGAAGTCCCGGGACCGACGATGATGCACGACTTCATCATTACGCGGGACCACGCCATCTTCATGGATCTGCCTGTGACCTTCGATCTCCAGAAGGCCGTCAGCGGTGACATGCCGCTCGGATGGGACGAGAGCTACGGCGCGCGAATCGGCATCATGCCTCGCATGGGGACGAACGCCGATATCCGATGGTTCGAAATCGATCCCTGTTATGTCTTCCACCCGATGAACGCCTTCGTCGATCCCAACGACGCCAACAAGGTCGTCTGCGACGTGGGCCGCCACGAATATATGTGGCGCGATTCGATGGACGATTTCGCACCGTCGTACCTCTATCGATGGACCTTCGACATGGTCTCCGGTGCAGTGACCGAGACTCAACTCGATGAGATCTCCCACGGCTTTCCAAGAATCGATGAGCGTCGGGTGGGATTGCCGAATCGCTATGGATGGGCCGTGGCCGAAAGACCCGGCAGCCAGGGTCAAATGGAGGACCCCGGCGTGGTCGTGAAATACGACCTCGAAAAGGGCACCTCCTCGAGTCACGATTTCGGTCCGAACGCCCATCCAGCCGAATTCGTATTCGCTCCCGGCTCCGATTCGGCAGGCGAGGACGAGGGCTTCGCGATGGGCTTCGTCTATGACGACAGCAGCGATTCGAGTGATCTCGTGATCCTGGACGCGACGAACCTGAAAGCGCCGCCGGTGGCACGCATTCATCTTCCCCAGCGTGTGCCCTACGGCTTCCACGGATCGTGGTTACCGACTCGCTAACGAACAAACGAATGGAGTCAGCCCTCCCACGACTCGATGAAAGGACCCCCCATGGATTTCGAGATTCCGGATCATGTACGCGCCATTCGCCAGCAAGTTCGCGAGTTCATCGAAGAAAACGTCTATCCCGTCGAGGCCGCTTTCGAAACACGGGGTAGCGACGAGGCTCACGAGACTCTTCGCGATCTGATGGCCAAGGCCAAGAAGGCGGGACTCTGGGCGCTCGGCCATCCCGAGGAGATCGGTGGCCAGGGCCTCCCCTTTCTCGACTACGTCTACGTGAACGAAGTCATTGGTCGATCCGAAATCGCGACGGTCGCTCTCGGTACGCACTCGCTACAGGACTCGATCATGTTGAAAGAGTTCGCCTCCGATGATTGGCGCGAGCGCTACCTCAAGCCGTTGGTCGAGGGCGATGTATTCCCGAGCTTCGCCATGACCGAGCCCGATGTCGCCAGCTCCGACCCAACACAGCTTCAGACCCATGCCGAACTCGTCGACGGCGAATGGGTGATCAATGGCCACAAGTGGTTCACCAGTGGCGCCGATCGCGCGGCGTATACGACCGTCATGTGTCGCACGGAACCCGAGGCCGCAAATCACGACGCATTCAGCATGATCGTCGTACCGACCGACACGCCCGGCTACAACATCGTGCGCGACGTACGCGTGATGGGACACTACGGTGGACATTGCGAAGTGTTGTACGAAAACGTCCGAGTCCCTGAAAACCATCTATTGGGCCAGCGGGGTGCGGGCTTCCGGATCGCCCAACGTCGACTCGGTCCCGGTCGAATCTTCCATTGCATGCGTTGGCTCGGCCAGGCCCAGCGTGCTTTCGATCTGATGTGCGAACGTGCCAATAGTCGCGTGGCGTTCGGAAAAGAGCTCGGGCGACACCAGCAGATTCAGAAATTCATCTTCGACAGCGCATGCGAAATCCAATCCGCTCGCATGTTGACGCTTCACGCTGCGCACAAGATCGATCAGGGGACCGAGGCGCGCGTGGAGATCGGGCTGATCAAGGTGATGGGTGCGTCGATGCTCCACAATGTCATCGATCGAGCGATTCAAGTTCACGGCGCGCTCGGCGTGACCGAGGACACGCCCCTCGAAGGCATGTACCGCCGCGCGCGATTCGCACGCATCTACGATGGGCCGGACGAGGTTCACGTCATGACGACTGCACGCCGCATTCTCCGCTCCTACGAAATCGGAGATGGATGGGATTTCGGTCTTCGCTAGCCGAGCTCGTGAAAGAAATGAATCGGTGACAGAAATCGAGGGGATCCACTCGGATCGCGTAACAAAGTGGTTCGAGGAGAACATTGCGGGGGTGCAGCCTCCTCTGTCCTTTGCGCGCATTCCGGGCGGCCACTCGAACCTCACCTACGATGTCCATGATACGGCAGAAGGCCGTTTCGTGTTGCGCCGGCCGCCCCTGGGCGCGGTGCTCGCAACCGCCCATGACATGGGGCGCGAACACAAAATCATTTCCGGCGTCGCAAAGAGCTCCGTGCCGGTCCCTCCGGCGCTCGGTCTCTGCACGGATGAAGCGGTCAACGACGCCCCGTTCTATGTGATGACCTTCGTCGACGGCGTCGTGCTCGATGATCGCGTGGTTGTCGACGAGCACGTCCCAGAGGTCGAGCGAATGGAACTCGGCCACGATGTCATCGACATCCTCGTGCGGCTGCATGCCGTCGATGTGGATCAGGTCGGGCTCGGCGACCTGGGTCGCAAGGAGAATTATCTTGAACGACAGCTCAAGCGTTGGCACACGCAGTGGGAAAAATCGAAGACGCGAGAACTCGAGGCCATGGACCTCGTCTACGAAGCGCTCTCGCGGGATACTCCGGAACAAATCGGCGCGAGCATCGTCCACGGCGACTATCGGCTCGGCAACATGCTGACCAACACGGATCATCGGATTGCCGCAGTGCTCGATTGGGAGCTCTGTACCCTGGGCGATCCCCTCGCCGATCTCGGCTATCTGCTGAACAACTGGGTCGAACCCGGCGAAACGAGCCCAACGGCTCGAGGCGGGACGGCAGCCCCGAGCGAGGCGCCCGGTTTCCCGACCCGCGCCGAATTGATCACCCGATATGAGGAACAGAGCGGCCGCGATACCAGTAAGATCGACTACTACCGCGCTTTTCAGTATTGGAGGAGTTCGGCGATCGTCGAAGGCGTCATGTCCCGCTATCTGAAGGGCGTGATGGGCGCCGACGCCGATACCGACGCGTTCAGAGCGCAGATCGACGGCATGGCAGAAGCCGCACTCGAACGCGTGCGATCCTTGCCCTAGCCGGCCGGCCGTGAGTCGATGGGAGAAGATCCGGTTGTGACTACGAACAAGCCTGCCTTTCCGAGCGAACTCTTCGACCGGCAGGACGAATCATCCGACGAGCTCTTCTACCGATCTGCGAGAATCGTCACGCACATCGACGACGCCACGATCCGCGCTCTGACTCAGTTCTACCGCGATCAACTCCCCGTCGGCGCCGACGTCCTCGACCTCATGTCTTCCTGGGCATCTCATCTCCCCGCCGAACGACAACTCGGACGCGTGGCCGGTCTCGGCATGAATGCTGAAGAGCTGGAAGCGAACAATCGGCTCAGCGATTGGACCGTCCATGACCTCAACCGAGAAACAGAGCTGCCCTACCCGGACTCAAGCTTCGACGCGGTGCTGAACGCGGTGTCCGTTCAGTACCTGATTGATCCGGTAGCCGTCTTCGCTTCGATCCACCGAGTCCTTCGGCCCGGCGGCGTTTCGATCGTCGCGATGTCGCACCGTTGCTTTCCCACCAAGGCAATCCGCGCCTTTCACTACAGTTCAGGACCACAGCGCATGGAGTTCATCGACCGCTGTAGCGAACTCGCGGGATTCGACGACGTACAACAGCTGGATCGCTCGCCGGAGGGCGCGGACCCTCTGTGGATCGTAGTCGCAACGAAAGCAGGCTGAGGCAATCGACGGCCGCGCTCGAACAACGCCGATAGCTATAGTCCAAGGCTTGCGCCGTGGACCCGAGAATGTACCTGGCACGATCCCTGCGTAGTAAGTAGGGCATGCCTAACAAGATTTCTCCATTCACGCCCCCGTTCTGCCCTAATCCAAGCTGCGATTCCCTAACAAGTTCGCAGCCTTGGCGATTTATCAAGAAAGGCTTCTTCGAGAGGTACGTGCGACCGCGTCGGGTGCAGCGGTACCGGTGTCAACATTGTGGCCGCAACTTCAGTTCACAGACCTTCTCCGCCGACTACTGGCTCCGCCGAAGAGATTTGCTTGAGCCCGTCTTTCATCGTCTCGTTTCGTGCTCAGGTTTCCGTCAGATCGCCCGTGAGGCCGGTGTCTCTCACTCGACAATACGACGACTTTCTGACCGGCTCGGGCGACACTGCATTCTCTTTCACGAGAGCAAACGACCTAGAGTCAGCCCAACTGAGCCCCTGGTACTCGACGGCTTCCGCACGTTCGAGCACAGCCAGTACTGGCCGATGGACATCAACCTCCTGGTCGGAACGTCGCATTTTGTCTACGGATTCAACGAGGCCGAATTGAGGCGAAGCGGCGCGATGAGGCCGTCCCAAAAGGTGAAGCGGACGCTTCTTGAGAAGAAGTTTGGACGTCCTGATCCGCAGGCGACACGGAAACAGGTCGAGGAACTGCTTCGACGCGTGGTGCCACCGGGCGGCACCGTGGATCTTCGTTCCGATCAACATGAGGCGTATCCGAGGGCAGTTAGGCGACTCGAGGACCGAGTGTTTTTTCACGAATCGACGTCTTCGAAGGCGGCTCGAACGACGTCGAATCCGCTTTTTCCTGTGAACCTGGCGGACCTGCTTCTGCGCCACAGCAGCTCGAATCACAAGCGGGAAACGATTGCATTCTCTAAACGCAGACAGAGCGCGATGTATCGGATGGCGATCTGGCAAGTCTGGCGGAACTACATCAAGGCGAGTTCGGAGAATAGGAGGTCGGTACCACCGGCGGTCTCATTGGGGGTGACACCGGCAGCGCTCACGGCTGGCGAAGTACTCAGATGCCGGCTCTTTCCGGGCCGGATAAGTATCTCGGGATGGCTCGGCCGCTGCTATCGCGGGCAGATTCTGACGCGGGCAATCGAGCGGTGTCGTTCACATCAGTTGAAATATGTGATGTAGCTTGGAATCAGAGTGGAGCGCTCGACTCCGGAGCTCCCGGATCTTCAGAAGCACATTCTCCGGTCCACGTCTCAAGGCTTGCGCACCGACGCAGACAGAATGGACGGCGGTGAGCCAACGGAGCGGGCACTGGAGCTCGTTCCGATGCTGCGCGCGTGTGCCGACGAAGCGGAGCGCGAGCGACATCTCCCCGAGCGTGCGGCCGAAGCGATGGCTCGGGCCGGGTTGTTTCGCGTGGCTTCGCCGCGGCGACTCGGCGGCGGCGAAGCCGAACCCGAAGAACAGATCCAAATCATCGAGATCGTCTCGGCCGCGGACGGATCCGTCGGCTGGAACCTGATGATCGAAACCGAGCCGATGGGTTTCCTGGGCGCTGCCTCGACCCCGATGTCGCGTCGAAACTCTTTGCCGATCCCAGCCTGATCATCTCGGGTGCGCTCAATCCCCTCGATGTCGCAACACGCGTACCCGGCGGCTATCGAGTATCGGGGCAGTGGCCCTTCGCGAGCGGATGCCACAACGCGCAATATTTTTGGGGGCAATGTCAGGTTCGAGACGAGGACGGACAAGCACCATCCGATGGATCGCCGCAATTGCGAGAAGCCCTGCTCGGAAGAGACGAGTTCGAGATTCTCGACACGTGGCATGTATCGGGCCTCCGGGGTTCGGGGAGTCACGATGTGGCGGCCCGCGATGTCTTCGTCCCCGATGAACGGATGACAGCCGTGCTCTTCGATCGACCGCGCGAGAAAGGCACTCTGTACAGACTGCCGCCCTTTACGCGACTGGCGTACAACAAAGTGGGCGTCGCGACCGGCATTGCGCGCGCAGCGATCGATCAATTCGCGACACTCGCCGCTACCCATCGTCGACGCGCGGCCGGGGCCACCCTGCGTGATCGCGCGGACGTGCAACTGGCGGTGGCCGATGCCGAAACGCGCCTCCGATCGGCGCGCGCATTCGTTCTCGAGGCGGTTGGAAAGGTCTGGGATGCGACAGCGGCCGGCCTGGAGGCGAGCGCTGAAGAACGCGCGGTCGTTCCCACCTGGCCTGCTCGAACGCCGTCGCTCAGTCCATTCGCGCCGTGGATCTCGTCTGCGAGGTGGCCGGTACGGCGGCGATCTTCGAATCGGGTCCCCTCGAGCGCTGCCAGCGCGACGTGCGCGTTGTCCTTCAACACAACACGGTGTCGCCACAATGGAACGGCAGCGCGGGTCGCGTGCTGCTCGGGATGCCCTCGGGTTCGCTGTTTTTCTAGCCCGGCTGGCTGAGGACCATCGGCATCGACTTGATCCCGCTGATGAAGTTGGACCGCAATCGCACGACCGGGCCATCGAGGCGCAGGCCCGGAAATCGCCGCAGGATTTCCTGGAACGCCACTCTCAGTTCGAGACGAGCCATGTGACTACCGACGCAGAAGTGTGTCCCCGTGCCAAAGGCGAGGTGGGGGTTGGGCTTTCGCGTGATGTCGAAGACCTCGGGGTTCTCGAAGACCGAGGGATCACGATTGGCGGCGGCGTAGTACATCACGAGTTTGTCACCCTCGCGAATGAGTTGACCGCCGATCTCCACGTCGCGCATGGCGGTTCGCCGGAATTGCATGACCGGTGTGACCCAGCGCAACATCTCTTCGATCGCCTGGGGCAGCAGATCGGGCTCACGCAGGAGTCGTTCGAGTTGATCCGGGTGCTCGCATAACGTCTGGATTCCGCCACTCATTGCGTTTCGCGTCGTTTCATTGCCGGCGATGATCAGCAGGAAGTAGTTCATCCCGAGCTGCAATTTGTCGAGACGCGCGCCGTCGATCTTGCCGTGGATCAGTGAGGAGTAGATGTCGTCGGTGGGCCGACGCCTGCGCTGGCGTCGCGCGCGCGCCGCGTACCAGAAGATCTCGAGAACGGCGAGCCGTCCACGCCACTGGGTGCTGACTTCCGGATCGGCGGCACCAATCAGCTTGTTCGTCCATTTATAGAACTTCTTGGAGTGCTTGTCGGGAACACCCAGCAGGTGGGTGAGCCCTCGTAACGAGATGGGCGCCGAAATGTCTTCGACGAAATCACATCGCTCGCGGCCTTTGAGTGCGTCGAGCGCCTGTCCGACGATTCGACACATGTTGGTCTCCATCTCGCGCACCGCGCCCGGCTTGAAATGCGGATTCATCAAATTGCGCAGCGCGGTGTGTCTGGGTGGATCCATGTTGATCAGCTGCTGCTTCATGTTCTCGAGGTCGCGCGGCGGCAGGTCCGCCACCACGCAGGTTCCGATTCTCGAAGAAAAGAGCGTCGGGTTCTTCGAAACGAAGGCGACATCCTCGTATCGTGTCAGTGCCCAGTAGCCACGCCCCGCCATCGAGCCAGAGCGGCCTGTCTCGTCCTGCCAGTGGACGGGATCGTGTTCGCGCAGCCAGCGAAAGGTCTCGTGAGGGACGCCCACGACGTAGGTCGAGGGATCCGACAAGTCGGCGATGGGGGGTATCGGATCGGTGTGCGCGGGCAGAGCGTCGGCCATCGGCGTCTCACGGCTGTAGGAATGGTCTGCGAGTCTACCGATTGGTGCAGGCACCGGGAAGGCGAGATCGAGTAGACTGATCAGCAGTCCGGCGAATTGGCCGCCCCGAATCTCCGAAGCGTTTCCAGAAGGAGAGTTCCATGTATCAAGACATTTCGTATGACGTCGAGGAGCCGGTTGCCACGATTCGATTCAATCGTCCCAAGCAGCTGAACGCATTCACGAACCGGATGGGGGATGAACTGAAGCATGCGCTGGCGGAAGCCGAGCGCGATGAGCGCGTCGTCGCGATCGTGTTGACCGGCGAAGGTCGGGGTTTCTGCGCGGGCGCTGATCTGAAAGGTCTGCAGGGGATCGGCGAGGGCAAGGCCGGTGCGATGGGCGCGGGCGCGGCCGCACTGGCCGAGGCACGACCGGGCGATTCGAGTATGGAGGGCTTTCAAGGTCCCTATGCCTACATGATGGCGATTCGAAAGCCTGTCATCGCGGCGATCAACGGCCCAGCCGCCGGGTTGGGTTTCGCGATTCCACTCTTCGCCGACATGCGATTCGCCTCGGATCGAGCGATCTTCACGACCGCATTCTCGCAGCGTGGCTTGATCGCCGAGTGGGGGATCGGCTGGAATCTCCCGAGACTGGTCGGCCCGGCGCACGCGCTCGACCTACTCCTTTCCGCGCGCAAGATCGATGCGGCCGAGGCGCTGCGAATGGGGCTGGTGAATCAGGTGCTACCCCACGATGAGCTGATCCCCTTCGTCCACGATTACGTGAAGCACCTCGCCGATACCGTCTCGCCCGCCTCGATGGCCGTCATGAAGCGGCAGGTGTGGGAGAACCTCGAGAAGGAACTCGACCCGGCCCTTCGCGAGTCGGTTGAATTGATGAAGCAGAGTTTCGATCGACCGGATTTCAAGGAGGGCGTCCAGTCCTTCCTCGAGAAGCGTCTTCCCAAATTCGCACGAATCAAGCTCTAGGAGCGCGGAGACTTCGAAGAGCCATTCATCCATCGCGCGATGCAATCCACAAAAAGGGGGCAACACGATGGCCTACGACTTCGAATATTTGCGGGTCGACATCGATGGGAACGTCGCCTTCGCGACGATCGACAATCCGCCCATCAATTTGATGAGCCTCCCGCTCTTCATGGACCTGTTGCGCTTCGGGAACGAGGTTTCCGCCGACGAGTCGGTACGCGCCGTCGTGCTGCGAAGCGACAACCCCGATTTCTTCATCGCACACTTCGACGTCGAGGCGATCCTCGACTTCCCCGTCGACAAACCGGCGGAGCGCACGGAGCGAGTCGAGGACAACGCTTTTCATGCGATGTGCGAGACCTACCGAACGATGCCCAAGCCCACCCTGGTCGAGCTCGCAGGGCGTGTCGGGGGTGGAGGCAGCGAGCTGATCTCGTCCTGCGACATGCGCTTCGGCGCGCTGGGCAAGGCGATCTTCAATCAGCCGGAAGTCGCCATCGGTATTCTGCCGGGCGGTAGCGGCACGCAGCGATTGCATCGATCCCTCGGTCGTGCCCGGGCGCTCGAGGTCATCCTTGGCTGCGAAGACATCGACGCGGAGACGGCGGAACGATGGGGCTATCTCAATCGCGCCCTGCCCGCTAGGGAACTGCGAGGCTTCGTCGAACGCCTCGCACGTCGCATCGCTTCGTTTCCCCCCGAGGCGGTTGCCTTCGCCAAACAAGCCGTCGACGCGGCAGAGCCACGACGAGACGGTCTGCTCGAAGAAGCCTATCTCTTTCAAAAGTTGCTTCGCACCGACGATGCCCAGGCGGCGATGCGCCGCTTCATGACAGCCGGCGGGCAGACGGCCGAAGGCGAACTCAGACTGGCGGACCTGTGCGAAGACGTCGCGTCGCAGAGCGAGAGTTAGAGACCAGGACGGCTCGAATCCCTCACGACGCGGTGGCGGGCTTCGCTAGCCCAGTTCCTCGAAAGCGACCCGCTCAGCTTCCATCGGAGCATCCTCGAGGGTCGAGTCGAGATCGAGACGCATGGTCGACCGTCGCTCCGGCCCGTAGGTCTCCCAGGCGGGAAGGCCCGGATGATTCGGATCGCCGGTCCTGGCGAAAGCGAGCCAGGCATCCATGGTCTTTTCGCTGAGCTTCTCGGCTTCGGGACCGCTGCCCGCGAAGGCCTCCATGCCGGGCGCATCGAGAGTGCCAAAGACGAAGGGGAGCTCGATCGCGTGGCATGCGCCGAGTTCGCCCCGTCGCGCCGGTGAGGGCGAGCAGAACAGATACATGTATGTCGAGGACTGATGACTCGCCTGCGCTTCTGCCAGCCGAATCGCCGGTATTCGGAAGGTGCGATCCGTTTGAATCGCGAGGTACGTCGACTTGACCCCAGCCTCGTTCGAGAGATCGTCGCCCCGAGCCGCCGCGTAGACGTCGACGAGGCGTTCGCTGTCGGCGTCCTTTGAAAGCATTCTGCCCAGGCGACCGACCGCGTTTTCGCGATCTTGCATGTTCTTCATGAGAGACGGCATCTCGAAGAGTCTCCATTCGTCGAGACAGGTGCCGCTGAGGAAGGGGATCTCGCTCGCGTCGCCCTTGCGTACGGACTCGAGTGGATTCTCCGGAAGCGTCGTGCCATCGATGATGGGCGCCGTGATGAGAAAGATCCCGGATCCCGCGAGCTTCTGTTCTGCGGTGTTCTGAGCGGCGATCAATTCTTCGGGCGTGCGCTTGCGAACCTCCGAAGCCGTTTCGCGCGTAAGTCCCAACGCGTCGAGAAAGACATCGGTCACCTTTGCAGCGGACTTCGCCGTGAGGCAGGCACTGGCCGCCCCGCTCTGGGCAATGGCCTTGTGGAAGAGACCCTTGGCGGCAGGCATGCCGAGCAAGGTCGAAACCGCCATCCCCCCCGCCGACTCGCCGAAGATCGTGACGTTGTCGGGATCTCCGCCAAAGCGCTCGATGTTGTCTCGCGTCCATTCGAGGGCCGCAATCTGATCGAGTTGTCCAGCATTGGCCGTCGCCCCGTCGAGTTCCGGCAAGTCGAGATAGCCGAGAGCGCCGAGCCGATAGTTGATGGTCACGAGTACGACGTCACCTCGGGTGACGATGGGCGCGCCTTCGTAGAGCCCCTGACTGGCACCGCCATTTCTGAAGCCGCCACCATGAATCCAGAACAGTACCGGCCTTCGCTTGTCGTCGGCGGCCGGCGTAAAGACATTCAGATAGAGGCAGTCCTCGCTCTTTTCAGCCACAGCCATGCCGGGCAAGAGCGTCTTCGCCTGGTGCGCCGAGTCGCTGTAGTCGAGCGCGTCGAGAACTTCGGTCCAGGGCTGCGGGGGTTGTGGCGCCGCAAAGCGCAGATCGCCGACCGGCGGCGTCGCAAAGGGAATGCCACGGAAGCGCTGATGATTTTCGAGCTGCTCTCCGCGCACGGGTCCAAGGGTCGTCTCGATTGTCACGGTCATGGGGGATGGGCTCCGGTTTCTTGTGAGAGGGTCAGGAAAGGCATAGCAACATTCGCGCGAGAATGGATGCCCTTTACCCCCGATATCACCGACCGCGCTCGCCCGCGCAGCCAGCGTGACGCCCGGCGCCATGTCGCAGATCCTGCAGACGCTCGAGCGGCGCAAGTTCGTCCGGCGGCATGTCGAGCCCGAGGACCGGCGCAAGCTCTCGGTGAAGCTCACGTCGCTGGGCCGTCGCCGCAGCCAAGCCTGTCGGGCGGAAGCGAATCGACTCGAGGCGAGAATTTGTGGAGGGCTCACTTCGCGTCAGCTCGCCGAGTTGATCGATCTGGTGGCGTTGCTTCAACGCGACGCGATCGCCGACAACTGACGCAGGCAATCGAGGATCGGTACGACCGCCAATCCCCTAGTCGGGCTAGTCGGACGAGTCGGACGCCTCCGACCGCTCCCGGGTATACCCCTTCCAGGTCTTCCCGTGACGGTCGACGACGTGTTCGTCACCGAGATCCGCCGTGAGACAGCAGAATTCGAGCTGAACGGAATTCGGATCGCTGAAATAGATGGATTGACACCAGCCGTGGTCGACGATGCCCCGAACGCGGAGGCCCTTCTCCAACAATTCGTTGCGCTTCTTTTCGAGTTCGGAGGGGTCTTCGACCTTGAACGCAAAGTGATACATCCCCCCACCGATACCAAGGCCCTCGTTGATTCCCGTATCGAACTCGGCACAGACGCCCTCGACTTCATTCGCCTCCATGAAAGCGATCAACTCGCCCTCCCCGGCGTCGAAGAACGCGTGACGAATCGCGCCGCCCGCCTCGAGTTCGATCGTTTCGCAGACGACGGCGGGAAAGCCGAGAACGTTCTCGTAGAAATCGAGAGTGCTCTCCATGTCGTGGGTTGCCAAGCCTATATGATGAATTCCGCGATTCATGATCCAACCTCTCCGCGATGCGTCAGGCCGCGTCGCTTGTAATGGCCTCGAGATCGAGATTGTAGAGGTCCGCCACGTTCTGCCCAAGGATGTGACGGCGCTGTTCCTCAGACAGATCGCTCGAATGCTCCTTCAGCATTTCCTGTGACCAGGGCCAGGTCGAATCGCTGTGCGGAAAATCGTTGGCCCACATCAGACGCTTCCAATTCATCATCTCAGCCACCTGGAAGGCAACCCAGTCGTCCTGGAAGGTCGTGTAGATATTCTCCGAAAAGTACTCCGAGGGAAGCTTCGACAACTCTTGTCCCGGCTTCAGCCAGTTGCGATGACGCTTGAAGGCATGATCCATCCGGTACAAGAAATGCGGTACCCAGCCGGCGTCGGCTTCGGCGCAGACGATCTTTAGATTCGGATGACGCTCGAAGACGCCTCCGAGAACCAGCATGCCCATGATGTCCTGACAGCCGCGGACGATCGAGAGGAATCCGTTCATCTTCGGGCCGCGTGTTCTCTCCGCGGGTGTCGTCAGGATATGAAAACTCAGCGGCAATTCGAGATCGATCGCCGATTCCCAGAAACCGTCGTAGATCGTCGAATCGTAGTCCTCGAGTCCGGGATTGCCCGGCATCATGACGCCGCCGAGCCCGAGTGACTTGATCGCGCGAAGATCTTCGATGCCTTCCTCAGGGGTTCGC
>CAWLAJ010000095.1:0-13832 GCA_963854795.1 Deltaproteobacteria bacterium UBA4427 | reverse complement strand
TACGTCATGTCCTTCGCACTTCGCGACATGGGAAACCAGCTACGCAAGGTCATCCCGCCGACGACCGGCCATTCGAATACGAAATGCCGTGGAGGAATGTCGCAGGTCGCCCTGGGCTCTCGCTGAGGCGCTTGAGCGATTCATTGCGTGCGCGGCTGTCGACGGTGTCTTCGATCGGGTGCAACTAACCGAAGGCATGGTCGGCAGCACGCGGCGCATTGGTCATTACGCGGGACTCGCCGTTCGAAGCTTCAGGTGTCGGTCCTGTGAACGGTCAGGACTGGACAGGGCGCATGCTCGACGATTCGTTCGGCGGTACTTCCGAGCAGAAATTGTCGCCACTTCGAGTGGCCGCGAGTTCCCATCACGATGACGTCCACATCACGTTCCGAAGCGAGTTCTGTCACGACCTCGGCCGGGTCACCCCGTTCGATCACGACTTCTACCTGAAATTCCTTCGCACGCAAAGCCGAAACGGCTGGCTCGGCAGCCTCCGCCGCCAACTGATGTGCGTTCTCGACTAACATCTGGGGTGCGCCATTGCCGAATCCGCCCAGCGGAACAACCGTCGGAGCGATATGAAAAGTATGAACGAGTACGATCTCCGCATTCTGGCTGCCGGCGAGAATCAGGGTCGCGGCGGCCAGCGCTTGATCGGCGGCTGGCGAGAAGTCGGTCGGCAGGAGCAAGCGACGAACGGGCTCGATCGACCGAGAATCGCCGGGATGCACAGTCAGAACCGGCTGGTTCGCCGTTCGAACGACCTCCTCCGCGACACTCCCGAGCAGCAGATGCTTGAAGCCCGTATTGCCCCGCGTTCCGATCATGATCAGGTCAGCGGCGAGCGAATCCGCACGAGAAGTGATCTGTTTCGCGGCGCGTCCCTGTTCCAGATGCGTGCTGACCCGTACGCCCGCCTCGCGAACCAGGGAAGCGCATCTCGCGAGACCTTCGGTGCAGGCTTCTCGAAGCAGCTCTTCGAAATTGGGTGGAACCACGATCATTTCGGGAGCGGCCAGAGGCGGAAGATCGGGCTGCATCACGTGGACGAGTGCGATCTCGGACCCGTGACTGGAAGCCAGTTCGATGGCGCGATCAAGCGACAGTGCGGCTGTTTCCGAGAAATCCGTTGCGACGAGAAGGATGCCGAGAGAATCGCTCTCTAGCTTGATCGCAGTCGCCATGCTCACCCCCTGGACTCCTTGGACTCCTTCGAATTGTCAGAAGATTCGATGAATCGGACGAACTCGACAGGCACACAGGAGAAACGACAAGCAGAAGATACTACACGGATAGGCGCTCTGCCCCGAGGTTCGCCAGGCGCGTTTTGCCTCCTGACTTGAAGATCCTTCGAAATCGCCGATGCTCGCGAGATGGCAAGCTCGACTTCTTGGACGACGCCGCGAACCGACATCATCACTGGGGCGTCTTCGGGAATCGGTGAAGCGACCGCGCGACTGCTCGCGCGCAACGGCTATTTCGTCGCCATCATCGCGCGTCGAAAGGAACGACTCGAAGCGCTCGCCGCCTCGATCTAGAAGGAAGGCGGCCGCGCGATTCCGATCGCCGCGGATCTCGCGGACGAGCAGGAGACGGGACGAGCGGCTGATCTTGCGCTGGAGGCGCTGGGACGAATCGATCTACTGGTCAACAACGCCGGATATAGCCCCGGGCACGCGATCGAGCAGATCAGCCGCTCCGAGCTTCGATACATTTCTGATGTCAATCTCTTTTCGGCTTTTTAGCTGATCGGCGCCGTCACGCCACGAATGCGAGAACAGGGAGGCGGGCGCATCATCAACATCGGATCCGTCGCGGGAGAGATTCCCGCGCCTTTGGCCATCCCCTATGCGGCGACGAAAGTCGGCATGCACGCGGCGACCGACGCTCTTCGCCTCGAGCTTCGCTCCTTCGGCATCCATTGTTCGCTCGTCATGCCGGGCTTCGTCGATACGGCCGTATTCGACAACGCACGAAAGGGAGCCCAACACCTTCGCGAAGATCCCGCGAACCCTTACCGCAAGATGATGTTCGACCTCGATGATCTCGCCACGGAGAACCTGCGCAATCCGATCTCACCCGACGACGTCGCTGGAATCATTCTACGCGCTGCAACGGACGCGCGACCAAGGGAAGGCTACTACACGCCGTTCTCGGCTCGACTCCAGTGCACTCTTCTGGGTCTTCTACCACCGCGCTGGCTCTACGTCGTTCTTCGACGCGTCTACAAGATCCGCTAGCCGTTGCCCGAAGAAGAATCGGGCGGGCGCTCGAAGGGCTCCGCTTCGATCCTGAATCTCTCACGATATTCCTTGAAGACCGAGTTCACGGTCAATTCGTCGAGCCCGAACGCTTCGAGGCTATAGCGATGCACGCCGAACTCATCCTTGGGATGGAGCTCGAGGTACCGCTGCATTCTTTGGCGCGCTTGTTGTCCAAGGTCGAGTTCGAAATCTCGGTAGATCCTTTCGATGCAAGCGATTGGATCGCCCACGATTTCCCTCATCGGTAGATCGAGAATCTGGTGTTCGCGCCCCGGATGGCGGTCGCGAGCTTCCATTCCATGTGCGAGCAGCGTCGACCAGACATGCAACATCTGCTGACCCACTCGCCCGGGATCGACGTCGTCCGAAGCGACGAGCCGCATCGTGTATTCCAGGTTTGCGACCGACGGAATCACCCGGATGGGATCGCGATTCGTTTGAACGACCATGGCGTCCGGGTAGGTCTCGAAAAGCGGATCGATCGGCCCCAGATGCCCAGGCGATTTCAGGATCCAGCGATCCGCCATGTGGCCCAATTGCATATGTTGAAGAAACCGACGGGGATGCTCGTAGGTGGCCGACATATCCTGTTCGAGGAGCCTGACCCAAGACTCTCGTGGGAAGCCCAGGTGTCGAGACGCGCCGCTGGGAAGGCGCGGGGCCGCAGCTGTAGCGAGCTAAAGCAAGGTCTCGCAACGCACGCAGCGGTGATGGATCGGCGCATGGGCGTCGCGACGAGTCTTGGGTCAGGCTCCTAGGAGGCGGTCGGGACGATGCACTCCTGAGGCATCAAGGCGCCGACGGGATGGATCGTCTGGAATCCAGGCGCGAGCTGCTCGACCTGATCGAAGCGTTTCTGGGTTCGTTCGATGCGCGGGTCGCTCGAGTCGCTCTCGGTCTCCACCGGCGGGCACGGGTCGTCGATCTCCCAGGACAGCGGCGCGCGATTCGCCGGATCCTCGGCGAGCAACCCGTAGAGAAGCGTCGTCCCGGTCCGCGGTAGTCCGAGGATGAAGAGTGGGCGCACGATGACTTCGTCGGCAATTCCTGGATGGCTGGACCGATAGTCGACGAGCTGGAGTCGATGCATGAGCAATTCGACCAGCTGTCGTTTGGCGAAATAGCGACCAAAAAGAGTCAGTCGCGCATCCAGCTCGCTCGATTCCATCAACTTCGTCAGCCCAGGCCGAAAGCTCTCCGGTCCGAAATCAGAGAGACCAGTCTGTCGGACGGCCAGCCCCATCAACTCTTCGTCTCAAAGCGAGATTGGTGTTCGCCCGAATCGCGCGAGCCCACGACCCAGGGCGTTGAGCGCTCGAATCGGGAAGGGTCGATACGGTTTAGCGAGAAGATCATTTTTCAAGCGGGTCTCAGCTTTCGAGATCATCGAGCGCAGCAGCCAAGGCCTTTCGATAGCCAGCGATCCGTTCAAGCTTCAAGTCTTCGTATCCTCGAATCTGCTCGGGCAACGCAACGAGAGCAACAGCCGCGTCGAGTTTCGCCGGAGTCAGACAAATGAGTAGTCGCTCGAGAGCGGAAATATACTGACCCGGAAGCTCGCGTTCAGTCCTTCGGAGCCCTGCCATCCCGAACGGATCGAAGATCGTACCTCGAAGGAATCGAGCTGCCGCGAGGAACTTGAAGAAAGGTGCGGTCCAGAGTCCGAAGGAGATCTTCCTCTTCAAGCCGAGCGAGCGCAGGAGTGGTGGATGGAGCTTCCATGCGATTCGCCCTCGGCGGCCGGCGACTCGACGCGCCAGCGCGATCGCGTCGGCATCCGTCATCAGCCGCGCGACTTCATATTCGTCCTTGTAGGCCATCAGTTTGAAGAGCCCCGCCGCCGTGCCCATCAAGAGTCGCCGGCTCCCGGAAGCGATCTCTGTTTCCCGCTTCTTCACGCGCGCAAGGGCATCGAACCAGTCGATGGCCGCCCGTGCTCCGCCCCAGGCAACGAGCTCTCTCGTGAATCTCCGGAGGATCTGTGAATCGGCTTCGTCGCAATCGAATGATCCGATTCGAGTTTCGAAGCTCGGATCGACCGCCCGCTGCGCTGAAGACATTCCTTCGATCTCGTTTTCTCGCGCGCTCGCCTCGCCTTCGGAACGCGCCCTCACGACCCTGTCCGCGTCCACGATCTGGATTCGGCCCCATCGGAACGCGGCCAGATTGATATCGATGGACACTCCATTCAATCGAATGGCTTCTTCTACATGGCGGCCTGCGATTGGCAGGCAACCGGCCTGAATCGCCATCCCCACGACAAAAATGTTCGAAGTCGTCGAGCTTCCGAACAGGTCTCTCGTCACTTCGGCCGCCTGAGCCCAGAACTGCGCCGAACTCCGAGTCGCATCCGCGATCCGCTTGCACAGTTCATCCGCTCCCGGCAACTCAATGTCGTTATGCCGGATCATTTCGCCAGTGGGCGTCGAAGTCGTCGAACCGACGACCGTGGTTCGGGAGGGATCGGCTATCAGAAGTCCCGTCGCCGACGCGGCAACCAGTTGGTCGAAGCCGAGTAGAAGATCAGCCTGCCCCCGACCGAGGCGATTCGTCGAGGTCGGAGTCGTTCGAGAAAAGCGAAGATCACTCACGACGGGACCGGCCTTTTGGGAGAGTCCGATCTGATCGAGGCCACGAACGTGGTAGCCATCGAGCATCGCAGCGGTTCCCACGATCTGCGCGACCGTCACGACCCCGGTCCCACCAATTCCCGTTATCCGCATGGCGAATTCATCTTCGGGAACGATGCGCTCGGGCCTAGGGAGATCATCCGGAGGCAGCGTGACTGCGCGCTGCTTCTGGGATGCTGCATCCAGATCGGCCGCGCGACTCGTTATCGTCATGAAGGAGGGACAATCCCCTTCGAGACACGAATAGTCGAAATTGCAAGTGGTTTGATCGATCGCCGTCTTTCGTCCGAAGGGCGTCTCGATCGGTTGCACCGACAGACAATTGCTGACTCGGCCGCAATCCCCGCAACCCTCACAGATTCGATGGTTGATGATGACCCTCTGCGCTGGCGTCGGCGAGCGACCCCGCGTTCGAGCGCGGCGTTCTTCCGCGGCGCAAGCCTGCACATGAATCAGCACCGTCGTACCGCGAACGTTCGCGAGCCTCTCCTGCGCCTCGACCAGGCGATCGCGATTCCAGACTTCGACGCCGCCGGGCAAATTCTGGCCATCGAATTGGCGCACGTCCTCCGTCGTCACCAGGACTTCTGAAACGCCCTGCCGCAACAGATTCGCGGCAAGCTCCGGGATCGGCAGCTGCGCTTGTGGATCCTGGCCACCGGTCATGGCGACCGTTCCGTTGTAGAGAAGCTTGTAGGTCACGTTCACGCCCGCGGCGACGGAAGCCTGCACCGCGAGCTGACCCGAATGAAAGAACGTTCCGTCGCCAATGTTCTGGATGAAATGGTCACGGGCGAGGAAATCCGACATACCGATCCACTGGACGCCCTCATTGCCCATGCAGCCAAGCCCACCGATATCGCCAACCCGATCCTGATCCATGAAGAGCGCCATCGTGTGACAGCCGATTCCCGCACCGACGAGTGAGCCCTTCGGGACTTCCGTACTTCGATTGTGTGGACACCCGGAACAGAAAAACGGCGTCCGCGAAACCTGGAGTTCGGGAATGGAGGTCGCCGCGTCGCTGGGAATCGGCCGGAGTCGATCGCGCAGTCGATCAGCCAGACGCCGACGCAGGACGATCATCACAAAATCCGCGTCGAGCGCGCCGAAGCCATGGACCAGGACCTCGCCGGCTTGATCGAATTTTCCGACGATGCGAGGAGCCTCCGGCATCCCGTAGAGCGCGTCCTTCACGAGCGACTCTACGCCGGGTCTCTTTTCCTCGATCACCAGGACCTCGAGCAGTCCCCTTGCGAACTCGCGAACCGTCTCGGGATTGAAAGGCATTGGCATTCCCATCTTGAGAAGCCGGATGCCACAGGCCGCAATCTCGGCATCGGAGGAGAGTCCGAGTCGGGCGAAAGCCTCTCGAACTTCGCGATACGTGATCCCCGAAGCAATGATTCCAATCCACGCATCCGACGGATCGACCGTCACCAGGTTCAGTTGATTCGCAGTGGCATAGTCGCGGGCCAGCTGATAGCGAACCTCGTAGATCTCTCGTTCGACATCGATCGTGCGGGGCGTCAAGAGGTTTCCGTTCGGGTAGTGCTCGTAGACCTGGCCACCGGCCGTGGGCAGGATTGGAACGAGTCGGTCCGGATGGAGATCCACCGTCGCCGTGGCATCCGCGACGTCGGCCACGATCTTGAGCGCAGACCAGAGGCCGGTGAGTCGCGACAGCGCGATCGCATGTCGACCGAGATCGAGGGCCTCAGCCGGATCGCCGGGATAGAGAAGCGGCAGATGCATATCGGCGAGCACGCCTGCCGATGAGGAAGGAACCGTCGAACTCTTGGCCGCTGGATCGTCTCCGACGATCGCGACGGCGCCGCCCTTCATCGAGGCACCCGCGTAGACCGCGTGTCGAAGAGCATCCACTGCGCGATCGACGCCCGGTGCCTTGCCGTACCACAAGCCGACGATGCCGTCGTAGAGACAATCTGGTTGAACGGCAGCGAGTTGTGATCCCATGATCGCGCTCGCACCAAATTCTTCGTTCATCGCCGGGCGACAGTGAATCGGAAGCTCCGGTGCGAGCCGGGCAGCCGACGCCACGGCGCGATCATACCCACCGAGCGGCGACCCCGGATAGCCGGAGATGAGCGCGGCCGTCATCAGACCGTTGCGCCGATCAACGCGAAGCTGTTCCAGGGGAAGTCTGGCCAGGGCCTGGATGCCGGTCAGAAAAACCCGGCCTTCATCCGCCAGATATCGATCGTCGAGCGCGTAGGCCCTCGAGGTCTTTTCGTCTCGATTGTTTGTGTTCGGAGTCGTCAAAATTTCCCCCCGGAATCTTCGACCGCCTTGCCACACTTCCACTCGCTGCATAGGACACCGCAACGGACCGCGCAGTGACGCAAACCAACAGAGATTCGAATCAGATCGGACTCAAACAAAGACTCCGTTTTCGCGAAGCGTCCGGTCGACGCCGGCCCAAACACTGCGCTCGAATGCGAAGGTCACATGAGCGCCGTGATACCAGACGATTGCGGGCTCGTCCCAATGACGCCACAGGTCGCGCACATGATCCGGGGCCACCAGACGGTCGGCGGTGGCGCCAAAGATCATGCGCCCTTCGAGCGGAACCTTCGGCTCGAGAACCAATGGCGCAACGACACGGAGAATCTCGTACACGCGGTCCAGGTCATAGCCCTTGGTCTCGGCGTAACGCATCTGATTTTGAGAAGCGTGTCGGTCGAGCATGCGCGTGAAGTCGGCCAGCGGAATTCCTGGGATCGCACAAGAAAGACCGTCCGCAATGCTCGCGAAGACGGCGGTCGTGTATCCGCCCAGCGAAAGCCCCAAGGCTCCGACCGCGGGCGCATCCTGCGCGCGAACCCAGGAGAGCAAACGACGCATGTCCCAGATCGACTGTGCCTCGGCGTGCAATGTGTCGATGACGTCGATACCGATGAAGCCGCTGCCCGACTGCCGGCCGATCCGCCGTGGACCGTGTAGCGGCAGAACCGGAATCACGACATTCAGTCCCAGGCGATGATGGAAGCGGTCGAAGATTCCGACGTCGATTCGCGCATGACCCATGCGGTAGCCGTTCGTACAGATCATCCACGGCCGTGGCGCTCCCGGATGCCGCAGAACATAGGCGCGCCCGTCGCGGCAGGGCTCATACCCGAGCCAGCGGTCGCGGCCCGCCTCCCCTTCGCGCGGCGCATATCCACTTTCGAATCGCAGAAATTCGACGGGTTGTGCGCCGACATTACGGATCTGGATTTCCGGATCCAACAGCTCGGGTGGCGTCTGATGGTAATTGGCCGGTTTCTCGAGAAATCCTTCGCTCTCGAAACGGGCGTGGGTCTGGCCGACTTCGTCGATGACGCGCTCGAGGGTCCCATCGAGTGCGAATCCCGTCGAGACGAATTGTTCGAATCCCAGGATCGCCTCGTCGATCGCAACCTTCGCGAACAATTGAAAGGTCGGCTCGGGAACCGGGACGTTCTCGTAGTGCGGTTCCAGTTCGATCGCGATGCGACCGGCGCCCCAGGCCGCCGCGAGCGCACTCGCCAGCAACAGAAGAAAAGTCCCGAAGCCCATGAAGAAGAGTGTCGGCAGCGCAACGAGTGAGCCCAGAACACCGGCAATCGCTTGTGTATGTGCGATCCGATCATCTCCCGGCCAGAGCAATTGAGAGACGCCCGCAGCCAGGAAGCCGCTCCCGAGAATCCAGAACGGGATGGAGGCGAACAGCCCAAGCGACGCCACCTGCGAAATCCAGACGACACCGGCCACGAGACTGAACGCGGACCCCTTCGACCAGCGGGGTTGTTCGAACAAGACGCACTCCCTATCACGCCGGATCGCGCTCGACGGCGCGGTCACGGTTCGGCGAATCGGCGATTCGGCAATATTGCGATCTGCTGAACTCGCGTGGGATTCTAGGCTACCTAATTCATGAGGTATCGGTCGATTGGGCCATTTCCTTCAGGAATCGATCAACGACTCACTACGCTCGCGGGCTCGCCGCCCGAGACGACGCAACCCGTATCGGGCGACGGGCTCGAGCGCTCGCCCTAGCCAGCGCTGCCACCGGCGCACGGATCCGGTGTTCTCCGCAGTGCTGTAACCGTCGATCCCGAGTTCACGGCGCACCGACTCGGTCGCCACGTTGACCGGCGCATCGAGGGGGATGCCGGTTCCGTCGGCGATCCGCACCATCCTTTCGAAATTGCCGATCACGGCGGCCGTATCCACCAAAGCCTCGGCGCCGAGCTCCTCTCGCAGCCTCAGCCGGGCGGCGACGCCGTCTTCAGGATTCGAAGAAAACGAAGCCTCGACCAACCCGATCAAGGCCCCTGCGCCCGGAACCGTGCTCGACTCGGCGCTGGCCGCATCCGCGATACCTCGGTAGTCGGTTTCCAGTCCTTCGGTCTCGACACTCGCACGGAGCATCAATGCATGTGAGCTCGTTCAGTAGAAACACTCGTTGATGGCGGAAACGCGACCGGCCACCAATTCGGTCTGTGCTCGCGAAAGGGGTCCACGGCCCCGGGTGAAATCCGGCATGTTCTCCATGCTCAAATAGTGGGCCGCGCTCAATTCCTTCAACCAGCGGACCGCGTCGGGCACCAGGCTCATGGCGCGTATCACATTCGGCGCAGGGCCCCGCCACAGGTCTGCTTCATCGCCCGCACGCAGGCGACTCGGCAACATGGGAACCCATCCAACCCCGCTGGCGGCCGCCACCGGGCGTTTGTTCGAGGGTTCCCCGGCGACCGGCTCAGGCAGCGGTTCGGGCGAGATCCCCATGGCTCTATGGAAGATGTCGATACTTCGAATCGAGACGACGACGCTCAGGAGTTCGACGTAGTGCGTGTCGGGTACGCCCTCTTCAGCGAGTTCCTTGACCCAGGTCTCTGTTAGGCGGGAGGCGTCCGTCACCAATCGATGAATGGCGTCGATCGCCGCGAGCGGCAGAACGTCAGCGCTCACATCATCGTGATTTCCGGTCTCGCCAAAGGGCGAAAGTGCCTCCCGACGCTTGCGACAGAACACACAATATTCGGCAGCCCGGGACTCCGCGGCGATCGCGACCCGCTCCCGCCCGCTCCACCAGGTCCCTGGCTGTGCGATTCGCTCCCAGGCTTGTTGATGGGCGAGACGCAGATCGTCTCGTAGCGGATCCTCGACCCGTCCGGAATAGTCGAAGGCGGCGTTCGTCGTCATGATCGTTCTCCTCGGGCGGGTCAATGCTCCCGGTGCCGGCGGGTCTCGTCAAGCCGCCGGCGGGCCGAGCCTGTGAGCCGTAGTGCGGCCCGAGGCCGATTCTGTCGGCGGACAAAACCGCTGTAATCTGCCGTTTGGGCTGGAGATTCGACTCTTTTGACGGGGCGGACAAAAGCTTCGGACAAAAAGAAAAGATATGACATAGTATCTGCCAATTAATGACGACCCTGAGGAGCAAAGCATGAAGGTCCTTCGAACCCCCGATGCTCGTTTCGAAAATCTGCCCGGCTATCCATTCGAACCCCACTACACCGACGTGCCGGATGGCGACAGCGGAAGTCTGCGGATCCACCACGTCGACGAAGGTCCCGCCGATGGCGAGATCGTCCTGTGCATGCATGGACAGCCGACCTGGAGCTACCTCTATCGCTACATGATTCCGATCCTGACCGACGCCGGATTGCGCGTTCTCGCGCCGGACCTCGTCGGCTTTGGTCGATCGGACAAGCCGTCGACGCGCGAGCAGGTCAGCTACCAACGCCAGGTCGATTGGCTGACCGCATGGCTCATCCAGAACGACGTGCAGGGCGCCACGCTCGTCGGCCAGGATTGGGGTGGCTTGATCGGACTGCGACTGGCTGCGGAAAATCCAGATCGCTTCTCGCGCATCGTCGTAGCCAATACTGGCCTTCCCACTCCGGGACCCGTTTCAAAGGAACGCGTCGATGCTCTGCGGGATTTCTGGGAGAACAAGCCGACGCCGACGCTGCCGGAGGTGATGGCTGCCCTATCGAATCCGGATCCTGCGAGCCCGGAGATCACCTTCGCGCACTGGCAGAAATGGACCTGGGAGACCGAGGATCTTCCGGTGGGCATGATGATCGCGGGGACCATCGATGGTCGGACGCTCTCGCCCGAAGAGATGGCCGCCTACGACGCGCCCTTTCCGGATGCCAGTTTCAAGATGGGACCGCGGGCGATGCCACGGCAGGTGCCGCTGCTTCCGGATGATCCATCGAACGAGCCCAACAAGGCCGCCTGGGAAGTCCTGAAGAAGTGGGACAAGCCCCTGCTCTGTTCGTTTTCGAGTAATGACCCGGTTTCGAGTGGCGGCGACAAGCGTTTTCTCGCGGACGTGCCCGGTGCGAAGGGCCAACCCCATCGCACGATCGAGGGCGGGGGTCATTTTCTTCAAGAAGGTCGCGGCGAAGAGTTTGCGGGAGCCATTGTCGACTTCGTGAAATCGACTTGATCTAGACACCGGGCCACCGGGTACGCGGGAACCCCACGCGACGGCGGCGAACCTGTTCTCGACAAAACAGACCAGTTAGTCTATAAATCGACTAGATAGTCAGTTTTGGAGGGAATCGTGCTCAGAAATCGCTGGTATCCGGTCCTCGAAGCAGGCGCGCTTCGGAAAACATCCATAGGAATCAAGCGCTTCGGACTAGACCTCGTGCTTTGGCGCGACCCGACGGGGGCAGCCCGGATCTCGCCGGCGACCTGCCCGCATCGCGGCGCCTCGCTGGCGGGTGGTCGAATCGTCGACGGCGAACTCGAATGCCCGTGGCATGGCTTTCGCTTTGGCGGGGACGGGGCCTGCACGCTCATGCCCTGCGAAGGGCCGGACGCTCGCATCCCCAAGGCACTGAATCTCGGCGCCTTCCCGATTCGTGAAGCGCACCGCCTGATCTGGATGTGGTGGGGAGACGAGCAGACGAGCTATCCCGACCTTCCCTTCTTCAACGACGTCGAGGCCCATGGTGGAGAGACCGAGGCTTCCTACGTCCTTCCCTACCACTATTCGCGCATGATCGAGTCGAACCTCGACATCCATCATACGCCCTTCGTCCACGGCAATATCATCCCGGTCGGGACACGGATGGTCGACTTCGAGGCGCATGTCGAGGGCGATCGAATCTACTCGAGCGGATTGCTGGTCAAGGAAAAGAAGATCGCTCGCAACGCGACCAAGACGAAGGGAATGCCCTTTCGTTCCGAAGTCATCCTTCCCAACCTCGGCCTGGTCGCGATCACACCGAATCTGCACATACTGATCTGCGCAACACCCGTCGACGAAGACCATAGTTGGCTCTGGTTCCGGTATCGCCAGACCTATACCCGGAACGCAATGCTCGGCAAATTGATCACCTGGATCGCCGTTCACAGCGAGCTGCGAATCGTCCAGAAACAGGACTGGCGTCTCTTCGCCACCCTGACGCCGGGCACGATCGATGAGTTCCCCTATGCCTTCGTGCACTCGGACAAGGCCATCGCCCTCTATCGAAATCTTCGCCAAGAGCAATTGAAGATGCAGCGCGCCGTCGAAGAAAAGCCCACCCGGCATCAACATCCGGGCGCGCCAAGGGCTGTGGCAGCGAATTAATGGCGACACATCAAGCGCCCGAAATAAGACGCGCACAGATCCTCGAAGCGGCCCAGTCCTGCTTCGGAAAGACGGGCTATCACAAGACCACGATGGACGACATCGTCCGGGCAACCGGTCTTTCCAAGGGCGCCCTCTACTGGCATTTCAAGAGCAAAGACGAGATCTTCATCGCCCTTTTCGACCAATTCGATCGCGAGATCTTCGCGGCCTGGGACGATCTGCCAGACACCTCGGCCCTGGAAACGCTGCGCCTCGATGCCGAGATCGTCCTTGGCGCGCTCCTGCGCGATCGATCCCTCGTCGAGATGTGGAGCGAGTTCCTGAAACACCCGCTCGCTAGAGATCGGTTCGCCCTGATCTACGAACGGTCGCGGGAACGTCTCGCGCACACGATCCAAAAGGGAATCGAAGCGAGAGAGATCGCGCCCTGCGACGCGCTCCATGCCGCGGCAACTTTGACCGCCTCGATCGAGGGGCTCCTGCTTCAGGCGCTGGTAGACCCGGGATTCGACGCGCTCGCGGCCTGGCCGACGACCTGGAAAATCTTGTCGCTGGGCATGACGCCTAACACATGACGTCTTTGGCTCTACGGTCGACCCATGGCCAATGACCCAACGCGCAATTGTCTGATCTGCACTTCGACGTCGGCGCGAACCGACGGCGGTACGGTGTGCCCACCATCGAATTCTTCGAAGACGACTCGACCGGCCAACTTCTCGATTGCTCTAGCCGTTTTGTGTCCGCTGGAAATTAAAACCACGCCATCGCGTTTTCCGTGATCGGCGAAAAAGGGCGGCCGACTAGCCGGCAGGAGATCTTCGAGGAGATCGCTGTCGAGATCGCCAGCAACGACGAAAATGGCATCGAAACGATCGGGATGGTGCGCGCCCAGATACCAGGCCATGGAAGCACCCGCCGAAAAGCCGAACACCATCGCCTTGCCTTCGGTCGGATAGCGATTCGCGACTTCGGCTGCAGCCACCGCGAGACTGTCGGCTACTTTGCGAAACATCTGTCGGTCGGCTTCATAGGCTTCCCTCTGCGTCGTGCCCTCGCCTCGAGACCAGGTATATCCACGACCCATCCGCACGGGAACCTGCCAATCCTCGAAAACACCGTCGAGGTCCTCTTCGTGAGCCCCGGCACCATGCAAAACGATCAAGAGCGGCAGTCGGTCGCCAGAGTCGGCCTGTCCGACAACATGTGTCCGCTAGGTAAGCGGATAGGGGACATCCGCCCGGATCTGGCTCGGACCGGTCCAGAACTTCCATCCTGCGAAGAGCACCCGCGCAATGAACCCAATTTTCGCCATCGGTCCCATCTCGAACCTCCCGTCCAACTGAGTCATCGGGCGGGCGGCCG
>CAWLAJ010000094.1:0-13842 GCA_963854795.1 Deltaproteobacteria bacterium UBA4427 | reverse complement strand
CACGACGTCCGACGGAAAACCGGCCGTCCCGCTCGCGCGATGTATCAATGTCAGCTTGGGTGGCATTCGGGTCTGCGCAGCCGAAGGTCTTGCGCCGCGTACACGCGTCCATCTCGATTTACAGCTTTCGTCGGGACGAACCTTTCGCGCCGAGGGACGGATCGCCTGGTTGATGACGACCAGTCGACCCTCGGTGCTCGGCACGCCCACGGGGAAAGACGACGACGCGATCTTCGGCATCGCCTTCGATGGCGTTTCGACCGAGGACTTGCTGCCAATCGCTCGCCTGCTCGCTGCGCGTGAGGCCGAGCGCAATCGCGCGCGGCGTATTCGCCGCCTTCACCGGTTGCGGATTCATGCTTGAATCGGGTGATCCACGATCGGTATGCTTGGCCTTCGGATGAGACCGCCAGGCACTTTCAAACTTCTCGGAAATTCGAGACGCGCCGCCCCGAGCGCGATGGACCCGCTTGCGCTCTGCGACGATCGCAGCAATCGAATCGTGAACTCCCTACGCCTTCAGATTCTCGAGGGCGACGCTGAGCAATCGCTCCGAATCCGACAGATCTTCGACAATCCGAAGGAAATCTATCGAGTCGAGATCCAGCGTCCGGACCAGGGTTACCAGCGAACCACCCTGCTCGACCGTGACGCGCTCGAAGATCTGCTCGCCACCGACGACATCCGCGCTCGGGTCCTCGATCAGCTGGACTGACCCGCGGCTTCAAAGAGCGCTCCGGACTCAAAGTTCAGCGAACCACCAGACTCAGGACTGGTCGGTGCCCGGGGCAGGATTCGAACCTGCACGGCCGAAGCCAGGCGATTTTAAGTCGCCCGCGTTTACCATTTCGCCACCCGGGCTGGTCGCGGAGTCTATCCCCTCGCTCCGTGATCTGCCCTGTCTTCGGCCGACCCTCTTCCTGGTCAATCTATCGTCCGCGGAGCGGCGAGCCGCGTCGCGGTTTGCCCCTCCGACCGCCATGGGCTGCCAGCGGAACCGCGCGATGTCTGAAATAAGAAGGCTCCGAATTCATGTTATTCGAGGCGACTCGAGCCAGCAGCCGGTCGGGGGAACCCTCGCTTGCCCGATTCGAGATCGCTGGAGGCGGCGCCCGGATTCGAACCGGGGATCAGGGCTTTGCAGGCCCGTGCCTTAGCCACTTGGCTACGCCGCCTCGGCATGCTTCGCATCGCTTCTGCGGAGCGATCTCCAGTACGGAGAGCATGGCCCACAGGAGGTACCAGCACGGCCTGCGCCCGTCAATCGAAGGCCACTGCCGAGTTCATCTCCGAACTCAGAGTTCTGGCAAGAGTTCGCGTCGGCCCGCAATCGTGATGACATAGCCCGACTCGTCCTCTTCGAGGCCTTGTACGAATTCCGCCTGGGCCGCGTGGGAAAAGCGTGCCAGGAGTCCCTCTGAAACCCGATCGCGTTTGATACGACAGAGAAAAGCACCGTCGATGCTGGACGCCGACAAAGTCGATACGTCCAGGATTTCGTGGCTCCCATCCGAAAGATGGATTTCACCCGTCGAGAGTTCGATCGAGCGAACGAAGAAACCCGCCTCCTGCACTTCGATCTCACCGCGGAAGTGCTTCAGTCGCACGATGAATTTCTGTTCGCCTTGCAGAAATTCGACCGATTGCTCGAAATGTTCTCGCAAGCGTCGATTCAGGATCGGCGAGCCTTCGTGGGTAAACCGACCGTCATGATGGAGCCTGAGCCCGAAAGGAGTGAGAGCGGGCGCCTTAGCTGGCTGGGCCAATTGACTCATCGATCGCACTCGCCCGAAACCAGATGCAGCAGCGCCGCCGTCGGCAGCAGATCATCGAGGTGCGTACCGCGCAGCATCGCGGGCATTGCTTGAGCATGAAGAAAGCTCGGCCCCCGGCAGCGAATCCTTCTTGGCAGGATTTCGCCATCGCTGACCAGAAAAAAGCCGAGCTCACCGGTCGAGGACTCGACCGAGCTCGCTACTTCACCAGGCCCAATCCTCAGACCGTCCAGAACCAGCGTCTCACCGGCGGGCTCGCCCGTATTCTCGACCTCGCACCATCCGGGCAGAGAGAGTCGAATCGCGCCCGGACCCAGACTGGCCAGCAGACGCTGACATTGATCAATGATGCGCAGGCTCTGACGAATCTCTTCCACGATGACCAGCAGACGATCGAAATTGTCGCCGGTCTCGCCGATGGGAATATCGAAATCGACAGAGCCGTAGGCCAGGTAGGGAGCATCGCGGCGTACATCGAACGGTGTCCCGGCCGCTCGAATCGATGGACCCGTCACGCCCCACGAGACGCACTCTTGCGCGGATAGAACAGCGACCCCTCGCAGCCTCTTCTGGCAACTCGGATTGTCGACGGAGACCAGGGAAAATCTCTCGAGGATCGCTTCGATGTCTTTCCGCGCCGCCTTCCAACGCAGTCCGAAGTCCTCGGGCAACGGACGCGCCACCCCGCCCAGACGCACCCAGCCCGCAAAGGGCCCACCCCCCATCACGCAGTGGAGCAGACCCGCCGCAATCGACTCACCCTGCTGTGCAACACCCTCCGCGGACCGCAACCCGATCGCCGCCGACACGGCTGTTAGGCGGGCGAAGTGATCCGAAATCCGCGCGACCTCGGAGCCCAGCATTCGCAACCAAATCGCGCGATCGGGAAGCGCGACCTCGCCGAGCGCTTCGACTGCGAGACAGAAGCCAACCTCGGCCATGAGCCCGCCCGCATATCCCAGACGCGCGACGTAGGGAAACGCCCGATGCCAGGGAACCGCTTCGACTTCCTTTTCGAAACCTCGATGTCCGAGTCCGATTTCGACCTCGAGGTCCGTAATCCGTTCGTCATCGAGAGAAACGAGAAAGCTGACCGTCCCTCCAGCAGGCGCCATCACGCGCCGCACGCCGGGATGGGTCAGCCCGACTTCCACAACGGTTTCCGAAAATCCGAGCGCCTCGGAAAGCGACGAATCCGAGGCGCCCTCCAGTCCGAATTTCATTCCTGCGCCTCCTTGGGCAAGGCGAGATGCGGCTGGCGCGGATAGTCCTTGCGCAGCGGTGCGCCTTCGAAACCGGGCTCGAGAAGGATTCGCCGGAGATCCGGATGGCCGCGAAATTCGATTCCAAATAGATCGAAGACTTCGCGCTCGAGCCAGTTGGCTGATGGCCAGATAAGACAGACCGAGTCCACCATGGGCCGCTCGCGGTCCGGTTCCCGGTCGCTGTCGGCGACGACATGAATGCGTAGACGCTCATTCAGCGCGGGAGAATGCAACCAATAAACGATCTCGAACCGACCGACCCCGGTTCCACGATCGATCGCCGTGATGTCGATCAGTCGGCGCATCGAAGTCTCGGGCGCCTCTTGAAGGCGTTGCAACAGCGCCAGTGCTTCTTCGGCAACGACCGAGATGCGAGCTGCCCCGAGCGAATCGCGACCGACCTGGAACTTCATGTCGCCGCACGCCGCTCGAATCGTGTCGAGGAGATTCGCCGTCATGGGGCGCTGCCTAGCTCTTCGCAGCCGAGGGACGCAACGATGGAATCGGATCGATGTCGATCCATGTCTCGACCTCCGCACCCGTTGACATCTCGATCGCATTCTCAGGACAGACGTCGACGCAGGCACCGCAGCCGATACACCGGGCCCGAGTCACTTCAAATTCCACGGCGCGTAGCGGAGTCCCCTCGGCTTCGACCTTGATCTGCAGACAGCGACTCGGACAGAGCCGATCACAGAGCTGACAGCCTGAACAGCGATGGGCCCCCGAGTCGTCGATCACAAGCTCCGGAAAGCGAGTCGCGTCTACGACGAAGGGGGATCGCGTCGCCGCAGGCGAAGACCGGACGTCGGATTCGCGCGTCGACAAGCCCGGGCGACCCGCTCGAAACGAACGCAGCAGCGCCGGCAAGGCTCGTGGAATGGCAAAGAATTTTAGGCGGGGCCGCTTCAGGACAATGACCTGGGTCGACATCGCATCAGAATAGAGAAGCTGCGTGGTTCGAGCGAGGGCTGAACACGATCGAACCGCCGTTCGCCGCCGTCGGTGCGCGAGACAGGCTACCCCCCACGCAACGGAACTGAATTCAGGCACGGGTCATGCGTCGTCGCGCTTGCCCAGATGATTCCGCATGCATCGCCCGACGACCTCTCGAACGCGTTCGTCGAGTGCGGAATGCCACGCCGGAGTCAACTGGCCTACGCCTTCCGCTCGCGCCGTCTCGAGCGCGACCGAGGTCATCTCGACGTCTCGAAGACCACAAGGGACGATCGAGTCGAAACCCGCCAGATCGATGGTCACGTTCAGGGCAAATCCATGAAAGGTCACCCAGCGCCGGACGCCCACCCCGATCGACGCGAGCTTTCGTTCCCGACCGGCGCCCGTAACGTTCGCGGCTCGATCGACGAAGACACCCGTCCAGCCGGGCACTCTGCGCGCCTCGACGCCCAATTCATCGAGCGCAGCGATCAAACCCGCCTCGAGCGTTCGCAGATGAGCATGGACATCGCGACGGCCGAGTGCATTCAAATCAATGATGGGATAGCCCACGAGTTGGCCGGGGGCGTGATAGGTGACGTCGCCACCGCGACCGACCTCGAAGAGTTCGGTGCCCGCCTCTCGCAGTTGTGCCTCGTCGCAGCGCAGATTTGCACGGTCCGTGCTGCGCCCCAGCGTAATGACCGCCGGATGCTCGAGCAGAAGCAGTCGATCGGGCGTTCGCCCGGCGAGTCGATCGGCGACCGCTTCACGCTGGATCGAAAGCGCGTCGGCGTAGGGCACGCGCCCAAGCCACTCGATCGACAGCCCTTCACTCACGGGCGTTCTCGGGTCGCGCTCGAAATGCTCCGGGGCGGCGTGCTGCATGGGCGAATGATTGCGCAATCGCCCACCTCGACCAACCTACACGTCGAATTCGGCAGCTTCGAGAATCTCGCGAATTCGATGCAGGAAACCGTTGGCCGGCGCGCCGTCGACCGCACGATGATCGTAGGAGAGCGCCATGTACATCATCGTTCGAATCACGATCGCGTCCTCCCCTTCGAGGGTCCTCACGACGGCACGCTTGGCTATTTCTCCCATCCGCAGGATTCCGACCTGTGGCTGGTTAATGATGGCAAAGCCGTAGAGATTTCCCTGGCGACCCGGATTCGAAACCGTAAAGGTCCCGCCGCGGAGATCGTCCGCGGAGAGCCGCTTGTCGCGTGCGCGGGTGGCCAGATCGTTGATCGCCATCGCCGTGCCTGCGAGCGAAAGTCGGTCGGCGTCCCGAATCACAGGAACGACGAGCCCCTTCTCGGTTTCCGTCGCCACACCGACGTGGATGCTCTGCTTCTCGATGATCGAGTCTTCGACCACTGAAGCATTCAAGGCGGGAAATTCACGCAGCGCGCGCACCGTCGCATGCACCACGAAAGGCAGAAAGGTCAGACCGATTCCGTAGGCTTCTTGAAACGATTTCTTGTGTTTGTTTCGCAATCGAACCACGCCGGAGAGGTCGAGTTCAGCAACCGTTCCGACATGGGGGCTCGTGCGTTTCGAATAGACCATGTGCTCGGAGATGATCCGCCGCATCGGCGTCATCGGAATCACGCGATCACCCGACTGCAGCTCATATCCAAAAGAAGGACCACTGCGTGCGGTCGGTCGCTGTGCGGACGGCGCAGGACGTTGCGGAGTCGCCGGCGCAGATGTCGCGACCTCCGATCGTGGCGCGTCGCCGGCGACTGTTGGCGTCGCCCCAGCTCCATGCCGCAAGATATCGTCTTTCGTGACGCGGCCCGCACTGCCCGTACCGCGAACGTCTTGCAGATCGATCGACGCTTCCTCCGCCATCCGGCGGGCGACCGGAGTCGCCGCAATGGCATCGGCCGGGTTCGCCGCGACCGCAGTTCCCGGCGACCCGGAAGTCGAGGCAGATGTCTGGGCGGAGGCCGCCGGTGCGCTCGAGCTCGACGTCGGGTCGGGAACACTTGGGATCGCTCTGGGAGTACTATCGGCGTCGGCCTTCGCGTCCGGGTCGATCCTCGCGAGAACCGCGCCAATCTCGATGACGTCGCCTTCCGCAACGAGGATCTGTTCGATCATGCCAGCACAGGGCGCCGGAATCTCGGCATCGACCTTGTCCGTCGTCACCTCTACGATCGGCTGGTCGACTTCGACCATCTCACCCTCGCCCACCAACCAGCGAGCGACCGTCCCTTCGAAGACGCTCTCTCCCAACGACGGCAGCTCTACCTCAATCGACATCCGATTCTTTCTCCTCAGCGGAACACTCGACCCAACCCGGACGGCGTGCATCCTGACATTCCGATGGTGATCGGCGGAAGGATCACTCGATCCGCCCTGGTCTCTGGATCGGCCAATCCCCCGACTCGCTTGATCGACTCGTCGGTTCCCGCACGACTCCGGAGCGTAGAAGACTCAGCGCATCACGCAGCGATTCCGGTTTCGGAGGACAGCCGTGGACGATGAGATCCACCGGCACGACGTGTGAAAACCCTGAGAGAGTCGAATAGTTGTCGTAGGCCCCGCCGGAAATCGCACAGGCTCCCCAGGCAATGACCCAGCGGGGCTCGAGCATCCTCGCATAGACCTCGCGAACAAGGGGGACCTGCCGTCGGGTCAGCGACCCAGCCAATATCAATAGATCTGCCGAGCGACTCGAAATTGCCGGTGGCCCCGTCCCGAACGCTTCCATGAAGTCATCGGCCTGGGACAGAGACATCGCGCAACAAGAAGTCGCGAACACGATCGGCGAGGGAGCCAGGCCACTCGCCCAGTCGAGTGCGCGCTCGAGACGGGTCGTCGTGATCCGTGCGGGAGCATGGAGCGAGTCCCCTCCCCGCTCCGGTATGGGCGGCTCCGAATCCGCGTTTTCGTTCGACATTCCCCCCCCGGTGGCCACGCGACCTATTCGATCGGCGATCCATTTCAGACGGCATCTGAAGCAGCCGATCGCCACCCCAGGGTAGCTGCTTTGATATGCTTCGCGTGCAACCAAAAGGCCCTGCATGTCGACCAACGATCGAATCAGCAAGATCCGCTCTTGGAGTATTCACCTCTTCACTGCAAGCGGTGCGGTCATCGGCTTCTTTTCTCTCGTTTCGATCGCGACCGGCAGTCTGGGAAACGCGACGCTGCTGATGTTGGCCGCGCTCTTCATCGATGGCATCGATGGAACCCTGGCTCGGATGGCGCATGTTTCCGAGCACGTGCCGGAAATCGATGGACGCCGTCTCGACGATATCGTCGACTATTTGAATTTCGTGATCGTTCCCGTTTTTTTCATGTGGGGTGCCGGAACCGTGACGCACCCGATATGGCTGGCGGCGCCCATCCTCGCTAGCGCCTACGGATTTTCCAGGCGAGATGCAAAGACCGACGACAACTTCTTCCTCGGCTTCCCCTCGTACTGGAACATCCTGGCGATCTATCTCTGGTTACTCTCGGTGGGCCCGTTGGGCGGCACGATCTGGATCGCCGTGCTCTCGATCGCCGTCTTCATCCCGATGAAGTATCTGTACCCGAGCAAGGTTCAGCCGATGTCACTTCGTTTCTGGCTGGGTGTGGGCGCGGTCCTTTGGACGGCCGCGCTCGCGGCCTGTGTTCGCTGGCCCGAAGAGACGGGACCGCTCTTCATCGTAGAGGTCTCGCTGCTCTATCCGGCCTGGTATATGTGGCTCTCGGTAAGCCGGGGCGGCTTTTCGAAGGGCCCAACCGGTGGACGGGGATCGACGTCAAACGCTTGACTCCACGACTGGATTCTCGGCGAGCGATTCAATCCTCGATGGCGTCGACCAGATCATTGATCCGCCAGGGCTTTCGAAGAACCCTGGATACCCCTTGCGCGAGCAGGTCGGACTCTGCTCCAACTCCGCCGGTACCGATGATCGTGGCGTCGGGACGCACCGCTCTGACTTGATTGACCCAGGACTGCATATCCGATCCTGCCAGAGCAAAATCAATCATCACCGTGCTTGTTCGCGGCTCCGCAGACAACAGTCGAATCGCGCTCGAAAGATCATCACTCGGATAACAGATCGCGCCGACGCGTTCGATCTGTGAGACCAGCAGGCGTCGGACGACGCCGTCGCGTTCGATCACGACAACGGGCCCGTGGTCCTGAAGGATCCGAGTCGTTTTCCCGCCTCGAACATCGAGCAGGATCCGCAAGCGTGGATCGCTACGACGCTGCTCCTCCTCGAGCGGGCAGAAAACACCCAGCCACCCGACCCGACCCGGGCGCCTGCGCGAGCGCATCAACCAGTTGCGACGCGCGCCTTCGCCCTCACCTTTCGGACGAACCTCGACCCAGTCCCCTTCGGCGGCCAGCAGGAGGGCTTCGACATCTCCCTCGATGACATCCTCGAGCACCTTGGGTGATTCCATCAGACCTGCCGACCGCATCAACTCGCTCGCCCGAGCGGACGCAAATTCCAGCTGGCCGTCGACGCCAACCGCGACCGCAGCGATCGGCGCGTCGACGCCAGCCCGTTCATTCGATTCCGTCAGGGCAACGCGAACGGCGTCCTGCAGATCCTGCAAGTCGAATGGTTTTTCGAGCAGACAGGAGATGCCACAGCGATCAGATTCCTCGAGGAGATCGCGAGACGGAAAGCCCGTAATCAAGATGGTGTTCAGCTCGGGATGCAGCGCACGGAAAACTTCGGATACGTGAAGTCCATGGATGTGATTCTTCAACATCCAATCTGCGATCAGCACGTCGGGCTTGGTATCAAATCCGATCTCGAGTGCTTCATAGCCGGACGCGGCCGCGATGACATCGTAGCCTTCGTGGGTCAGGTAGCGGCTCAGCGTTTCGCGGAGCGAATCCTCGTCTTCGACAATTAGAACGGTCGCCATGACTCAGTACCCCGGCCGCGGGTCGGCCCATTCGAGGCCTCCACTGAACCGTGAATCCCTCATCCCAATCCGACTGAACAATACCCTGCCCCCAGGCGGCCAACCAAATGCTGCAAATCGCCAACTCGATTCAGATCGCCCCTGGCTGGGAGTCGACAACACATTATATTTTGGTGCGTCGTTCTTCGCACGATCCGACACCGAGAAATCCCAAGATCAAGCATTCACACGCGCGAAATGGGCATGGAAGCCATATGACATCGAATCATCCGACGGGCGTCCTGCTCGTCAACCTGGGAACCCCCGAGAGCCCGACGACGTCGGCGGTGAGGCGCTACCTACGGGAGTTCCTCGGGGATCCTCGCGTCTTGACGATGCCGGCGCCATTGCGCTGGATGTTGCTCAACCTGGTGATTCTTCCCACGCGACCCCGCAAGACGGCAGCCGCCTACCAGAAGATCTGGATGCCGGAGGGTTCCCCGCTGCGAGTCCATTCGGATGCCCTGACGAGCGCGGTTGCGAAAAATCTTGGGGGCGATTTCAAGGTCGTTGGCGGGATGCGATATGGCGAACCGTCGATCGAAGCTGGACTCGCCGCCCTCGAACGAGCCGACGTCGACCGTATCCTCGTTCTCCCACTCTTTCCGCAATATGCATCGGCCGTGACCGCTTCCGTTTCCGCAGAAGTTTTTCGTTGTCTCGACGCCGTCGCTGACATCCCGCCTGTGGAAATCCTCGGCCCCTTCTATCACGAAAGGGATTTCGCAAGCAGCTGGGCCGCGCTGGCCGGGCCTGCCCTGACTGAGTTTGGGGCGGACCACGTACTCTTCAGTTTCCACGGCCTACCCGAGGACCAGATCCGGGCCAGCGACGCTCGCCGCAACCACTGCCTGGGCAGCCCGGATTGCTGCTCGAATCCGGGATCTAGTTTGAAGCGCTGCTACCGGGCGCAGTGCCTGGAAACGGCGAACTTCCTGATCCGGGCGTTGTCCCTCGATCAAGCACAGACGAGCTCCGCCTTTCAGTCTCGGTTGGGACCACGACCCTGGATCCAGCCCTTCACCGACGTGGTGCTACCCGACCTCGCAGACGCTGGCATTCGAAGACTGGCCGTGTTCTGTCCATCCTTCGTTGCCGACTGCCTCGAGACGCTCGAGGAGGTGGGCATCCGTCTGCGCGAACAATGGCATTCACTCGGTGGCGAGGCGTTGTGGTTGGCGCCCTGCCCGAACGCTGACGAGGGCTTTGCGAAGGCCGTCGCGGGCTGGATCAGTCGGCGAGCGCGCGAGCCGCATCCGTAAAGGCACGGACTCCTTCGACCGGCGTGTCGGGCAGACAGCCGTGCCCGAGATTCAAGATATGTCCGCGTGCCGGGGAAGCGGCTTCCGCCATCTCGCGAACCATCCCGAAGATGCGCTCGCGCGGCGCGTGCAACCAGCAGGGATCGAGATTGCCCTGCAAGCTGACTTCGCGGCCATGCGTTCGCGCGACATCCTCGAGCGACACCCGCCAATCGAGGGAAATGACGTCGGCGCCCGATTCGGCAGCAAAATCAATAATATGTGAACCATTTTGGACGTAAAGGATGAGCGGAGCAGACACCTCATCCAACGCCTTCGCGATACGTTGATGTGCGGGTTGGACCCAGCGCTCGTAGGCCGCCCGATCGAGCAGTCCAGCCCACGTATCGAAAAGCTGAACGGCTTCCGCCCCCGCCTCGATCTGTGCCAGCAAATAGTCGATCGTGAGCTGCGTGAGCTTCTCGAGCAGCGCGTCGACTTCATCCGGCCGTGTCTGAAGCATCGCCTTCAGAATCGAAAAATCCTTCGAACCCGCCCCTTGGATGAGATAGGCGGCCAGCGTGAACGGGGCACCCGCAAATCCGAGCACAGGCACCTCGCGGGTCGCGACCGCTTCGCGAAGACGTCCGAGAATCTCGAAGACAAAGGGAACGCTCTCTCGAGAATCGGGAACCTGAAGAGCCTCGATTTGCCCCGCCTCGCGGATCGGCTTTGCGATCACAGGCCCGGGCGCGAAATCGAGGTCAACTCCCATGGCGGGAATCGGCGTGAAGATGTCCTGAAAGAGAATCACCGCTTCGGAGCCGACCAGATCGATCGGTTGAAGGGACACCGTCACGGCGCGTTCGACATCCGTACACATCTCAACGAAACGGACGCCCTTTCGCACGGCGCGATATTCCGGGAGATAGCGACCGGCCTGTCTCATCAGCCAAACAGGTGGCCGATCGACGGCCTGCCCTCGACACGAGCGCAAAAAACGATCTCGCGGATTCAAGCTGCGGATTCTCCCGGTGGCAGGCAACGGGGCCAGCACAGCGAGAAGTCTGCGCCGCGGGCCCTAGTAGTTTCCGAGTCTAGCCCAGCGATCGCGATGAAAGGCCGCATCGCCAAAAGTGATTTCGGAGACTCGAGCTCGCTTCATGTAGAAGCCAATGTCGTATTCATCGGTCATACCGACACCCGCAAAGATCTGCACGCCTTCGTTGGTCGCCAACACGTAGGCCTCGGAGCATCGGGCCTTGGCCAGGGACACCAGCTGGGCCGCTTGCTTGTCGCCCGAATCGATCGCCCGTGAAGCCGCCATGACGGTCGAACGGGCCAGCTCGATTTCCATGTAGACCTTCGCCGCGCGATGCTGAAGGGCCTGAAACGTGCCGATCTTCACACCGAACTGATCGCGCGTCTTGAGATATTCCAGGCTGAGATCGAAGGCTTCCGACATGCCACCGAGCATTTCCGCGCATAGGACAACCGTGGCTCGATCGATCACGTCTTCGAGGAGCGAACCGCCCTCGCCCACCGTTCCAACGATCGAGGCCGCCGTACATTCGACACCCTCGAGCCGCACGATCGCAGAGTTGCGATGGTCGACACGAATCTGTCGCTCGACGCGGAGACCCGATGCGCTCGCTTCGACGAGAAAGAGCGTGATCCCGTCGGCGTCTCCCGACTGACCCGCCGTCCGCGCAGGGATGATGATGGCATCCGCGCCCACGGCATCGAGTACCTGCGTCTTTTCGCCTGTGAGCCTGTAAGTATCCCCCGAAGCCTCTGCCACGGTTTCGATCGCGAAGAGGTCATAGCGCGAACGCGGCTCCTGGTGAGCCAGCGCGACAACCTTCGAAGCGTCGATCACGCCAGGCAGCCAAGCGTCGCGGAGCGCACCGTCACCGCCGAGTGCCAGCGCGCAGCCACCCATCGTGACGCCGCCCAGGAACGGTTCTGGAGCCAACTTGCGGCCCAGGGCTTCGACGATCAGCACGAGTTCGGCGAAACCCATTCCCGCACCACCCTGCTTCTCGTCGAAGGGAATTCCGGCCCAGCCGAGCTCGGCCATCTCCTTGAAGAGCGCACGCGAATATCCGAGTTCCTCGCCCGAATCACGCAACGCCCGAAAGCGGCTGACGGGTGAATGTTCATTGACGAAATCGAGTGCCGTCTTGGCGATCAGCTCCTGATCTTCGTTGAGTACGAGTTCCATCTTGGTTCCCTTCGGGTTCTTCCGGGCTGGCGGCCTGGTCGGCCAGCCGATTCCCAGACTACGCTCAGACCGGCAGGCCCAGAACGTGTTTCGCGATGATATTGAGCTGAACCTCGGACGTGCCGCCCTCGATCGAATTGCCGCGAGAACGAAGCCACTCACGAGTGGTGTTCAGATCCGCTTCATCGAATCCGTCGCCCTCCCAACCCAGAGCGTCCGGTCCGAGAATTCGAACCATCAGCTCGTAGCGCTTCATGTTGAGCTCAGTCCCATAGACCTTGAACATCGAACTCTCGGATCCGGGCTGATGACCGGCGCGCGCCGCATCCTTGGTGCGCTGAACCGTCAGACCGAAGGCGCGACTGTCCATTTCCATCGCAGCGATCTGATCGCGCAGGACCGCGTCGGCTACGCGGCCCTCTGCCTCGCCGACATGGGAAACGGCCAGGTCGGACAGGAAGCTCCGTCCGGCGCCTTTGCGCGGCTTCGCGCCGGAGCCACCGAAGGCGTCCGCGATCATGGTTCGTTCGTGGCCGAGAAGGGCCTTGGCGACCGGCCAGCCGGCACCGATTTCATGGATGACGTTCTCGACCGGAACGCGAACCTCCGTGAAGTGGGTCTCGCAAAACGGAGATTTCCCCGAGATCAGGAGAATCGGGCTGACCGTCACACCCGGATCGTCCATGTCAATCAGGATGAACGTGATGCCCTCCTGCTTTTTCGGTGCGTTCGGGTCGCTGCGCACGAGAGCAAAGATCCAATCGGCCTGATCCGCGTAGGAAGTCCAAACCTTGGTTCCCGTGATCACGAAATGATCGCCGTCTCGTACGGCTTTCGTCTGAAGTGAGGCGAGGTCGGAGCCGGAGCCGGGCTCGCTGTATCCCTGACACCAACGAATTTCGCCGCGGCAGATCTTCGGTAGATGTTCCTTCTTCTGTTCTTCGTTTCCGTACCGGAGCAGCGTCGGACCGATCATCGTGAGACCGAATCCGATCAGGGGTGGGGGCACCTTCAAGGCGCGCATCTCTTCCCCGAGAACCTTCGCCTGGTCTGCTTCGAGACCACCACCGCCGTATTCCACCGGCCAGGTGGGCGCCGTCCAGCCCTGCTTGGCCATCACGTCGAGCCATGTCTTCAAAGCGGGTTTCGAATAGGTCGCACGCTTTCCGCCCCAGACTCCGTCGAGTTCGCCCATTGGCAACCCCTTGACGTCTTCGGGTGCATTCGCGTCGAGCCAGGAGCGGGTTTCCTGGCGAAAAGTTTCGAGGTCGGACATGTCGACATGACTCCTGCCAATTGTTTGAGAAGTTCGATTGTAACGAGCCCAGGCGATTTGTCGCGAGCTCGCGAGGCGGGAACCCGGGAAATTCGAGAGGACTAGGAGCCTGACCCAAGACTCTCGTGGGAAGCCCAGGTGTCGAGACGCGCCGCTGGGAAGGCGCGGGGCCGCAGCTGTAGCGAGCTACAGCAAGGTC
>CAWLAJ010000093.1:0-13868 GCA_963854795.1 Deltaproteobacteria bacterium UBA4427 | reverse complement strand
AACGTAATCAGCCTGGTGGCTTTGCTGCCGATCCGGACATCTTCGATACCTGGTTTACGAGTTCGCTGACACCACAGATCAGTTCGCATTGGGTCGACGACGAGGAGCGTCACGCGAAGCTCTTCCCGGCTGACATCCGGCCGCAGGCCCACGACATCATTCGAACCTGGGCTTTCTATACGATCGCCAAGGCGATGCTCCACGAGGACGTCGTTCCGTGGCACCACACCCTGATCTCGGGATGGATCCTCGATCCCGATCGCAAGAAAATGTCAAAAAGCAAGGGCAACGTGATGACGCCATTGCCCTTGATTGAGAAATACAGCGCGGATGCAGCGCGCTACTGGGCGGCGTCGGCGCGACTCGGAGCGGATACCGCGATCGACGAAAACGTCTGGAAAGTCGGCAAGCGCCTCGTCACGAAGCTGTTCAACGCCGCGAAGTTCGTACTGTCCCAAGAGGGCGAAGTCGCGCCGGTTACCGTTGAACTCGATCGGGCGTTCGTGGCGAAGCTGCGTGTTCTGGTCGAGGACTCGACGAAAAATCACGAGTCCTTCCGCTATGCGAATGCCCTGGCCGAGACCGAGACTTTCTTTTGGACGAATTTCACGGATACCTATCTCGAATTGGCGAAGGTTCGCGCCCGTGCCTTCGCCGACGGTGCGACGGGTTCCCAGGCATTGGCGAGCGGTTCGGCGGTCGCCTCGTTGCGACTGGGCTTGTCCGTCCTACTCCGCCTCTTTGCCCCGGTTCTGCCCTATATCACCGAAGAGATCTGGAGTTGGGCATTCGCTGACGAAGAGGGCGCTACTGGATCTGCGCCTAGCATCCATGGCGCGGCGTGGCCTGGCTCCGCCGATTTCGATCAGATCGAGGCGCCCGCGCACCCCGACAGCTTCGATGTCGCGGTCGCTGCCCTGGCCGCGATCAACAAGGCGAAGGCCGATGCCGAGGTCTCGATGGGTCGAGGCGTCTTGCTTCTCCGGCTAGCATCGTCGCCGTCGACGCTCGCTGTGCTCGAAGGCGTAGCTGCCGACGTGATGGCCGCGGCGCGCGTCGCCCAGCACTCGTTGGAATCGGATTCTGCGCTCGCGGACGGACTTTGCGAGGTTCTTGCCATTGAATTCGCGGAGCGCGAAGAGAAGAAAAAGTAGTGACGTCGACGGACGACTAACTCTTGTCTTCCTTGCGCCGCAAGCGAATCAGCGCTTCCTGCGCCACCGACGCCAGCTGCGTTCCATCTCGTTCGTAGAGCGCGCCAAAGATCAGTCCACGCGCAGCGTGGGAGATCGGGCTCACTGAGGAATAGAGCAGCCAATCGTCGAAGCGAATCGGATGGTGAAACCAGACGGCGTGATCGAGGCTGGCGCCGATCAAGTCCTTGCCCATCACGTGCCCGGTCGCGACCACGGCCGTCGAGATCAGAGTTCGGTCCGTCGCGTAGACGAGAATTGCCGTATGGAGCGCAGTATCGTCGGGAATCACTCCACGGGGTCGGACCCAGAGCTGTCGCACGGGGTCCCGGGGCTTGGTGTCGGCGAAGGCGTGGCCATCAAGCACGCGAATTTCGATTGGATTGTCGAAGGTCTCGGGCTCCCGGATTCCCAGGCGGCGCGCACGTAGAGTCGTCCATTCTTCGAGCCCTTCCGGCGGTCCCACCTCGGGCATCGGGCGTTGGTGGGTCACGCCCTCTTCGGGGCGCGCAAAGCTGGCGGCCATGTTGAAGATTGCCTCACCCCCTTGATGCGCGACGACCCGGCGAGTCGTGAAGGTTCGGCCGTCGCGAATCCGATCGACGACGAAGCGAATCGGCAGGTCGTAGCGACCCGGGCGAAGGAAGTAGGCGTGGATCGAATGAAGCAGGCTGGCGGGACTGTCTTCGCCTTCGTCCTGCTCATCGAGCGTCGCGAAGGCCGCCATCACGGATTGGGCGGCGACAAGACCCCCGAAGAGTCGGCCCTCGCCGCTGCCCGGATTACCGAGGAAGAGGTCGCGATCGAGGGGGTCGAGGACGAGTCGCCCGAGAAGATCGTCGATCGGCGTTTTCGGGTCTTGTTCCGGATCGATCGACATGGGTCTTGATTTCCTCATCGCCTTCTTCGGCGTCCGATGGGCGCGGCGAGCCACCTTAGCAAGTCGATCCGCAACCGTGCAGGAGAACGCTACGGAAGATAAAATGAGTGAAAGACTAAAATTATAGTATATATAAGTTATATCGATGATGAGCGTTGTGCATAAAATAGAGTTATTATATTTTTATCGAGAGACGGGAGATGGCGAATGAGTCGGCCAACTCATAGAGAGCCAGAGGGTCTCAGAGAGCGAAAGCGGCGCGAGACCGAGGCCCACATTCTCAGCCAGGCCATCGAGTCCTTTCGAAAGCAGGGAATTCGTGCCGCGAACCTCGGCGAGATTGCCAGCGCGAGTCGAGTCTCGCAGGCCACCCTCTTCAACTATTTCTCGAACAAGGGCGAACTGGCGGAAGCCTGGGTAAGAGGGGAAATTGATCGGGCGCTGGTGCGCGCGACACCTCAACTCTCCGGGCGTGGCTTGCGATCGGCGCTGAGGATCTTGTGTGGACAGGTCGCTGAGCTCGTCTCGGAAAGGACGGATCACGCGATTCGACTCGAGGCGTGGCGTGAGGCGGGTCGATTGGGCAGCAAGGCCCTGGACCCCGCACACCCCCTGGTCGAGACGATTCGGCGCTGGCAGGAAAGCGAACGCGTTCGCGCGGATGTCGATGCCGCGGCGATCGCGGAAATGTTGATGGAAGCGATCGAAGGAGGCTTGATCGCCGCTCTGCGACAAGAACTCGGAGCAGCGGAGTTGACCAACGTACTCCGCTCGCGAGTCGATCTGATTCTCGACGGCGCTCGAAAGCGAAATGAGCGCGTGATCGCTCCCTCCGCGGCTAGGGGCGGCTAGGCGTCCGGTGCAGAATAGGTGAAGGTCTCGGCCGCGATGACGCTGCCATCCGCGACGACGATTTCGACGGTCCAGTCGCCGATCCAATCGGGCATGAGATCCTTGCTCGACCAGACGCGCCAGCGCGGGCCGCGAACCTTGAAGCTGACCTCCGCCACCGTCTTGCCATCGTAGATCCAGCGATGTTGGACGGTCTGACCCGCCAATCCGCGTAGATCCGAAAAGAAGAAGACCTTCTCGACCTTGTTTTGCACAAAGGTAATCTGATCGATCGGTTCACGGTTCTCGACGGCCGTGGTGAACTGTGCGAGAACCGTAGGTGGGATCACCACTTCGACGGCATCCTGGGCGCCCGCCGAGGAAACGATCGTTGCCTGAAGGGCGATGGCCATCACGAGGCAAAGCAGGCCGCGCGATGGGTGGATCGGGGAGGATTGCCAATGATTCGTACGAGAGCCCAGACCGCCAACTGTCCCGAGAATCGCCATAGCAAGAACCGTCCTTTCATCGCGCAGGCCGCGAACGCCCTGTCGCCGAAAACGTAGCGGGCTTTCGCGCGGCAAGCCCGATACCCGGGTCGCGCGTCCGTCTTGATCCTGGGCGCTAGCGTTGCGACATGGAACTAGTCCTGATCCGTCACGCCCAGCCGATTTCCGAGCAACGAAGAGATGGCCGGCCCGCCGATCCACCGCTGTCTGTGACTGGATTCAAACAATCTATTGCTATAGCCGATTGGTCGGGCGAAATCCGCCCGACCGACTGATCTCCAGTCCGGCGCTCCGCGCCAGACAGACGGCGGCGCCGACGGCCGAGCGGTTGGGGCAAGAAGTCGAGATCGATGGGCGCCTGTCGGATGCCAATCCCGATCTTGAAAGCTATGTGACTCTCGAAGAGGCGCGCGCTCGCGATCCGATCGCGCATCGTACTCGTATGGCGGCCTATCGCGAGGGCGAAGCTGGCTTCGGCCTCGATTCGCGTCAATGCCGCGCTCGATGAAGGGACCGCGGCTCATCCGGGAAAGCGCCTGGTCGTCTTCTGTCATGGCTCTGTGGTGAACGCCTACGCGGCGCGAATTCTCGGCCTGTCAGAGTTCGTCTTTCTCGACGCAGAATATGCGAGCGGTCATCGATTCTTGGTTTCGCGCGATGGAATTCGGAGTATCCAGAGTCTGAACGAAACCGTATATTTGACCTAGAGAATTGCCGATGGATTGCGGTGCCGATTCGACCCCACCGCGCGTCTGGGTCGCCGCTCGTCGGAAATATCGCTGTCAAAACCCCACCCTTCGTGGTAGAAGGGGAGAGTCCGGATTCTCACGGTCTGTCCCTCTTGAGAAACCAGTGCTGGCTACTGCCGTGGCCCCTAGTTGTCCTGGGAAGGGATCGAGTCGGGCAGACCGTGATCGTCATCACCGGGAAGTCCATCCCTTTTTCCGATTGGCAAAGAACCCCCACTTCGCAAAATTCTGCGTGACGGGCACTTCTGCGTTTGCGGCGGGAAGGTCTGACGGGGCGAGAAAGACGCCGTCGATGCCCACCGTCGAGACCCTGAAGCAACGCCTGGCCCAGACACTGAAGGCCAAGAAATTCAAGGCCGCTCTCGGGGCGATCTCGCTCCTCGCGCGTAAGCAGCCCAAGGCCTCCGCCTGGCCACGTCGGGCCGCTCGCCTGTTGCACGCCACGTCGGATTTCCAGGGCGAGTTGGTCGCGCTTCGCCGCGCACTCGAATTGCAGGTGGATCAGGGCCTCGTTCTGGACGCGATTGCGAGTTGCAAGGCGATTCTTACGATTGCCCCGGACGATGTGAGGACGCTCGAGACGATTGATCTTCTCTACATGAACGGAAGATCGTCGGATCTCGGAGCGCGAGTCAGCGATGACGAATGCGCGTCGGCGACGGATGAGCCGCTCGAGTCGATGCATTTGACGGACGTCGTTCCCGGCGCTCATTCGGTCCAATTGGGCGACGCGGAGCCGGGTCGTGTCAGCGAGATTCCGATCGAGTTGCCGTCGGCGGTCGATGTCGATGACGTTCCCAATCTTCGACTCGATGAATGGACACCGAGCGAGAACGCGGAAGACCTTGCGGCCGCTCTGGTGGTCTCACTTCCAACCCGCGCGGACACCGTCGGAAAATCAAGTCCTGCGAAGATTGAACGGGGCGCTTCCCTGCGCAGTGAACTGGCCGATGCGCCGCTCTTTGGCGATCTTGATCCGGCAAGTCTGCATACCCTGATCCGAAGAGTCCGGGCCGTTTCGCTCGAGGGAGGGCAAGTCCTCTTCAGACAGGGCGATGCTGCAAATAGTCTCTACGTGATCGTCGACGGTGCCGTCGTGCCGATCGCCGAGGGTCAACCACGCCGCAAGCTCGCCGTACTCGAGCGGGGTGAGTTCTTTGGCGAGATCGGTCTCATGACCAACCAGCCCCGCGGCGCCACGATCGAAGCGCTCGTGGATACGAAGCTGCTCGCGATCGATCGTCGCGTTCTCTGGGAATTGATCGACAAGGAACCGTCCGTGGCGAAGAGCATTCTTCGCTTCCTGCGCGCGCGGCTCATCGATCGACAGATTCGAACGAATCTCTTCTTCGCAGCCTTTGCACAGGGCGAGCGCGAGGCCGTCGCACGGCAGTTTCGCATCCTCGAAGTCCAGGATGAAACGCGCATCGTCGAGCAGGGAAAGCCGCCCGATGGGCTCTTCGTCGTGCTCGCGGGATCATTGGCACGGATCGATCGAGAAACGGACAAGGAACTCGGCGCGTTCGGCGTCGGTGATCTCTTCGGAGGACTCTCGCTCCTCGAGGGTCATCCCGCTCGTTCCGATGTCGTTTCTCGTGGAAAATGCTGGCTCGTCGTGTTAGGCGAGGGTAGGTTCCGTCGAATCCTCGAGGCGAACCCCCGTCTCGAACGAATCATCCGACGGCTAGCGAGCGATTCGCCGCGCCGCGCACAGGCTTTGAGGATCTCCAGCCTCTAGGGTTGCGCGTTCGGAGAGTCGCCCGATGGATCCGCCTCCGTCTCCTCCTTCGGTTCCGGCAGGTAGGGTTCGGCCAGGCCTATCTTGATCCGTGTTCCCTTGCTCAAGGTCGACGACGCGTAGAGGTCGTTCATTATGCCGGTGAAGACGAGTTCCAACTCGTTATGGGTACGAGCAGAGAGGTCCTGGAGTGTCTCGTTCTCGCGTGCTCTTGCGATGCGAAGCCGAGTCACCTTCAGAGAGTGGATCCCCGCTTCATCGAGCGGTCGGAAGCTATGGGCGAATGCCCGTCCACGACCACGATATTTGTCCGCCCGGCTCGCGTAAGTGAGAACCGAGAGTCGGTAGATCAGTCCTTTGTGCGCGACGAAGGTCATCTGATGCGCGAGTCCTTGCAGGCCGATCGAAGCTGTCCCCTCGATGCGGATGGCCGGAAGCTCTCCAATTCGAACCTTCCGGCGCGCCCGAACTCGAACACGGATGCCATCGACTTCTTCCTTGATGAACTCGTCGACGACCTTCTCGATGTCCGATCCATCTCCTTCGAGTGTCAGCAAGGCTTGCGCATCCCGCGCAGGCGAGATCGCCGCGACCGCATCCTGACTGTTCATCGTCGTCCAGCCCTTGGGAAAGCGAATCGAGAACGCCAGCTCGGGATGGATGAATCGCCCGTCTTCGAAGAGTCCGCCCGCCGGATTGTCGCCGAGCACGAGCCCATCGATCATGCTGTAGTAGTCGAGGCGTCGAGAGTCGGCGACTCCGGCCTGGCGTTCCCATGAGATACTGGCCGCACGGTCACTGGCCAGAGCCGCTCGCTTCGGGCTGGTCGGATGGGTCGCGAGGAAGTAGGGGAGACGAGACCAACCGACTTCGTAGCGTTCCGACGCGTCGAGTTTGCGCAAGAATCGCGCAATCCCAGCCGGGTCATAGCCGGCGTGTGCAGCCATGATCTGACCGCCCCGATCGGCATCGTGTTCCTGCTCGCGGCTGTAGGCGGCGATCGCGCCGGCGCGCAGGTAGCCGATCGAGAACGGACTGAGTCGCCGCGAATAATCGATTCGCGCCGCTGAATGACGCTCGGCCGCGTGTGCGATCTCGTGACCGAGCACCCCTGCCAATTCATCTTCCGATTCGACGAGGGCGAGCAGCCCGCGCGAGACGTAGATCTTGCCGCCCGGCAAGGCGAAGGCGTTTGGCACCTTCTGATCCACGATCTGGAACTCGTAGTCGAAGGGTCGTGAGGGCGCATGACGCAGCAGCCGTATTCCGACGCTGCGAAGGTATTCGAGAAGGGTCTGGCTCTCGACCAGTCCGAGTTCGGCTTCGACTGCCTTGCTTTGATCGTCGCCGACCCTCCTGTCATCGTAGACGGTCTTGAGAACGATCCGGCCCGGCGAGCCGTCGATGTCCTCGTCGGTTTCCCGATCCTTGTCGGTCTCGGTCTCGGTTTCGGATCCCGGAACCGGATTCTCGGAGGCCATTTCCGGCAAGTCGTCCTTGTTTTCTGGCTCCACGGAAGCCTCTGCGGAGTCCGCATCGGTGGCCGCGGCCCCTGGATCCGCTGCTCCGTCCGATTCCCCCGCCACCGTCGCGACTTCTGTCGATTCCGCGTCGTTTGCACTCGGTCCCGTCGCGCAGGCCGTGAGCAGGAGTGCCAGGAGGATTGTCTTCGCGAGCTTTCCGATCACGGTCTCATGCTCTTCCTTGGGCGGATCGATCGTCGAGTCTATCATCCGGCGGCAGCCAAGGCCCCGCTGGCCATGGCCGGGGTCCCGGCCTTGGCGCGGCGCGGAGCGACGGGAGGGGTCGACGGACAGCCGATGAGTGAATGGACACTTCAGAAGAGCGCGAAGTTTCCCGGCGTACGCGGGCCCGTCGTCGTTTGTGTGATGGACGGCGTCGGTCGCGGGCGCCGCGATGAGTCCGACGCGGTCTGGTTGGCCCGCACGCCGACGCTCGATTGGCTCGCGCAGTCCACGCCGACGTGCGAACTGGTCGCCCACGGTAAAGCCGTCGGAATGCCCGGCGATGGTGACATGGGCAATAGCGAAGTCGGGCATAACGCGATCGGAGCGGGTCGGATATTCGATCAGGGTGCCAAACTCGTGGCTCGGGCGATCGCCGACGGCTCTCTGTTCGAGGGCGAGCAAGCCGGTTGCTGGCAGACGCTGACCGAGCATGTTCGCAAGCGTGACTCGACGCTTCACTTCCTCGGACTCCTGTCGGACGGAAATGTGCATTCCCATATCGACCATCTCTTCGCATTGCTACGCCGCTGTGATCAAGAGTCGATCAAGAACGTTCGGGTTCATTGTCTACTCGATGGCCGCGACGTTTCCGAGACAAGCGCGCTCGACTACGTCGATGCGCTCGAGGAACTTCTCGAAACGATTTCTGGTAAACCCGATCGGGACTATCGGATCGCTTCTGGCGGTGGACGAATGACCACCACGATGGACCGCTATGAAGCGGACTGGTCGATGGTCGAACGCGGTTGGCGAACGCATGTGCGCGGCGAAGGTCGGGGATTCGCTTCCTGCCGGGAGGCCATCCAGACCTATCGGGATGAAAAGCCGGGAATCGGTGACCAGCTATTGCCGGAGTTCGTGGTGGTGGCCGGAGATGCGGCACCGATCGGTCGGATCGTCGATGGCGATGGCATCGTCTTCTTCAATTTCCGCGGTGATCGTGCCATCGAGATCACCGAAGCCTTCGAGTCCGAGAACTTCGAGAATTTTGATCGGGGTCCTCGCCCCGATGTCTTTTACGTCGGGATGATGGAATACGATGGCGATCTTCGGGTGCCCGCGAACTACCTCGTGGAACCCCCAGCGATCGATCGAACGCTCGGCGAGTACATCGCTCGGGCCGGGCACCGCCAGCTCGCGATCAGCGAGACCCAGAAATTCGGACACGTGACCTATTTCTGGAACGGCAATCGAAGTGGTGCTTTCGACGCGGAACTCGAGACCTATGTCGAGATCCCCTCTGATACGCAGCCCTTCGAGGAACGCCCGTGGATGAAGTCGGCCGAAATCACCGATCGGCTGATCGAAGAGCTCGCGACCGGTCGCTATCGCCATGCTCGCGTGAACTACGCCAACGGGGATATGGTCGGACATACCGGCCATCATGCCGCCGCGATTCAGGCCGTCGAAGCCGTCGACCTGCAGGTCGCTCGCCTGATGCCCGTGATCGAGAGGTTGGGCGGCGCGTTGATCGTGACGGCCGACCATGGCAACGCGGATTGCATGGTCGAGATCGACAAGAAGACGGGCGAGCCCGCTGTGGATGCGCGAGGCCGGGTCAAGCCGAAGACGAGCCACACACTGAATCCGGTCCCCCTCCATATCTATGCGCCCAGCATCGAGTTTGGGCTGCGTGCACGAAACGGCGAGGTAGGCCTTGCCAATCTAGCGAGCACGATTCTTCGCCTCATGGGCTACCAGGCACCAGAGGATTTCGAAGAAGGTCTGATCGACGACTCCTAGAGCGATCCAGCGATTTTCCGGATCAGCCCGACGAGCTGATCGCGCTCGTGACCGTCGAGCAGTCGATCGATGTGCTTGGCGAAATCCTGCATCCCATCCGTCGGCGACTATCAGTCGATCGATTTGATTCGGTTGCTCGACGCACTCGGCCCGGCGGAAATCGGGGAGGGAAACTGGCTCGAGATTCGAAACGCGCGCAACGAGTGGACCGTCTTCAGTCTGGATCGGCTACGCGAGTTATCGCCGCGGATCGTGGTGGGCCTCGACGGTGAATCGAATCTCTTCCGCGCGACCGATCTCTATCACACCCGACGCCGCTACTCCTGGGTGGACGTCGAGGCCAAGCGCATCGATATGGCGAGGCCACTGGGCGCCTTCCTCTACTTTCCGGACGAAGACCCCGCACGGACGAAGGCAGCCGAATTGTCGGGCGTTATGGATTGGCGACGGGGTCGTTTCGACTTCGCGCCGAGGATCCGCTGGCCATCGTGCGCGATCGACCGGAGCTGTTGCGGCGGACCCTGATCGCCAATCCCGATCGCATGGGCTGCCACCAATTCCGCGATACGGGCGGGCAGGCATTTCACATTCCGGCCGATGACGGTTCGGAGACGGCTGGCTATGCGCTTGCTGTCGAGCGTTATCCGGCGATCGTGTGGAAGCGGTTCATCTATGATCAGGCGGCAGTCGCGAAGGAGGTGGGTGCCTCGGCCATCGCCTTCGAGCCGGGTGTTGCGCGGTCCTTTTATGACCTGCTCGTCACGGAAAAGAGACGAAGGGCGATCGATCCGTGGATCTATCCAGACCGCGAGAGAGTCCCCGTTCCCGGGATGCAAGGCGAGTCCGCCTCCGATCCGTGATGCGTTGCCGCGCGAGGCGAGATCGCTCGTATTCGCTTCACCGTTGGCGGGATACGACGATATACTGGGCGCTGCCTTCGTAGCTCTCGTGGGCCACCCATCAGGAAACAGGAAGAGGATATGTCGAAGCACGAGCAGAGTTCGATTTCGAAGAGAGCGCAGCCGCTCGCCGGCGTTCGGGTCATCGAGAGTTCCATGCTCGGTCCGGCTGGCATAACGACTCACCTCGCGGATCTTGGCGCGGACGTGATCAAGGTCGAGCCACCGAGCGGCGATTACATCCGACAGATGACCTGGCCGATCGTCGAAGGCGTTTCGCTCATGCATCTCCATCTCAACCGGGGAAAGAAGAGCCTCGTACTCGACCTCAAGAATCCGGAGGCGGTTCGTATCTACAAGGAGCTCGCCAAGACCGCGGACTGCGTCGTTGAAGCGATGCGGCCCGGTTCGCTTGCGAGGCGTGGTCTCGGTTACGAGGACTTGAAACCGCTCAACCCGAAGATCGTTTTCTGCACGCTCTCTGGCTATGGTATGACCGGCCCCTACCAGGATCTTCCCGCCCATGGCATCGCCTTTGATACCTGGGCCGGCATCATCAACCCCGCCTACGACGAAGAAGGATTCTGTTATATCCCCGAACACGCTTCGATCGGGATCCATGCGGGTCCGATCTTCGGTGCCTTTGGAATCCTGGCCGCAATCATTCGGGCGCGAGAGACAGGCGATGGGTCCTTTCTCGAACTGGGCCAATCCGACGCCGCTGCCTATATGGACTGGTATCGATCCGAATCCCACCTGGCCTACCGCCGACCCGAAGACGTCGTGACGGGGAATGCCTCTGACGATTACGAGCGCCGCGCGGTGGGGACGAAGGGGATGAAAGAAGGCGTTCGATACCAGATGTACGACGCGAGCGATGGCGTCGTCATGCTCATGTGTTCGGAACGGGCCTTCTGGAAGAACTTCTGCGCGACCCTCGAACGGATGGATCTGTTCGAACGCTGGCCGGGATCGAAGTTCGCGGATCATGCGCGCAACAATCGCGAACTCCAGACGGAGCTACGCGAGATCTTCAAGCAGCGGACCTGTCAGCAATGGATCGACCTTGGCAACCGGGAAAACTTTCCGATGGCGCCTGTCAATACGCCTTCCAATGTCGTCGACGATCCTCAATTCAAGGAACGCTTCCCACTTTATCCGCACGAGAAGCATGGCGCGGATATGCTGCCCTTTCCGATTCACTTTCGAGGGGAAGAACCCGTCGCGCCGACGAAGGCACCGGAAGTCGGCGAGCAAAATTCACAGGTGCTAGGCGAAATCCTTGGCTATGACGCCGCGGAGATCGAGTCGCTGAAGGAGAAGGGTGTCTTCGGCTGATTCGGACGAGGCGGCGCTCGTCGCCTTGGGCAAGCTCCACGACGAGATCGATCGCGAGGCACGTGCTCTCGCCGATCGCCACGGATCGCGAATTCGATGCAGACGAGGTTGTTCGGCTTGTTGTGTCGACGGTCTCACGGTCACGAGGATCGAAGCCTTGCGAATTCGTCGCGCATACCCGGCGTTGCTGCAGTCTGAATCGCCGCATCCGGAAGGCTCCTGTGCCTTTCTGGATTCGGAGGGCGCGTGTCGCATTTATGATCATCGTCCGACAGTTTGTCGATCGCAGGGTCTGCCGCTTCGCGTTCTCTTCGAGAACGAGACTCTGGAAATCGAAGAGCGTCGCGACATCTGCCCGCTCAATCTCGAGGGGGGCCCAGCGCTCGAGTCACTTGACGAAGAGGATTGCTGGCTCGTCGGGACCTACGAGCTTCGCCTGAATCAGTTGGACGAGCGAGCCTTCGAGGAATCCGCCGAGCCTGAGGACGGAGAGAACGGTCGCGTCGCGCTCCGGAGTCTCTTTCTCGCGAATTGATCGTGTGACACGCGTCGTTCTAGTGGCTCAATCGAACCTCGAGCGCGCGGATCCTTCCTTTCACGGTCGCGTTGCCCAATACGTCCAGGCGAGAAAGACGAGCTGGAAGGGAAGTCGTCCATAGAGTGCGGCAGGCGTGGCGTCCGAGAAGAGTTCCGGGTTGAGCGCCATGTACAGGTTCGCGGGAAAGACCGCGACCAGCAGTGCGATCAGTCCCCATCCCGCGAGGCTGCGAGCGCGGGGAATGAGAACGCCGATCCCGCCGAGGACCTCGAAGACGCCGCTGATCAGGACGAGTTCGCTGTGCGCGGGAAGATAGGGCGGCATGATCGCGATGTAGAACTCTGGATTCACGAAGTGGTTTACCCCCCCGGCCACGAATGCGAAGGAAAGCAGGAAGAGGGCGATCCTCTTCAAGATCGAGTCGGGTAGTTCCAGCATGTCCATTCAAATTCCTTTGATTGTGAGTTGGGGTATGACGGCAGACCGGGCGACGGGTCTGCGGTCAGCGAAAGTCGTCATCTTGTTTCCAATGCTCGAGTTTTGCCCATAGCTTCGCGGCGTGGTAGACGGTGTCCATATGGGGATCCTTGATGGCACAGTAGGCGTCGACGTCATCGGCGAAGCGGTCGGCTAGTTCTTTCTTGATTACGCCGTAGGCGTCGCGAACGGTCGTTTCGGCTCTGAGATAGTCCCGAAAGAGCAGAGCGTACTCCTGATTCAATCGGTTCCCTTCCCGTATATGGATAGGGGTCCTGCGCTGACCGGGCCTCTCCCGAAAGAATATCTTTCGGAGTTCTGGTGAGCCGACATCGAATCCCACGAGAACGTCGTTGCCGTAGTCGGGATAGGGTCGATAGCCTGCCGCTCGTAGGTTCGAGGCGGGTTGTTCGATCTCCAATTGCGCGACCGTGAGTTGGACGTCGATGATGTCCTTTGCCGCAAGCCCGGGAACAGCCGTTGAATCAATGTGGTCGATTCGTGCGACGTCGTCCTTCACGACGTCGCGAAGTTCGGCGGCGATGCTCTCGAATTCGGCTGTCCACTCGGGCCGGAATTCGACGATCGAGATCTCGGCCATCTTCATTCAGCTCCTCAATCGCGTTGTGGGATCCAATCCGAGCACATTCAGCCGATCTCGGTCTGGCTTCGAGAGCGCATGCCAATTCTCGAGCAGGCTCCGCCACACCCGCACCTGGAAGGTCTTCGCAACAGCGCGAAAAGGTCTTCCATCGAGCTCGCCATCGAAGAGCGCCCGCCCGGCATCGAAGCCGGCCTCGTTGAAGAGCCTTTCGCCCGAAGCGTGAAGGCGTTGGTAGGCGGAGGCATTTTGTTGCATGAGCGGGATGAAGACCCGCTGGAGCTCTTCGAACAGCGGCGCGGTCTTTGCGTCGAGCACGAGCCGGCCGTCCAAACGACTCGTAGAGAAATCCGCCTTGCCGATCCGCTGCAACCAACCGTGTACACCTGGCGCGTTCTTGCGAATCAGGTCGTCGGCACTCTGGTCGGAGGTGTTCATCGCCAGCTGACCATACGCACTGGCATCGGCCAGAGTGAACTCGGCGCCGAAGAGATAGGGTCGGTCTTCGAGCAAGGTCTCTAGGACCGAGAGGATCCGAGCATAAGCGTCTTCCAATAGACTGTGTGTCGCTGGAAATCCTGGCCGCGCAGGAGGACGAAGACGCCTCGGTAGATCATCGAATTC
>CAWLAJ010000092.1:0-13895 GCA_963854795.1 Deltaproteobacteria bacterium UBA4427 | reverse complement strand
GCACCCGAGCAAGGAGCCATGCGAGCGATTCGTGCGATGCATCAGCACGCCCGGTCGCAGGCGCAGCTCTACCCGCTACGGGATGCGTTGCCTCCCGTGTCGTCGTATTTTGCGGAACCCCATTGTCGTGATCGATTGGAGAGTCTCGAAGTGCGTGAAGGCATCGACGAGCGGGTGGGGCTCTTTCGCTCGGGAGAAATCGGGGCTCGCGGTGGCTTCGATCTCTATGTGCCGGAGAGCTACGACGCGAGTGAGCCGTGGCCGCTCGTCGTGGCACTTCACGGTGGATCGGGCAACGGTGCCGATTTTCTCTGGTCGTGGCTGCGTGAGGCGAGAAGTCGGCGGTTCTTGTTGATGGCGCCGACTTCTCGCGACTCGACGTGGTCGCTGCACGCGCCCGAACTCGATGGAGAGGTTCTGCGAAAATTGACACAATGGGTGATGGCGAAATGGCGCGTCGACTCGGGCCATGTCTTGCTGACGGGTCTATCCGATGGTGCAACCATGACGCTACTGACGGGTCTGGCCCAGGACACTCCGTATACGCATCTGGCGCCTGTTTCCGGCGTTCTTCATCCGATGAATTTCGCGATAGGGAATCTCGATCGCGCGCGGGACAAACCGATCTATCTCGTGCACGGCGCACTCGATTGGCTCTTTCCGGTCGCGCTCGCACAGGAAGCGGCCCGGGTTCTCGAAGACGCCCACGCAAATCTCCTCTACCGTGAGATCGAAGATCTCTCCCACACCTATCCACGCGAAGAGAATGCACGCATCGTGGAATGGATGCTCGACGTCCCGGGATAGAGGGGGCGTGGATGTTAGTTGGCGCGCCTCGCCTTGAGAAGCGGAGACAGGCATCGACCGGTATGCGACGCCTTCGACTTGCAGAGATCTTCGGGCGTTCCGCAGGCAACGATCTTGCCTCCCGCCGGTCCGCCTTCGGGTCCGAGGTCGATGATCCAGTCGGCGGTCTTGATGACGTCGAGGTTGTGTTCGATGACGACGACGCTATTTCCGGCGTCCACGAGCTCGTCGAGGACTTCGAGCAACTTTCGGATGTCCTCGAAATGAAGACCCGTCGTCGGCTCATCGAGAATATAGAGAGTGCGGCCGGTGGCACGTTTGGACAACTCGCGGGCGAGCTTGATGCGCTGGGCTTCGCCTCCGGACAAAGTCGGCGAAGGTTGTCCGAGATGGAGGTAGTCGAGTCCCACGCGCTCGAGCAGGCGAAGTGGGCCGGCGACCTTGCGATGCGCCTTGAAGAGTTCGATCGCCTCCGTCACGGTCAGGTCCAGCACCTTGGCGATCGAATGTCCGCGATACTCGACGCGTAGGGTCGCCTCGTTGAAGCGCTTGCCGCCACACTCTTCACAGCGCACGAAAACGTCGGCGAGGAAATGCATCTCGATCTTTCGAACGCCATCGCCCTCGCAGGCTTCGCAGCGTCCGCCTTTGACGTTGAACGAGAAGCGGCCGGGCTTGTAGCCGTGAATTCGACTCTCGGGCAATTCCGCGAAGAAGCGCCGGATCTCGTCGAAGACCTTGATGTACGTGGCGGGATTGCTGCGAGGGGTACGGCCGATCGGACGCTGGTCGATGTCGATGACTTTATCGAGTTGGCTGAGTCCCGAGAGGCGTCGGTGCTTGCCGACACGCGCCAGACTTCCGACGAGTTCGCGGGCGGCCGACGGATAGAGAATGTCGTTGACGAGCGTTGATTTTCCAGCGCCCGAAACGCCGGTCACCGCGGTCAGGATGCCGAGCGGGATTTCGACGTCGATATCACACAAATTGTTCTCGCGAGCACCCTGGATCTTGAGACTACCGGTCGCCAGCCGGCGCTTCTTTGGAATCTCGATTCGGCGTCGACCCGAAAGGTAGGCACCGGTGATCGACTTGCGCGACTTTTCGAGCGATGCCGGCGTTCCGGCATGGATGATCTGGCCCCCGGCGATTCCGGCGCCCGGACCGAAGTCGATGACGTGGTCGGCCGCACGGATCGTTTCTTCATCGTGTTCCACGACGACGACGGTATTTCCGATGTCGCGCATGCGTTCGAGCGTGTCCAGCAGACGTCGATTGTCGCGGGGATGCAGTCCGATCGAGGGTTCGTCGAGGATATAGATGACGCCCGTCAGGTCGGAGCCGACCTGGCTCGCCAGTCGTATTCGCTGGGACTCGCCGCCCGACAGTGACGGGCCCGCGCGATCGAGGGAGAGATAACCGAGTCCGACCGCGGCGAGGAAGTCGAGCCGAGAGCGAATTTCCTTCAGGATCTCGGTCGCGATCTCGAGGTCGGCCCCGCGAAGCGGGATCGTGTCGAAAAACGCGTGCGCCTCGTCGACGGTCATCGCGGAGATCTCGACGAGCGTTCGATTCGCGACTCGGACCGCCGCGCTCTCGGGCCGAAGTCGATTGCCGTGACAAGTCGTGCAGGCGGTATTCGCCATGTATTTCGAATACCAGCGCTTCATGCCTTCGCTCTTGGTTTCCTTGAAGCGGCGCATGAGGCGCGGGATGAGACCCTCCCAGGTCGTGTCGAATTGGCCGCCGCCCCCGCTCTTGCCCTTCCACTTGACGCGGAAACGCTGTTCGCCGGTGCCGAAGAGGATTTGCTGGCGGTGTTTTTCGGAAAGTCGCCGCCACGGCTTGTCGAGGTTCACCTTCAATTGCACGAGGATTTGCTTTCGGAAGCCGCTCCCCCAGCCGTCTTTCGAAGAAATCTTCTCGCCCCAGGGTTTCAGCGCGCCGTCATCGATCGAGATCGAATCGTCCGGCACGACGAGATCGGCGTCGATTTCGAAGCGGTTGCCAAGACCGTTGCAATCGCCGCACATGCCCTGTGGGCTGTTGAAGGAGAAGGCCTGGGGTGTGAGTTCAGGAAACGATATCTGGCAGCGCGCACAGGCTGCGTTTTCGGAGTAGGTCCGATCCGCCTCGCTTCCGATGGCGGCAATCAGCTGGCCGTCGCCGATGCGAAGGGCGGTCTCGACCGATTCGGTCAGGCGACTCTTGATGCCTTTTTTGACGACGATGCGATCGATGACCGCTTCGACATGATGCTTCTTGCGTTTGTCGAGCGCTTCGAGGTCCTCTGTGAGCACGATCTCCCCGTCGACGCGTAGCCGGGTCCAGCCGGCGCGCCGCGACTCTTCGAGAAGCTCCCGATGTTCGCCCTTTCGGTTGACGAGCAGCGGCGCAAGGAGAATGAGCTTCGTTCCGCTCCCGAGTTGTGCCAGCGTCTTGGCGATTTGCTCGGCGGTCTGAGTCTCGACACGATCGCCGCATTGATGGCAATGCTGCTTGCCCGTGCGCGCCCAGAGAACGCGAAAATAGTCGGAGATTTCGGTGATCGTGCCGACCGTCGAGCGGGGATTGTTCCCGGTCGTTTTCTGCTCGATCGAAATCGTCGGCGAAAGCCCTCGAATCGTGTCGTAGCGCGGCTTCTCCATCTGGCCGAGGAATTGGCGCGCGTAGGCGGACAGGCTCTCGACATATCGGCGCTGCCCTTCGGCGTAGAGCGTGTCGAAGGCGAGCGAGGACTTTCCCGATCCGGAGACCCCGGTCATCACCACGAGCTTCTTCTTCGGGATGTCGATGTCGATCGATTTCAGGTTGTGTTCGGCGGCGCCACAAATCTCGATGTGATCGAGCTCGCCCACGCGCTCGAGGCGCGCCCGTCGTTTTGCCGATTTCGATGGGCGACGACCAGTTTTGCCTGGCTTGGGTTTGGCATTTTTCTTGGCGGGGGGCATGAGAAAGTGGAGCGTAGGGGATGTCTGAGACCGGGCCGACCCCGCTTTTCGATATGCTTTTGACTTGCGCGCCGGCGATCGACCGTCACTCCGTCGGGGAATCGCTCGGGAATCAGCGTCGGGTATAGCATTCGGTACAGGAAGCGATGGAGGGTGGGATGCAAGATTGGCTGAAGGAACGTGGCCTGGGCGCGTGGATCGTCGAGGCCGTCGATCTCGCCGCGGTGCTCGTTGCGGCGACCGTTGTCTACTTCTTCCTGCGTTGGGCCCTCGTGCGTGCGACTCGGAAATTTGCGTCGAGTACAACGACCCATTGGGACGATGAGATCGTCAAGTCCGGTGTCTTCGCTCGAATCGCCCATATCGCGCCGGCCTTCGTCATCTATTACGGCATGAACTTCTTCCCGGATATTCCGGAGAGTCTGGCGGACGGAATCCGGCGCACCGCCGTGGCCGTCATGATCTTCGTCGGCGCGTTGGGCCTGTCGAGCTTCTTGCGCGCGGCGGAAGCGATCTACAACAGCCACTCCGAATATCGCGAGCGCCCGATCAAGGGCTATCTGCAGGTCGCTTCGATCGTGATCTATCTGGTGGCGGGACTTCTGATCCTGGCCGCCTTGATGAACCGATCGCCCTGGATCTTCGTTTCGGGCATTGGCGCGATGACCGCTGTTCTGCTTCTCGTTTTTCGCGACACGATCCTCTCTTTCGTGGCGAGCATCCAGATCGCCAGCAACGACATGATTCGTGTCGGTGATTGGATCGAGGTGCCGGACCTCGGTGCCGACGGCGATGTGATCGAGGTCGCCCTGCATACAGTGAAGGTCCAGAATTGGGACATGACCATCACCACGATCCCGACCCATCGCTTGATTACCGACTCTTTCAAGAATTGGCGTGGGATGTCGCTTTCGGGCGGTCGTCGGATCAAACGATCGGTCTCGATCGATCTACAGTCGATTCGCTTTCTGACGGGAGACGAGATCTCACGCTTCGAGAGTTGGTCACTCTTGCGAGAGTACGTGCGTGGCAAACGCGATGAACTCGCGACGGCGAATACGTCTCCGGAGTTGGATCCGCAGGTTTCCGCTGATCTTCGTCGCCTGACGAACATCGGCACCTTTCGAGCCTGGATCTGGGCCACGCTCAGGAATCATCCGGAGATCCATCAGACCGGCCACACGCTATTGGTTCGACAGCTGAATGCAGGGCCCCAGGGCGTGCCGATCGAGATCTATTGTTTTTCGAAGGATACGGCCTGGATCAACTATGAAGACATTCAAGCGGATCTATTCGATCGCATTCTGGCGATGGTTCCCGAGTTCGGGTTGAGGGTTTTCCAGGAACCCGCAGGATCGGACCTCCGGCGATGCCAGAGCGCAGGCGGGGAGGTGTCGAGTTGACATCGAGTACGAAGAACGGGCCGGCGAATCAGAGCCTGCAGGGCAAGGTCGCCTTCATTAGCGGTGCCAGTCGCGGGATTGGTGCGGGCATGGCTTCGCATTTCGCGGAGGCGGGTCTTCGGCTCGTCCTCTGTTCGCGTACGCCGCCCGCACTCGAGAGCAGCGAAGTCGTCATCGCACGTTCCCTCGATGCTCGAGACGAAAAGGGACTCGACGAACTCGTCGCGGAGGCAGAAGAGCGCTTCGGTGGAATCGATCTCTGGGTCAACAACGCCGGTGTACTCGATCCGATTCGTCCCGTTCGAGACGTCTCGCTCGAAGATTTTCGTGAGCATCTCGACATCAACCTGACCGGTGTCTTCGTGGGTTCGCGTGCCTATATCCGACATGTCCGGCGCTTGGGTCGCGGCGGCGTATTGATCAATATGTCTTCCGGGGCGGCCTGGAACCCCTATTCGGGTTGGGGGGCTTATTGCGCGGGCAAGGCCGGCGTCGAACGACTGACCGAGGTGATCGCCATCGAGGAAGCCGAGATCGGATTGCGCGCCCACTCGATCGCACCGGGGGTCGTCGATACCGCGATGCAAACCCTCATCCGCGCTTCATCGGCCGAGAACTTTCCCGACGTTGAACGCTTCCGAGAGCGCGAGAGAGAAAACGCTTTCAACAGTGCACGCTACGTCGCGGAAGAATTTCTGGCTATTGCTTTCGATCCGGATCAGCGACCCGACACGGTCGAAGTTCGTCTCGATGACGAAGCGACCGCTTCCCCCTAGAACGATCCGCGAGGGGCTTTTCGCTGCCCAGCCTCTGCCTCGTCGCTCGGGGACCAGCGCCTAACGCGGAACACCACGCCGCGGCACGTCCGGTTCGCGCTCGAATGGATCGCCCTGCGCGGGAATCTCGCCATTCCCACTCGACGGAATGATCGGCGCCTCGGGTTGCACATCGCTCCCCGGCGCGAATGCGCGCAACACGAAATAGAGGATGAGGACGCTCGCCGCGAGGGCCGCTCCAATCGCTATGGAGCGTGCCTGCTTTCGTTGGCTGCGTTTGGCCTCGATGGCCTGAATTCCGACCTCGGAAAGCTCTACCGGGGCCGTGGCTTCGGGGTCGCCCTCCATTCGATTGGCTGGAATCGCCAGGACCTGCACACTGATGTTGTCGGGGGCGCCGCGTTCGTTGGCCAATCGAATCAGCGAGGCGACGGCATCCTCAGGCGAATCGACTTGAACGACCCTGGCGATCTCATCATCGTGGAGGACGCCCGATAGACCGTCGGAGCAGAGCACGAACCGATCACCCGGCGCGACCTCGACCGGCGCGACTTCCACCTCGATTTCCGCGAGGATCCCGACCGAGCGCAGGATTTCATTGCGTCTCGGGTGGACTGCGGCTTCATCTGCCGAGATCAGTCCACGGCGATGCATCTCGGCGACGACACTATGGTCGGTGGTGAGCGGCTGGAGTTCGCCTTGTCGATAACGATAGGCGCGGCTATCGCCGACGTGGGCCACCGTCCCGCGACCGTGTTCATCGAGCAGGAATGCGACGACAGTCGTTCCCATGCCTTCGAGGTCCGGATCGTTCTGTGCCTTGTCGAAGATTCGTTCATTGGCCGTCGTGATGGCCTGGCGAATCATCTCTTCCACATCATTCGAGGTGTCGCTGAAGAAGAGTTCGGAGACTGTGGCGACCGCGCTCTGGCTGGCCGTCGCCCCGCCCCGATGGCCGCCCATTCCGTCGGCCACGATCAACAGCCGACTCCCGTCCGGGCGCTCGAGAATGTCGCAACTATCTTCGTTGGCCGATCGGACCTGCCCGACGTCGGTTCCTGAAGCGACTTCGATCTGGGTCACGACCGCCGACGGGGTTTCGACGCTCGATGGGGTCGCGACGCCAGCTTCCGGCTCTTCGTCCGCCTCGTTGATCATCGCGTCATTTCTCTGGTTGGAGCTTTTCGCGGGATCGATCCCTCCAAAGCGAATTGGAGAGGGCCGTCAGAGCTGAATGCTCCGCGCCCACGAACAAACGCCCATCCTCTTCCTTCTTCGACCCCGCTCCGGGTCTCGTCTGCCCAGCGCGATGCGGCCGGACAGTCAGTCATTCGATCGACAGATCTGCAGCGCACCCCGCGAACGAAAGAGGAGCCGCTCACACGAGCGCACCGGATTCACCATGAGGTACCGCGCCCGGAGCAGAAGGTTCCGCCGCGGGATCGCGTCTGGCCGAGTGAGTAGCGTCCGGCTAGCTGAAATCGCGATCGAGAACGGTCTTGCGACCGTCGCTTCGGGCACTTTCGACAGCCTGGTCACACATGGTGCGCAGACGATCCGACAGAATCTGGAGTACACCGGCGGAGGTCTTCATGTCCCCGCTGGCTTTGACATAGGCCTTGACTTTGGAGGCGACCACCAGCACTTCATTTGAGTCCGACATCTTTTGAGGCGTCCTTCCGTATGGCGTTTGCAGTCGTGATCTCGAATCGCGCGTTCGGCGTCTGGATCCTTCTGCTTCACTCTAGTTGGCTCTAGGCGAAACCCCGCTGGGATGAAGCGGATGGTTGAGGGAGAATGCCCAAGATCGACACGAGCGCAACGGCAACACCCAACACGATTGCTGAGAAACGAGGTAAGTATCTGAAAATGAACGATTATTTGATATTAGGTGCACGGGTCTGGGAGACCCCCAGAGATTCCCTGGAGCCTCTCCCGTCGCCTGTACGCGTGCGAGACGGAAGGATTCTTGCTCTTGGCGACGCCGCTCTCGAGGGCAGCGAGGGCGTGGCTCGCCTGGACTTGGATGGCCGCGTTCTGGTTCCCGGCCTGATCGACGCACACGTCCACCTCGAGCTGGATCCGACGATCATGACCCCCGCCGAGCAGATGGCGGTTCCCGAGGACGCGTTGCGGGCCGCGATGGAGAAGCGGGCACGCGAAATGCTCTTTGCGGGGATTTTGACGGCGCGCGACTGTGGCGGAGCTCGCCATCGCGAACACGCTCTGCGAGGACAGATTGCGCGTGGTGAACGATTGGGTCCGCGGCTCTTGTGTTGTGGGCAGCCACTGACGACGCCGGGGGGTCACTGTGATTTCTGGGGAGGCGCCGTCACGACGCCTCTGGAAATCGATCGCATGGTGGCGCTGCAGATCGAGGCGGACAGCGATTGGATCAAGGTCATGGCGACCGGAGGCGTGATTACACCCGGGAGTCGCGCACGCGATAGCCAATTCGACTTGTCCGGTCTCAATCGGGTCGTCGAGGCCGCGAGTCGGGCAGGTCGATCCGTGGCCGCCCACTGTCACGGAACGCAGGGGATCGCGGATGCTGTTCGGTCAGGGGTCAGAACGATCGAACACGCGTCCTTCGCCGGGGAGGATGGCTTTGGAACCCTGATCGATGAGTCGTTGATCGATGAGATGGCGAAGAGCGAGTTGTGGGTTTCCCCGACAGTCAACGCGGGCTGGTCTCGGCGAATCGAAAACGACAAGGGAGAATCGACAAAATTCTTCGACCGGATGTCGAGTTGTCTCCGACTCCAGAGGGATCGCGGAGTTCGTTTCATCGCTTCCACCGACGCCGGCATTCCGGGGGTACGGCACGTCGATCTGCCGCTGGGACTTCTGGCCTTCGAACGCTATGCAGGCTTGCGACCTGTCGATGTTCTGCGAGCCGCAACATCGGAAGCGGCGATCGCCCTGGGTATCGCCGACGAGACGGGGCGAATCGAGCCCGGTCTATCCGCGGACTTCCTGGTGCTCGAATCTGATCCGCTGTTGGACTTGAACGTTCTGCGAGATCCCGAGATCGTGGTCTTCCGAGGTCGCTGTTTCGATCGGACCTCGCGTCGGGCCGAAAATCCGCCGTCTTGTTAGGCCGGACAGCTACCTAGATTTTCGGCGAGCTGACGCGTGACGAAACGTGCGACGGAATTCCGGATATCCGCGGGGGGCGCGGTAAATTCGAGACCGATATCGCCGTCTTGGGTATAGCGACACTCCGCCTCGGTGCTGACGAGACCGTAGTCGGGCCCCCTTCTGGATGGACTCCTCCGTTCGAAGCAGGCAACCTCTCTCGGATAGAGACAAAACCGCTCCGATCAAGCAGCGATCGGCGCGCAGACAGCGCGCTGAGAGTTTCGTCCGAACGCGAGGATTTCGCCGCGATCTCGATTCGAGCGCTCCTTGAATCATCGAATAGACGTCCGAGAGCCGCGCGGGTCGAATCACGTGCGCCAGGATTCGCGGGTCGGTCGAAGGATTCCGCTGCGGGGATCCAATCAACAAGATCTGCGCGTCCCCAATCTCTGGCATTTCGTCGATTCGACTTTCATCGACGACCCAGATGGCGCTGGCGGCGACATCGGCCTGGAGATTCGGTTCAATGCGGTCGCTCTTGGCCGCGCGGTCGCTGAGCGAATACCCCAGCGCTTGGAGCGCTCGATAGACGCGCGGAGCCAGACTCCTCGGGATCAGAAGCGTTTCGATTTTTCGTCCGATCGGGCTGTTCGCAGAGGAAGTTGCGTGCATACTTACTCTTCGGCGCGAAACTCATACGCGTTTAGGAAAAATCGACTCCATGAACGGATGTAAACGGCTTTTCGATTCGACGAACGGACAGCTGGTGAGATGACTCGATGTTAGGTGAAAGAATCGAATCAGACTGGAAACGGGGACGCTTTGCACCGTCAACGACCGGCCGTGTTCATCCGGGAACCCTGGTTGCCGCATTGCTCTGTTGGCTCGATGCCCGATCCAATGGCGCGGAAGTCGTCTTGAGGCTCGAAGATCTGGATCGGGAGCGGACCAAGCCGGGCTATATCGAGCATATGAAACGCGACCTGGCCTGGTTCGGGTTGGACTGGGATTCCATCGTTCTTCAGTCGGACAATCGCGAGAGGCACGATGCGGTTCTCGACGATCTCGTCCGAAATGAGCGGGTCTTCGCCTGTCATTGCAGTCGTGCCGAGATTCGTGCTGCGGGGAAGCGCGCGCCGGATGGCAGCTTCCGCTACCCGGGGACTTGTCGAGGAAATGACCTGGACGCTTCGAGCTGGCGCGAGATTGATCAGCCTCTGCGGCTACGGCTCGATTCAGATGAGATCCGGCTCGTCGATGAAAGCGGCCTCGATCTCTCGGGGGATGCGGCGAGTCTCTTCGGTGATCCGATCTTGCGGCGTCGAGACGGAGTTCACGCCTATCAATTCGCATCGGTCATCGATGACGCCGATTGCGGCGTAGATCGTGTCGTCCGCGGCCGCGATCTCTCTCCGTCCACGGTCTTGCAAGTCGCTCTTCAGCGCGTGATCGGACTGGGTCCGCCCCGATATCGCCATCATCTGCTCTTCATGGAGCGAGCTGGAGGAAAACTCTCGAAGCTGCATGGCGCAGTCGATCTCGAAGCGATTCGAGAGAGCGGTCTCGCGGCTGACGAGCTCTGTGGTCTTCTGGCGGGTTTCGTGGGTCTCGTGCCAACGGGCAGCCGTTGTCATCCAGCCGATCTGATCGCGGGCTTCGATTGGAGTCTCGTGCGGACCGACGATGTAGAGCTCGCATGGAGCGCGGACCGCGGCCTCCGTCTGGCATCCGATCGCGAGTGAGGACCTCCATTGGGTTTGGTCAGGTTGGGCTGATTTCCAAAACGGAGTGCTCAGCCGGTACGCCCACACGAAGTGGAAAGCCGTAGAAACCCGTACCCCGATGGACATAGAGCCGGCTCGCGCCCCGAGCGAAGAGACCTTGATCGGGCCAGCGCGAAGGCGACAAGACTGTCCAGTCGAGGCCAAGAGAGACGAGGCCGATTTGCCCACCGTGCGTATGACCAGAAAGAACGAGGTCGACGTCGTCGTCGGGCAGGGAGTGAAAGCCGAGTGGATCGTGCAGGAGCAGGAGCCGAAGATGATCGGGCCTTCTTGGGAATCGCGTGAGCAGCTCATCGAGGTGTTCGCGTCGGTCCTTGTTGATGTAGTCCGAGCCGACCACCTGGACACGACCGATCGGCGTATCGAAGCAGCTTTCGTCATCGATCAGCAGGCGAATGCCAATCGCCGCCATCGCGTCGCGCACGTGATCGGGCGCTTCGTGATCATGATTTCCGAAGATGGCCGCGCATCGATCGGCAATCGGAAGCAACGGCTGCATCGCCTCTTCGAGGCAGCCCGGCGAGCCCATGCTCTCCATCGTCAGAAAATCGCCTGTGAGCATCACGAGATCCGGGTCGCGAGCGACCAACCCCGCGATTTGACTCCGCAGTCGAGGCACGCTCTGCCACGGGCCGAGATGGGTATCCGAGATCTGGACGATGCGCAGCGGCCGTTCGAGCAATGGCTCGGGCGGACGACCGTGAAAGCGTTCGACGGGCACGCGTTGGATTTCGTCAGGACCGTTACGCGAAAGACGAAAGCGCACGGTCTCGGGGCGCGCAGTCATCGAGGTGATGATCGAGAGTCCAGCGACGACGAGAGGTAGCGCCTCCAAGAGCGTCCAACCGATCTGTGCCACCTCCCACTGAAAGAATTCGAGGTAGCCCAGAAGGAGCCGAACCGGAAGCAGGAAGAGCAGCCACGGCGTTGCGAGCATTCCGCCGGCGACGAAGGTCTGGGCCGGGACCGAAACCAGCCAGCGGAAATACGAGCTCCGCATTCGTGCGCGAACGAGATGGGTGAACTGAATCCCCACCACGGCCATCGAGTAGCAAAAGATGAAATCGAGCAACGAGGTCCATTCGGCCGAAGTCATATCGCGGAGACGAGAATGCAGAATCAATGCGGAAGGCAGTGCGAACGTGAGGATTACGCCACTGAACGTGGCATAGAACCGCCTGCCTAGAACCGCCGCATAGATCGGCACACCGATCCAGGTCGCGCCTGCGAGCGTCCACAACATCCAGACCGCCGCGACGGGATCTTCGCTCATCGTCGCGTTCCTTCTCGGTTCGTGTCGTCTGAATTCCGGTCGAGGCGAAAGATCAGGTCGCGTCGGGTGTCGAGGCCGCGAGCCTGGAACATGGGTGAGGCTTCGACCCAATCACCCATCCAGAGTCTTTCGCTCTCGAAATCCTCGCCAAAGAGTTTTTCGACTTCACGCTGCGAAACCGAATGGGGCGGACCCTTCATCTTGGACTGATCGTATTCGATGGTGATCATGAGAATCGTCATCGGCGTTGGCAGCACGCGAGCGAGATGCTTCGCATAACGCATGCGAAGCTCTGGCGGCAAGGCGACCAATGCTCCGCGGTCATAACAGGCGCGCGTGCCTGCTAATTCAGAAGAACCCAGCTCGAAGAGATCGCCGCAATAGAGGTCGATGCCCTGGCTCGAAAAGCGTTCGAGCGATCCGGTGCGCGCCTGCAATGGAGAGATTTCCGCCTCACTGAAAAAATCATGGACCGCGAGCGGCGACAATTCGACACCGACCACCGGATGTTCTCGCTCCTTCAACCAGTGCATGTCGAGACTCTTGCCACAGAGCGGGACGAAAACGGGAGCCCTTTTTTCGATCCCGAGATCGGGCCAATACTCGGCCAGCAACGCGCGTTGACCTTCTGATTGTGAAAGCCGATCTGGCCTTTCTCCCATCGCTCATGCCAGAACTCGGCTTTCAAGGTTTCTCCGTCCTTCGAATCACGGGGTCGGGCAAAGCGCGGCGGCTATGTTCGCTTGCCGAGCGCCATTGGTCGAGAGGTTCGCATGCTTCGTCTATACGATTTTCATGAGTCCGGAAACGGCTTCAAGGTCCGTCTGTTGCTCCGTCAACTCGGGACTCCGGTTGAACGGATCGAGATGAACATCCTCGAAGGGGAGACCCGCACGACGGATTTCCTAAGTCGAAACCCGAACGGTCGGATTCCGCTGCTGGAATTCGAGGATGGACGGACTCTCGCCGAATCGAATGCGATTTTGTTCTTTTTGGCGCAGGGCACGGCCTTTTGGCCCGAGGATCCATTCTTGCGAGCACAGGTGCTGCAGTGGATGTGTTTCGAGCAATATAGCCACGAACCCTATATCGCCGTCGTGCGCTTCTGGACTTTTGCCGGCGAGCTCGATCGACACGAAGCGGAGCTTCCGGAGCGACGAAAGCGAGGCAATGACGCGCTCGATGTCATGGAGACTCATCTCGCGGCGAAAGCATTCTTCGTCGGGGATCGGTATTCGATCGCCGACATTGCGCTCTATGCCTATACGCATGTGGCGCACGAGGGCGGTTTCGATCTCTCCACTCGACCGAACCTTCAGGCATGGCTGCGTCGGGTTGCCGAAGAGCCGGGCATGATCGGAATGGACGACATCTGAGTGGCCGCGTGAGCTGAGGAGCCAACGACTCTCAGCGATCACCGGGAAGGAGCAGGAGCTTGCCGATGGTCCCACGACCTTGGAGATCCGCATGGGCCTTCGCGGCATCCGCGAGCGCATAACGTCCACCGATGCGCTGAACGAGTTTGCCTGATTCGAGTCCATCGAAGACGGCGTCTGCGCGCGCTTCCAGAGATTCGCGGTCGGCAACATAGTGGGCGAGCGAGGGGCGCGTGACGAAGAGGGATCCGGCCCCATTCAGGCGGCCGAGATCGAAGGGTGGAACGGGGCCGCTCGCCTGCCCGAAGAGACACAGGAGGCCGCGCGGTCGTAGCGATGCGAGGCTTCCTTCGAACGTCGATTGTCCAACCGAGTCGTAGACGACATCGACGCCTTTGCCATCGGTCCATTCGCGTGCCCGTGACGAAAAGTCTTCGTCGCGAT